>NZ_JBEPDM010000002.1:0-333605 GCF_040300305.1 Streptomyces sp. NPDC000410
GGGTGGGCATACGTGGCGTTCGTCCTGGACGTGTACTCCCGGATGATCGTCGGCTGGCAAGTTGCGAACCACATGCGGACCGAACTCCCGCTGGAAGCACTGGAGATGGCGTTGTGGAGACGGAAGATCAAGAGGGATTCCGGCCTCATCCATCACAGCGACCGCGGGTCCCAATACGTATCAATTCGGTATACCGACCGGCTGTCCGACATCGGCGCCTCCGCGTCCGTCGGGTCGGTCGCGGACTCGTATGACAACGCGATGGCCGAGGCCCTGAACGGCACCTTCAAGGCCGAGCTCATCGAGATGCAGGGCCCCTGGAAGGACGTCGACCAGGTCGAACGCGCGATCTTCCAGTGGATCACCTGGTACAACGAAGAACGTCTCCACTCCGCGCTCGACTATGTCCCGCCCGCCGAGTACGAGGAAGCCTTCTGGCGTAGCCAGGAGCAAGTCCCGCAGTCCGCCTGAACCAATCAAGATCGGACTCTACGAAACTCGGGGCAGCTCAGTCGGACATATTGGGGAGGGCCGGTGAAGGCGGATCGGGGGCGCAAGTACCGCGCGTACCCGACGTCGGCGCAGGACGAGATCCTGACCGGCTGGGGGCATGACGTCCGTGCGCTGTGGAACCTGGCGCTGGAGCACCGCATGATGGTCGGCCGCAAGCATGACGGGACATGGGTGTGGTCGGCGGAGCAGTGCCTGCTGCTGACTGAAGTCCGCAAAGACCCGGACGATGCGGTGAACTGGCTGAGCCGACTGCCCGCCCAGGCTGGTCAGCAGGTATTGCGGCACCTCGACCGGGCGTTCGTGAACATGGCCAACCCCGATCATCCTGCCGGTCCCCCTGTGTTCAAGCGGCGGGGCACGGCGATGAGCATCTCGTTCCCGGGCCAGTCCGTGCGGCTCCGTAAGCTGAATCGGCACTGGGCCGAGGTACGTATCCCAAAGTTGGGCTGGGTGAGGTTCCGTCTGTCCCGTTCTCTGGGTGGTGCCGTGCGTAATTGCGTACTGGTGCGGGATGGGCTGGGCTGGCATGTCGCCTTCGGAGTCCATACAGGTGCGGTAGACGCGCCGCCGAACGGCAAGCCCGGCTGCGGCGTTGACTTCGGCGTTGCTGTCTCGGCTTACGTGTCGACCGAAAACAAGCCGCGCCTCATGCGCCCCACCCTCACACCAGGTGAGCAACGGCGCTTGCGTGGTTTGCAGCAGCGCAAGTCGCGACAGCTGAAGCATGCGAAGAAGCACAACGGAGGTCGGTACAGCAAGCGCCTGCGCAAGACCATCACACAGATCGCCGCCCTCACTTCGCGCCAGGCTCGGCGCCGACTCGACTTCACACACAAGCTCACGACCGACCTCGCCAAGAACCACGGTTTTGTCGGCATCGAAGACCTGCGTGTGACCAGCATGACGGCCACGGCCAGAGGTACGGTGACCCGCACTGGTGCCCGCGTGAAGCAGAAGGCGGGGCTCAACCGGGCCATCCTCGACAACATGCCCGGAGAGAGACGCCGACAGTTGGAATACAAAACCCGCCAGTACGGTTCCGAACTGCGCCCAGTGCCGCCCGGTGGCACCTCGCAGAGTTGTCCGTCCTGCGGTGAGCGCGATCCGCAGAGCCGTGTCGGTTGCGGCCGGGAGTTCGCGTGTGTGCACTGTGGCTTTACCGGTCACGCCGACAAGACCGCCTCGATCGAAATCGAGGCCCGTGCCCGCCGGACGGGCGGCACGGTCACCAAGAGCACGCGCAGGCCCCGCAAGGAGCCAAGTCGCCATCGGACCCCCGTTGGCAGGCGCACGCGTGAACCAGCCGCGGGCAGCCTCACCGCTGCCTCGGGGGCGACCGCCGCCGATCCGGTGGCGGGGCCGTCAATTCGGGTTCATCTGCAAGCAGACAACTCAGGATTTAGGGCGTCCGAGGGTTAGCCTCGCGCTTCTTGAATAGGCTGGGGGAGTCGCCACACCGTCGTCGCGGCGCCCCACCCGCACTCGCAGCATGCGTACAGCAGGAGTCCGCCCCATGGCAGAGCGCAAGCCGATCGAATCCTGGCTCACCGACATGGACGGTGTCCTCATCCACGAAGGTGTCCCGATCCCCGGCGCGGACGCCTTCATCAAGAAGCTGCGGGAGACCGGGAAGCCCTTCCTGGTCCTCACCAACAACTCGATCTACACCCCCCGCGACCTGCACGCCCGCCTGCGCCGCATGGGCCTGGACGTGCCCGTCGAGAACATCTGGACGTCCGCCCTGGCCACGGCCCAGTTCCTGGACGACCAGCGCCCCGGGGGCACGGCGTACGTCATCGGGGAGGCCGGGCTGACCACCGCCCTGCACGACATCGGGTACGTCCTCACCGACCACGAGCCCGATTACGTCGTCCTCGGCGAAACCCGCACTTATAGCTTCGAGGCCCTCACCAAGGCCATCCGGCTGATCAACGCAGGCGCCCGTTTCATCGGCACCAACCCCGACGAGACCGGCCCGAGCCCCGAGGGCCCGCTGCCCGCCACCGGATCGGTCGCCGCGCTGATCACCAAGGCCACCGGCAAGGACCCGTATTTCGCGGGCAAGCCCAACCCGCTGATGATGCGGACCGGGCTGAACGCCATCGGCGCGCACTCGGAGACCAGCGCGATGATCGGCGACCGGATGGACACGGACGTCCTGGCCGGGCTGGAGGCGGGCATGGAGACGTTCCTCGTGCTCACGGGCCTGACCACGCCCACGGACATCGACCGGTACCCGTTCCGGCCGTCCACGGTGGTCGACTCGATCGCGGACCTCGTCGACCGGATCTGATCGGACCTCTCCGGCAATGACCCATCCGGGTCTGCCGGAGATGCGGAATCGACCGCCGCGCGTGAGTCTTCTGGTACCAGGAGGTTAACGATGCGTTCAGTTCCGATTGCTTTCCGTGCTGTAGGTGTGGCCGCCGGCGTGCTGATACTGGCGCCCACCACCGGGATCGCGTACGCCGACGAAGGCGCCGGGATCACCGTCGCGCAGTACCGGCTGGAGACGGCCCGCACGCTCGCCGAGCAGCGTGACGACGAGAAGAAGGACGAGGACGAGGACGAGGACGAGAAGGACGACCGGGGGGACCGGGACCAGGCCGGCCGGGACGACGGCGACGACGAGGCCGACGACGACGGGACCGATGACGACGAGGGCGACGACGAGGACGCGGTGCCGGGCGCCACGCAGACCCCGTACGCCCCGGTCAGTGCCGGTGGCGGTGGCACCTCCGCCGCGCTCGCGGTCAAGGGTGCCGACGAGCAGGGCCCCGGAACCACGCACACCGTGATCGGCCTGGTGCTGGCCGGAGTGGCGGCGGTGGCCGTCGCCCTGCGCAGCTCCCGGCGCCGACGTGTGGGTCCGGACGCGGACTGACCCGGGATGGCCTCGCACGACGCGGAACACCCGGCGGGCACCGGCCGGCTGCTCACCGGAGTGGCCTGGGTGGTCCTGCTGCTGGGCCTGTGGCTGTGGGGCCACGGGGCGACGGAGGGCCCCGGGGGCAGCTCGGCCCCGATGACCGGCGATGTGGCCGCCGTCGGCAGGCCCCTCGGCGTACCGCTTCCTCCGGCCCGTGCGCCGCTGAAGCCCGCCGGGCCCAGCACGGTGGAGATCCCCTCGATAGGGGTGAGGGCTCCGGTCGTGATGCGTGGCCTGGACGCGACGGGCGCGGTCGAGCCGCCGCCGTACGCGACACCGCGGACGGTCGGCTGGTTCGGCTCCGGGACCCGGCCGGGGGCCGAGGGCACCGCGCTCTTCGTCGGCCATGTCGACACCGCGAGCGAACCGGCCGTTTTCTACGGGCTCAGCGCGGTCCGCCCCGGCGAGAAGGTCCGGGTCACCCGGACGGACGGCTCGGTCGCCGAGTTCACGATCGACGACGTGCAGGTCATCGGCCGGGACCGGTTCGACGCGCACAAGGTGTACGGGGTCCGGCAGCCGGGCCGCGCGGAGCTGCGGCTCATCACCTGTGGCGGCACCTTCGACAAGGCCACCCGGTCCTACACGGCCAACGTGGTGGTCTCGGCGTATCTGACGGACGCACGCGGTATCTGAGAGGATGGATTCGACCGGTCTTGTCCTGGAGCGGGGCGCCTGGGGGGGTGGCCCCGGCCCAGTGCGAACAGTGCCAACAGCGCCAACAGTTCGATCAGTGCACCAAGGGGGAGTGGATGTACGGCAGTTTCGTCGGGCGTGCCCGCCTGGGAGCGGTCGTCGTGGGGGCCACGCTGCTGCTGGCGGGGTGTTCCACGTCGGAGGGCGCCGAGAAGGACAAGCAGCCACCGATCAGTCAGCAGCCCAAGGAGACCGACCCGTTCTGGGTCAACCCCGAGGGGACCGCGGCGAAGCAGGTCTCCGCCTACCTGAGCAAGGGCGACAGCGCGAACGCCGACCTGATCAAGAAGATCGCCGCGCAGCCGGTCGGTGAGTGGATCGGCTCGGACAACCCGGAGGGCCGGGCGAAGCGGTTCACCGAAGCGGCCCAGAAGGCCGACCGGGACGCCCTGCTGGTGCTCTACAACATCCCGCACCGCGACTGCGGACAGTTCTCCAAGGGCGGCGCCGCCGACGGCGACGCGTACCGGGAATGGGTCGACCAGGTCGCCAAGGGCATCGGCGACCGGCGCGCCACGGTCATCCTGGAGCCGGACGCCCTGCTCCACCTCGTCGACGGCTGCACGCCGCAGGAGTTCCACGAGGAGCGCTACCACCTCCTCAACGGGGCCGTCGAGCGGCTCAAGCAGCAGCCCGCGACCAAGGTCTACGTGGACGCGGGCAACGCGGGCTGGTCCACGCCGGACTCCCTGTTCGAGCCGCTGAAGCGG
This sequence comes from Streptomyces sp. NPDC000410, assembly GCF_040300305.1. Classification (NCBI taxonomy): domain Bacteria; kingdom Bacillati; phylum Actinomycetota; class Actinomycetes; order Kitasatosporales; family Streptomycetaceae; genus Streptomyces; species Streptomyces sp. NPDC000410. Next base: position 4,849 of record NZ_JBEPDM010000002.1, read on the forward strand.
GCCGGTATCGACAAGGCCGACGGCTTCGCCGTCAACGTCTCCAACTTCCAGACCACCCAGGCCAGCAAGGACTTCGGCAGGAAGCTCTCGCCGAAGGTGGGCGGCAAGCACTTCGTGATCGACACCAGCCGCAACGGCAACGGGCCGTACACGGAGGGCGATCCGAAGGAGAACTGGTGCAACCCGCCGGGCCGTGCGCTCGGTGAGACCCCGACGACCGCGACCGGCGATCCCCTCGTCGACGCCTATCTGTGGATCAAGCGGCCCGGAGAGTCGGACGGCGACTGCAAGGGCGGCCCCAAGGCGGGGGACTGGTATCCCGACTACGCGCTGGAGCTGGCCCGCAATACGAAGTAGGCGAGGAAAGAGGGGCGCCCCCGGTACGCGGGGCGCCCCTCTTCGCGTACGTACGTACGTACGCCAGGGTTTACGGGACCTCGACCCAGACACCCTCGGACGGGGTGCCCTTGTCGTCCGTCAGGAACAGCATGTACCAGCCGGACGGGACCAGGGCCCGCTTCTTCGGCACCGTGACCTCGACACCGGTCGCCGTCTTCGTCATCTCCAGCGCGATCGAACGCTGATCGACATCGGTGACGTGTGTGACCGCGCTCGGCCGCATCAGCTTCGCGGACTTCACCGACGCCGCGTTCTTGACCGTGAACTCACCGCTCTTGCCGCGCTTGACGGACTTCGGACCGCCCGTGACCTCGGGCCGGGAGTCCCGGAAGAGGTACGGCGGCGTGTAGATCTCGATCCGCTGCTCGAAGACGCCCGGCTTGGTGTTGGCGTCGTCGGCGAAGAGCGAGTCCGAGCCGAAGATCATCACCCGGCCGTCGGGCAGCAGCACCGACCCCGAGTGGTAGTTGCGGCCCACGCGCGGGTCCGCCACCCGCTTGTACGTGCCCGTCCTCGGGTCGTACGTACGCGCCTCCAGGACGTTGGAGCCGCTGCGCCCCCGGTAGTCCTCGGAGCCGCCGGTGACGAGCACGCTGTCGTCGGGCAGCAGCGAGGCGCTCGGGTAGCGGGTGCCCCTGTCCAGCGAGGGGCCGTCCTTGAAGCGGGGGCTCGGGTCCTTGAGGTCGACCAGCCGGGACTTGTCGCTGGACTTCTGGGACTCGCCGACCCCGCCACCGCCGATGACCATGAACTTCTGGTCCTGGGCGGGCGGCAGCATGACGGTCGCGGAGGTCTCCATCCGGTCCGGGTCGCTCAGTCCGGGGATCTTCTCGAACTCGTTCGTCTCCAGATCCCAGACACCGGGGTCGCGGCCGACGTCGGCCGGGCCGTATCCGGCGTTCGAACCCGAGTAGAAGAGCTTCCCGTTGTCCAGCAGGAAGATCGCCGGGTACGTCGGGAAGCGCCGCTCGATCCCGGTGTACTCCCACTTCTTCGTCTTCGGGTCGTAGATCTCGTCCTTGCCGGGGACGATCTGGCCGATCTCGTCCAGGCCGGAGAGGGAGAGGACCTTGCCGTCCTTCAGCGTGGTCAGGGTCGGGTACCAGCGGGCCTCGTTCATCGGGTCGACGGTGATGTACTTCTCCGCGACCGGGTCGAACTCGTAGGCCTCCTTGATGCCCTGGAAGTCCTTCTTGTCGAGGGCGAGCTTCTGCGCGATGCCGTAGACGTTGCGGACGTCGGTGCCGCTGAGGCCGTGCACCCGGTAGTTGTCCTCGGTGCCGGTCTCGTACGCCTTGCCGGACTTCTCGGCCTCGACGTAGATCCGGCCGAGGCCCGCCTCGGTGCGCAGGAACCGGCCGGTGTTCTTGTCGAAGACCTTCGCGGCCTTCTCGACGAGCACCGGGTCCTTGGAGACGAACGTCTTGCCGTTCTCCTTGCCCGTGAACCGGGTGCCGGCGGGCAGCGTGATCGGCTTGTCCGGGTCCTCGTTGTGGACGATCATCAGGCCGCCGGCCTTGGTGACGTCCCCCTCCAGCTTCTCGTACCGCTTGGTGCCGCCCGCGACCAGCAGCTTTCCGTCGGGCAGCTGGGTGTGCCCGGCGCAGAACATGTCCTTCGGTGTGGGTATCAGCTTGAACTTGTCGGTCTTGGGGTCCCAGAGCACGGACTCGAACTTCTTCGCGTCGAAGTTCTTCTGGTTGTTGCCGGAGCCCGCGATCAGCAGGACTTTGCCGGTGTGCAGCAGGGCCGCGTGGATCGTGTTGATCCTGAACTCGGCGGGGACGTCGAGGTAGTCCCAGTGGCCGTTCGCGGCCTTGTACTCCGGTCGGTTGATCTTGTACTCGTGGTACTCCGCGGAGCCGTAGCGGTAGAGGGCCGGGCCGTTGAACCCGGCGATCAGCGCCACGACCGCCACCCCGATCAGGATCCGCCGGGCCCGGTTCTTGCGGTAGTTCGGCCGGACGGGCAGGGTGCTCATTTCTTACGTCCCCCAAGGGCGATCTGTACGGTCTGGTCGGCGGAGGCCCAACTGGGCTTCTGCTGGGGCTCGTGGACGGCCGCCCGCGGCTCGGGCTCAGGAGTCCCGCCGCCGGGCGGCTGCGTCTTCTTCTTTTTCTTCTCCGCGTGGATCGTGTACCGCCAGGCGAAGATGGGCGCCGCCGTGATCAGGAGGGCCAGTCCGGCCCAGGTGATCATCGCGGGGTGGTCGTGCCCGAAGTAGAAGGAGGACGCGAGCGATCCGCCGAAGACCAGAATGAAGAAGAGATGGATCCGGAACGTGCCGAAGAGGGTGTCCGGGCTGGACGAGTCGCCCTTGGGCGTCACGACGAACGAGCTCTTGCGGCGCAGTACGGCGTCCATGAGGGAGCGGGCGTAGATCGGCGCGGAGAGCGCGGACATCACCATGCCGGCCAGTCCGCCGGAGCCCTCGGGCTCGTGCGGCGAGACGTTGTGGCGGCGGTTCCAGATGTACAGGCCGATCTGGAGCGCCGAGGCGTTGCCGTACAGCATCATCCAGATCGCGGCGTCGATCTGCACACCCGAGGCGCCCATGCCCAGGAACAGCGCGCAGCTCAGCGCCGCCAGGATCCAGTTGAGGGCGGACATCGGGTAGAAGATGATCATCATCGTGTAGTTGAAGAGCTTGCCGGGCGGCAGTGTCCCGAAGCCCCGCCAGTACTGCTTGAGGATCGTCTCGTACGTGCCCCGCGACCAGCGCAGCTGCTGGGTGAAGAAGTCGGTCCAGGCGGTCGGGCCCTCACCGACGGCGAGGACGTCCGGGGTGTAGACCGAGCGCCACTTGTTGCCGGACTCGGGGTTGCGGGCGCGGTGCATCTCGAAGCCCGTCGCCATGTCCTCGGTGATCGAGTCGTACAGACCGCCGATCTGCTTGATCGCCTTGATCCGCACGGCGTTGGAGGTGCCGACGAACATGGGCGCGCCGTAGCGGTTGCCCGCGCGCTGGATCAGGGCGTGGAACAGGAACTGCTGGGACTCGGCGGCCTTGGTGACGAAGGTGTCGTAGTTCCCGTAGACCTGCGGGCCGATGACGAAGCCGACGTCCGGGTCGCGGAAGTAGCCGAGCATCCGCTCCAGATAGTTGGGCAGCGGTACGTGGTCGGTGTCGACGGAGGCGAAGAAGTCGTAGTCGCCGCCGTGCGCCTCCAGCCAGGCGTTGTAGTTGCCGTGCTTGGTCTTGGCCCGGTGGGCGCCCGTGGCCTGATTCCACCGGGCGATGCCCTTGCGGGAGAAGTGGTGCACGCCGAGCCGCGCGCACACCTCCTTGACGGCCGGGTCGTCGCCCTCGTCGAGCAGCCAGACGTGCATCAGTCCGCGGTGGCGGATCCGCACCGCCGCCTCCAGCGTCTTCGTCACCATCTCCAGGGGCTCCTTGCCCGGGACGAAGGAGGTGAGGAAGGCGACCCGGGTGCCGGACTCCGGCACGACGGGCACGGGGTCACGGGCGACGAGTGTCGCGTGCGCGTTCGACAGCACGTTCATCGTGCGGAAGAGCTCGATCAGTCCGATCGAGACCAGCATGACGATGTCGAGCCAAAGGAGCAGCTCGTTGTTCAGGTTCGGATCGCGCTCGGTCCAGTGCTGGGGCTGCATCAGCCAGGCGAACAGGCCGAGCGAGACGAGCGGCGCGGCACCGAGCAGCAGCGCGGCCCGGACGCGGTGCGGCTCCTGCGAGAGCAGGGACCGGTACTGCACCGTGTACGGCTTCGACGGGTCGGGCTGGGTCAGGGGTCCGGCGAGTCGGCTGTAGTGCTCGTAGTCGTACCGCGGAAGCGCCGGCCTCTTGCGGTGCAACCGGTTCCCGCCCGTTCTGAGCTGAGGCACCCGGAGCTGAGTGGTCCGTGTTGGGTCGTTTTCCTGCGGTCGGGCGCCGGTCGGCGTCGACGTCATGAGTATCCCCCCGCACGCCTGTGCTGGCTGCGTGACTGTTTTTTGTTGTTCTCGCCCGGACGCAGGTCCCCCGATCAGCCGATCCGGACGTGTGAATGGCAGGCCGCCGTCCCCCTAGACATGGAACGGTGGCCTTCCGGTTGCATGATGCCGGTCAAAGCATCCGTTGGTGAATACAGGGCCCCCACCCTGTGGTCGCAGCAACCGGAGCATCCCCTCCACCTGCCCCCAACTGCGCGAGCCCGCCGCCCCATTGGAGCCACGGACTTCAGGACAGGTTCTCCGACCTACGCCTTGATCACAAGAGTGCCTCTATGGCTCCCTATGGCGGTATTACCGGCCGAAAGCGACGGAAGCCCCCTCACCGTAGGCAAGGGGGCTTCTCGTACTGCGCGTGCGCCGCCAGGGACTCGAACCCCGGACCCGCTGATTAAGAGTCAGCTGCTCTAACCAACTGAGCTAGCGGCGCCTGCTGACCTGGAGAACTCTACCGGACCGGCCGGGGTGCTTCCGACCACGGCCCTCGTCCTTCTTCTGGCGATTTCTCTCGGTTCGTCGCACAATCCGGCCTGTCGGATGGTCGTTTTTTCCCTTTTCTCCCTCAAGATGTCACTTGTCCTGGCAAGCGACGTGTGGTGAGTGTGGAGGGGAAGCGGAATGACAGTTCCGGCTTTCGAGGAGTACGAGCCCCCGGCCGACTGCGCCTGTGCCGGCTGCGTGCAGCAGCGGCGGGCGCTGGCCCGTGCCCACGCCGTTCCGGTACGCGCCGGAGGCCACCCCGCGGCGCACGGCGCGCGCCGCGCGCTGGTGCTGGCCACCGCGGCGGGTGTGGCGCTGGGCGGCGGGGGAGCGGGGGCGGCGACCGCCGCCGGGGGCCTGGTCCCGGGTGGCCCGTCCCGCGCGGACGATCCCGGCCCGAGTACTCCGCAGGGCGGACAGGGCCCGCTGTACGGACGCCCGACGGCGGGTCCCAGCGGGTCCCCGTCGACGCCGGAGCTGCGCAAGACGACGCGCGCGGACATCATCAACCGGGCCAAGCGCTGGGTGACCGCGAAGGTCCCGTACTCCCAGAGCAAGTTCTGGTCGGACGGATACCGGCAGGACTGCTCGGGCTACGTCTCGATGGCCTGGAACCTGCCGGGCAACGAATGGACCGGAAGCCTCGCCGACTACGGGGTGCGGATAGACAAGAAGGATCTCCAGCCGGGCGACATCCTGCTGTTCCACAACCCGGACGATCCGAGTGCGGGCTCGCACGTCACGATCTTCGGCGGCTGGACCGACTTCACGCGCACCTACTACACCGCCTACGAGCAGTCGAAGCCGTACACCCGTAAGCAGGCCACACCGCTGGCGTACTGGAGCAACTCCAGCAGCTATGTGGCGTACCGCTACAAGGGGCTCGTCAGCGGAAGCGCGAAGGGCGCGGCGAAGGGCCCGGCGAAGGGCGGTGCGAAGGGCGGTGCGGCGAAGGGTACGGCCGCCGCCAAGACCGCAGCCAGGACCGCCTTTCCCGGCGTGCGGGCCTTCGGGCCCGGCGCCGCCAACAGACACATCACCGAGCTCGGGAGGATGCTCGTGGAGCGCGGCGGAAAGAGGTTCTACCGCGAGGGTCCGGGGCCGCTCTGGAGCGCGGCGGACCGCAAGGCGACCGAGGCGTTCCAGCGGGCGCAGGGCTGGCGGGACGCGGAGGCGGACGGGCTGCCCGGCCCGCACACCTGGCGCCACCTCGTGAACGGCACGGGCAGGAACATCCCGCGGGCCGTGACCGCCGGGCCGCCCGCCGCCGTCTCCGTTCCGCACTACCCCGGGAAGGGCTACTTCCGCCCCGGCCAGTCGAACCCGCACATCGAGAAGCTCGGCCGCCAGCTGGTGAAGCGGGGCTTCGGCAAGCACTACACCTCCGGGCCCGACAAGCGGTGGACCGAGGCGGACCGCCGCAACGTCGAGGCGTTCCAGCGCGCCCAGGGCTGGCGCGGCGGCGCGGCCGACGGCTACCCCGGCCCCGAGACCTGGCGGCGGCTCTTCTCATGACCCGCCGCCGCACAGACCACGCAGCGACCGCGAGGAGGCGGCCCCGGTGAACCCCACGACTCCCTACCCCGAGGACCCTGCGGGTCCACCACCACCCCCGTCACCCGCGTCGGGCCCGCCCGAGCCCCCCTGCGGTGCCGCCGCGGCCGAACTGAGGGGACTGTTCGACGTCCGCCGTCGCCACGAGGACGCGCCCGTGACCGTCCCCGTCGGCCCGCCCGACCTGTCCCGCACCGACACCACGGCCACGGCCCGGCCGACCGACGGCGGTTCCGGTCCGGAGGGTGGCGCGTCGGGTGGCGTTCCTGGCGGTGTCGTCGACGCCGGGGGGCGGCCATACGGCGGTTGCGGTCCGGAGGGTGGCGCGGCGGGCGTGTCCGCCGGTTTCGTCGACGCTGCCGCTCGGCCGTACGGGAACCCCACGCCCGGTCCGGCGGGTGACGCCGGACGTGTCGGCGAGGCGTCCGGCGGTCTCGTCGATGGCGTTGCGCGGCCGTACGGCGATCCCGTGCCTGGGTCGGCCGGTGGCGTCGGTCACGGCGGTGACGCGCAGGGGCCGTCCGGCTCGTGGGCGGCGGGTCGCCCCGATGCCGCGTTGCGGAGTGGGCCTGAGGCGCCTCTGCGGCGTGACGGCGATGCGGCGGGCCTGTCCGCAGGTCACGTGGACGCTGTCGCCCGGCCGTACGGCAACCCCGTGCCTGGGCCGGCCGGTGACGCCGGCCACGGCGGTGAGACGCAGGCGCTGTCGGGCTCCTGGGCGGCGGGTCGCCCCGATGCCGCGCTGCGGGGTGACGTGCCCGTGCGAGGCGACGGGGACGCGCAGGCGCTGTGGGGTGGTCGCGTGGACGCTGCCGCTCGGCCGTACGGGAACCCCACGCCCGGTCCGGCCGGTGACGCCGGACGTGTCGGCGAGGCGTCCGGCGGTCTCGTCGATGGCGTTGCGCGGCCGTACGGCAATCCCGTGCCTGGGTCGGCCGGTGGCGTCGGTCACGGCGGTGACGCGCAGGGGCCGTCCGGCTCCTGGGCGGGGGGTCGCCCCGATACCGCGCTGCGAGGCGGCGGGGACGAGCTCGTGCGAGGCGGCAGCGACGCGGCCGCGGGCGACCTCGGCCGCCGGGCCGGGCCGTGGGCGCCGATCGGTGATGCGCAGGGGCCGTCCGGCTCGTGGGCGGCTGGTCGCCCCGATGCCGCACTGAGGGGCGCCCCCGACGTGCCCCTGCGACGCGAGGGAGACGTCGCCGACGCCGCGCCGGCCGGTGGGTTCGCCAAGCCGGGGGACGGCCCGGCCGTCGGGGTCGTCGCCGACCGGCCCGGTGACGGCGGTGCGGCGGTCCCGGGTGAGAGGCCCGCCGGGTTCGGCAAGGCGGCGGCCGCGGACGCGACCGGTGCCGAGTCCGCTGGCGAGGCCCACGACGTCGTCCCCGGTGCGGAGCGTCAGCTCAGTGTGGTGGGCGGGCGGCGGGCCGGGGTCATCGGGAGCGAGGGCGCCGGGCCGATCCCCGTACACCTGCTGTTCCGGGACGGCGCGGGCACCAAGGGAACGAAGGGCGCCCAGGGCGACGACTCCGGGCCCGACACCGTCGCGATGGAGCCCGTCACCGTTCCTCCGGGGCGGCGCCCGGCGCCCGCGCGGACGGCGGTCACCGTGTCGACCCGGCCCGCGCCGCCCGCCGACCCGAAGCTGCGGGAGCGGCCGGGGCCGGCGCTGCCGGGGTGGGCCGCGGTGTTCATCGGGGCCGCCGCGCTCGTCGGGTGCCTGGCCGTCCTGCACTGGGCGGGAGTCTTCCCGGGCGTGGTGGAGCGGCTGTTCGGGCTGGGCAGGCGCCCGTACCACGGCATCCGGCTCGGCCAGTGGGCCCTGCTCGCGCTCGGCGTGCTGCTGACGCTGTTCACGCTCGGCGGGCTCGGCCGCGGCCGGGTCGGCCACGCCTGGGTGCTGTCGCTGTTCGGGGACTACCGGGGCAGCGTGCGGCGCACCGGACTCGTCTGGGTCAGCCCGCTCCTGCTGCGCCGCCGGGTCGACGTACGCCTGAGGCACTGGCGCAGCGAGCCGATGCCCGCGGTCGACGCGAACGGCACCGCGCTCCAGGCCGTCGTCCTCGTCGTATGGCGGATCAAGGACACGGCCCGCGCCGTGCTTTCCGTCGCGGACCACGAGGCGTACCTGTGCGAGCAGGTCGAGGCGGCGATGGCCCGTGTGCTGTCGCAGCTCCCGGCCGACGCCTTCTACGAGGAGGCCCCGACCCTGCGCAACGCCGAGGCCGTCGGCGACGCGCTGACGAAGACCCTCTCGGCGGAGTGCGCCCCGGTCGGCATCGACGTCTTCTCCGCGCAGCCGACGCGTATCGAGTACGCCCCCGAGGTCGCGGCCGCGATGCGCCGGCGCCGTATCGCCGCGATCGAGGCCGAGCACCGGGACACCGTGCTGACCTCGGTGGTGGACGCGGTGGACGACACCGTGCAACGCCTCACCATGCGCGGTCTCGTGGAGCTCGACGACTACGAGCGCAAGGCCCTCGTACGCGACCTGACCGTCGCCTTCTGCACCGCACGCGCGGGCGCCACGGAAGGCCCGTGATTGGTCTGGACATGTTCAACGTCCGTCAATAATCTGGGACTTGGTCTAGACCGCAGCGCCGCACTGCGCCGCACAGCACCACGCTGCAACCGCACCGCACCGCACCGCACTGCACCGCAATCGCACCGCACATCGCTCAGAGAACTCCCCCCACGTTCAGGAGCATCAGCATGCGTACACGCATAGGCGCGGCCATAGTCGGCCTCGCCGTGGCGGGGACCACCCTCCTCGCCACCGGCAACGCCGGCAGTCACGGTTACACCGACTCCCCGATCAGCCGTCAGAAGGTCTGTGCCAACGGCACGGTGGCCAACTGCGGCGAGATCATCTGGGAACCGCAGAGCGTCGAGGGCCCCAAGGGCTTCCCGGCGGCGGGCCCGGCCGACGGAAGGATCTGCGCCGGCGGCAACAGCCGCTTCGCACAGCTCGACGACCCGCGTGGCGGCTCATGGCCCACGACCAAGCTCTCCTCGGGAGCGAACCACACCTTCCGGTGGCAGTTCACCGCCGCCCACGCGACGACCGACTTCACGTACTACGTCACCAGGAACGGCTGGAACCCGAGCCAGCCGCTCACCCGCGCGGCCCTCGATCCCCAGCCGTTCCTGACGGTCCCCTACAACGGCCAGCGGCCGCCCTTCACGCTCAGCCACTCCGGCAAGCTGCCGTCGAAGTCGGGCCGGCACCTGATCCTGGCGGTGTGGACCGTGCACGACACCCCCAACGCCTTCTACGCCTGCTCGGACGTCCAGTTCTGACGTCGAGCGGGCGAGTAGGCGAACAGTTGAGCAGCTGCCGCGGCGGCCCCCTCCGGGGCCGCCGTCGTCACGACTTCTTCAGGTCCAGCCGGAAGGACGGGCAGGTGTCGGGGTCGTCGTTCTTGTAGACGACGGTGCGCTTGGCGTCCACGCCGATCGTGAGGAGGTCGACCGTGTCCCCAGGCAGCATGTCCCGCGGCTTGTCGAAGTTCAGCCGCAGCAGCGGGTCCTTGCCCGGCGCCGACGCGGCGTCGAACGCCCACGTCCCGGAGCCGTCGAAGGTGTCACCCAGCTCGTCCCGGTAGTAGTCGCTGGTCGGCCAGTTCTCCGCGGTCAGGGTGCCGCCGGCCTGCCCGGCGGCCGGGGTGAGGGTCAGCCGGACACCTTCGGCGTCCCGCCGGCCTTCGTACGTGCCGTCCAGATCGGCCGAGCTCACGGCAGCCGACTTTTCGGGCACACAGCGCTCGAAGACGTCGGAGCCGCAGCCGCTGAGCGTCCCGGCGAGGACCGCCAGGGCCGTCAGCACGCCGAGTGCATGGAGGGGGCGGTGGGGTCGGTGGGGGCGGTGGTTCATCGCCGCTCTACCCGTCTGCCGGAATGCGTTCGGTCCAGGTGATCTTCTGGCTCACGGTGGAGAACGCGCCTTCTTCCCGGTTGAACTTCTCCAGCCACTCGTAGTAGCCGACGTAGTGGAGGAACGATTCGTTGCTGGTCTTGTTGTCGAGGGTGTACTCGACGACGAGGCTACCGTCCGGGTCCTGGCCCTGGACCTTGTAGCCCAGCGAGTACGAGCCCACGAAGGCCTCGCCCAAGTGGTCCTCGTCCGCCGTGACGATCGCCGGGATGTCGGTGAATATCAGTTTCTTCAGCGCGCCGAGCTTGCCGTCCGCGGAGATCGAGTAGCTGACGCTGCCTTCGGCCATCCCGTCCTTGCGCCACTCCGCGAGCGTGTCCTCGCGCAGCTGCTTCATGCTCACGCTGGACCTGATCGCCTCGGTCATCTCGTCGCCGGCCCCGTACTCCCGGTGCCGCGGCCCGCTCCCGGTGACCCAGTCGAGGCCGAGGTCGTACGGGCCCTCGTTCTTGACGCCCGGATAGGGTGCCTTGCCGTCCAGGACGCGGTTGATCGCGTTGTACTCGTCCTCGCCGATCTTGTTGGTCGTGTCGATGTTCTTGTGCTGGGGTGCCGTGTTGAACCACGTGCCGAGGCCCACGTCGGACATCATCGCGAAGGCCATGTTCTGGTCGGCGACGATTCCCCGCCTGACGAGCTCGACTATCTCCCGCGAGGCGTCCTCGATGGCCTTCGCTTCCGCCGAGCCCTTCTCGATCACCTTGCACTGGCCGCCGATGACGTTGTTCGAGACCGTGCCGTCGGGATAGATGTGCAGGCCCTTCTCCCCGGCCCGCCGCACGGCGTCCTTGAGGTCCCGCTGAACGACCTTCAGCTCTCCCAGCGCGTCGTCCAGTACGCCGATCACGGCCTCCGCCACCTTGACGGCGGCGGTGATCTGGCGCTCGATGTCGTCGATCATCCGCCAGGCGAACGGGGCGGCGACGCCCTCCCAGTACCCCTTGTCGCGCAGCGGTACCAGCATCTCGTCGTGCACGCGCTTGTCGAGGCCGGTCATGCTCTTGTGCGAGGCACGCCACTGGTCGGCGAGCTTCTGCAGCGGTCCGAGGTCCGTCTTCAAGAGCTCCTGGTAGAAGGAAACCATCACAGCCCCTCGATCTTGGACCGCACCCGCACCCCGCGGAACGCCTCTTCGATCGCGGCATCGGTCTTCGTGTAGTCACGGGCGCCGGCCCTGAGGCTCTCGGCGATGTGAGCGAGCCATCCGGCCACGGTGCCGGCCTGCTTCTCCCAGTGCTTGTGGGCCTCACGCAGAGCCGCGGAGGTCTGCCAGTCCGACAGGGCCGAGATCGCCGCCAGGGTCGGGGCCTCGATCGAGGCCGCCGGCTTGCTGAACGCGGTGTAGATCTCGTCGGCCTTGCCCGCCGCCTTGTTCAGGATGCCGGGCTCGATCCGCAGCCGCTTGCCCGGCTCCTGCCCTTGCGGGCCACGGGGGGCCGGGGGCTGAAGAAACGGGGAGCTCGGCTGCAGCGGGTTCTCCGGCTGAAGGAGCTTCGGCGCCGTCGGGTCGGCGTAACTGTCGGCGGGCGGCGCCTGGTAGTACGGGCTCGCGAAGCCCAGGTTGCGCTTCTTCAGCTCGTCCGGCGTCAGCGGTAGCTTGTCCGGCTCGGGCAGCGTTTCGTCGCTCATCACATGTCCCCGTGGTCTTCCACGATCCGGTTGTCCCGTGGTCCTTGCTGCGATCAGGTCAGGATCAACCTACGGGAGGGAGATCGATCGCATGTACGCATCATGCTGAGTCATGCTCACCGCGTTCATGAGTACGCGTACTCACTTCCTTCACGCCATCGGGCCCGGATGGCCGGATTCCCTCCGCGGCGGGCATGCCCTGATGACGCCGGCGGCCCCTGCCCGCTACCAGTGGGGGCGACCATGACCCACGAGGCGAGGGGTATTGCCGTGTCGTCGATGCCACGCAGACAGATGCCACGCAGACAGTTCCTGCAGTCCGCCGCCGCCACGGCCGCCACGGCCGCCACGGCGGCCACCGTGTCCGCGGCCGTGGTGCCCGGGTCGGCGCGAGCGGCACGCGCCGCCCCGGACACCCGGCTCCGCTTCACCGCCGCCACCAACGGCGCCGCCGCGCCCACCGGTTCCGGCCCCACCGCGCCGCTCGTCGCCGAGGTGCAGAACATCGTGTGGCGCGTCCCCCGCGACGGCTCGCCCGCCACCGCCCTCACCCGGCCCGATCTGGAACCCTGCCGTCCGGTCTGCTCGCCGGACGGCCGGCGCGTCGCGATGGCCTGCTTCAAGGGCGGCCAGTTCCATATCTGGGTGATGGACGTGGACGGTTCGGGGCTGCGGCAGCTCACCGACGGCCCGTTCGACGACCGCGCCCCCGCCTGGTCCCCCGACGGCACCCGGATCGTGTTCTCCTCCGAGCGCGGTGGTGATCCGGTCAAGGGCAGCCCGTACCGGATCTGGACGGTCGACATCCGCACCGGCGAGCTTGCCCCGCTCACCGGGCTTACCGGCCAGGAAGGCCCCCTCCAGACCGGCCCCTGGGAGGACTTCGACCCGGTCTGGTCCCCGGACGGCGCCGAGGTCGTCTTCGTACGCGCCGGACACGACGGCACCGCGCTGCGCGCCCGCACCCTCGCCTCCGTACCGGCCGGTCCCGCCGGCGGCCCCGTCACCACCCTGCACACGGAGACCGAGCCGGGCAATCTGCTCAGCCCCGCGCTCTCCCCGTCCGGGCGCCGCGCCTGGCTGCGCAACGTCCCCTCCACGATCCGCTACGAACAGGTCCTCCTGGTCGTGGACGGCAAGCCGGTCGCGGTGGACGGCGACGACATCGCGCCCGTGCCGCCGCGCTGGCTGGACGACGAACGGCTGCTGCTCACCGCGGGCGGGCAGTTCCGCGTCATCCGCCCGCACCGCCCCGAAACCGCCCCCGAGACGGTCGGCTTCAGCGCCGAACTCCCGCTCCACCGGCCCCGCTACCGCGTCAAGACGTACGACTTCGAGCCGGCCGCCCCCCGCCCCGTTCGTGGCATCCACCTGCCCGCCCTCTCCCCGGACGGCCGCACCGTCGCGTTCGTGTCCCTCAACTCCCTGTGGACCGTGCCCACCTCGGGAGCCGGACGGCCCCGCAAGGTGCGGTCGGCCACGCCGGACACGTACCTCCAGAGCCCCGTCTGGACGCCGGACGGCAAGGCGCTGCTGTACGTCGACGACCGCGACGGCGGGCTCAACGCGGTGCGCCGCCACGACCTGGACAGCGGCGCCGACACCCTGCTGGCCGCCGGCGGCCGCGCCCACCCCGCGCTCTCCCCGGACGGCACCCGCCTCGCCTGCCTCGACCTCGCGGGCAACCTCCTCGTACGCGACCTCGCCACCGGCACGGACAGGACCCTCGCCGCGCCGCTCGGCGGCGGCGGACTCCCGGGCCCACCCAGCTGGTCCCCGGACGGCCGCTACCTCGCCTACTGCGACCGCAACCGGCTGAACCTCCGCTTCCGCGAGGGCTACAACCTGATCCGGGTCGTCGACACCACCACCGGGACATCCCGCCTGCACGCCCTCGCCCCGCACGTGTCGCTCTCCGACCGCTACGCCTCCGGGCCCGCCTGGTCACCGGACGGGCGGTGGATGGCCTGCGTGAGCGAGTCGGCGCTGTGGCTGCTTCCCGTACGCCCCGACGGCACGCCGGACGGCGAGCCGCGCCGCCTCACCGACGAGGACGCCGACCACCCGAGCTGGGCCGCCGACTCGCGCACTCTGCTCCATCTCTCCGGCGGCCGGCTGCGGCTGCGCACCCTCGACGGCCACGCCAGGACCGTTCCCGTACGCCTCGACCACCGCCGCCCCACGCCCGTCGACACCGTCATCCGCGCGCGCCGCCTCTGGGACGGCACCGGGAGCGCGCCCCGCGAGGACATGGACATCCTGGTCCGGGACGGGCGCGTCGCCGCCGTCGCACCGCACCGCGCGGGACGCCGGGCCACCCGCGCGGTGGACGCCACCGGGCACACCGTCCTGCCCGGCCTCTGGGACACCCACACCCACCCCTGGCAGTACACCTACGGCGCCCGACAGACCGCCCTCGAATCGCCTACGGCGTCACCACCACCGTGGCACTCGCCGGTTTCTCCTACGAGCAGACCCGGCTGCGCGAGGACATCATCGCGGGCCGGCTCGCCGGGCCCCGGCTGCTCACCAGCAGCGAGCTCCTCGACGGCTCCCGGGTCTCCTACAGCATGGCCCGCGCCCACCGCACCCCCGAGGGCCTGCGCCGCTCGCTCGCGCGCGGGGCCGCGCTCGACTGGGACGTCGTGAAGACGTACGTCCGCGCCCCGGCCTGGATCATGGAGGAGGCGGCCGCCTTCGGCCATGAGCGGCTCGGAGTGCGCTCCGGATCGCATCTGTGCGCGCAGGGCATCCAGACCGGCCAGGACCTGACCTCGCATCTGATCGCCACCGAACGGGCGGAGTACGGGCACGCCACGACCGCCGAGGCCCACACCCACCAGGACACCGTGGCGAACTACGCCACCGGGGGCTTCCATCTCCTGGAGACCCCGTTCATCGCGATCAGCCTGCTCTCCGAGACCCCGGACCTGGTGGACGACACCCGGGTCACCGCGATGATGCCGCCCTGGGACGCCCAGACCGTCCGGGACCGCGCCGCGAACCCGGCCACCGAGATCGAGCTGCTCGCGCTGCGCCGCGAGGTCGAGACCTGCCGCCGGGTGCTCGCGTCCGGCGGGCTGGTCGCGCTCGGGACGGACACCCCGATCCGCCCGGTCGGCATCCAGCTGCACCTGGGGCTGCGCGCGCTCGTACGGTACGGCTTCACCCCGGGCGAGGCGCTGATCACGGCGACGGCGGTGCCGGCCCGGGTCTTCGGCGCCGAGCGGGACCTGGGGACGGTCGAGGAGGGCAAGCTGGCCGATCTGACGATCGTCGCGGGCGACCCGCTCACCGATATCGCCGATCTGGCCGAGGTGACCCAGGTCATGGTGGGTGGCCGGATCCACGACCGGAAGGCCCTGGAGAAGCCGTACACCCGCCGCGGCGGCCTTCGCGACGCGACGCGGACCGCGTCGGCGCGGTGGCGGGCGGTAGCCGAGCAGATGCGCCGCGACGGCTGCTGCGACTGACCGGCCGGAAGGCTGATCGGCCGGAATCCGGCCGGGAACCACAAGAGGCCCCTCGTATCCACGAGGGGCCTCTTGTGAGGTTGTGCGCCGCCAGGGACTCGAACCCCGGACCCGCTGATTAAGAGTCAGCTGCTCTAACCAACTGAGCTAGCGGCGCGGGCTGCCGTTATCGCCGCTCTCGGCGGCTGACGACAGAAGTAATACTACCTGGTCCACGGGGGTGCTCCGGACCAGCGCCCCTCTTTCAGGGGCTCGGCTCGCCTCCGGGGCGCTTGGGGGTCCCCCCAGGGCGAAGTCCTAGGGGGAGTGCCCCGACGGTCGATCGTGCTCGGATTCCTCGTCTCTCGGAACCCTCCGCGCTCCCCCAGCTACCGCTGGGAGGTGCCCCCACTCCCTTTCGGCGCCCGCGCGCACCTTCGGCTCACTCGCCGCGCCCGCCGCGCCGCCCGTCGCCCTACAGCGCCAGCGACAGCACCACCGGAGCCGCCTTGCGGTTCAGCGTGTCGGCCGCCGAGCGCAGCCGGTGCGCGTGCTCGATCGGGAGCGAGAGTGCCAGGCAGCCCACGGCCGAGCCGGCCGTTAGCGGAACCGCGGCGCAGACCGTGCCCACCGCGTACTCCTGGAGGTCCAGCACCGGGACCGTCGGCGGCTGGGCGTCGAGCTTCGAGAAAAGGATCTTCTCGTTGGTGATCGTCCGGGAGGTGAGCCGGGCGATCCGGTGCCGTGAGAGATGGTCCCGGCGGCCGTTCTGGTCGAGCTGGGTGAGCAGGCACTTACCCACCGCGCTGGCGTGCGCCGCCGAGCGGAAGTCGACCCACTCGTTGACCGCCGGGGTGCGCGGGCTGTCGGCGAACTGGGTGATCTTCACCTCGCCGTCGATGTACCGGCTGATGTAGACGGCGGCGCCGACGGAGTCGCGCAGCTCGGTGAGCGTCTCCTGGAGCTTGCGCTCCAGGGCCTCCCGCCGGGTCGTGCCGGAACCCAGCAGGACGAGCGAGTCGCCGATCACGTACGCGCCGTCCGCGACCTGTTCCACATAGCCCTCGCGGCGCAGCATCAGCAGCATGGACGCCAGGTGCCCGGTGGGCAGGCCGGTTTCGCGCGCGATCTGGACATCGGTCACTCCGCCGCCGTGCCTGGAGACCGTCTCCAGTACGCGCAGGGCGTATTGCACCGAGTGGAACGGCGCGGTCGGCTCGGGCTTCAGCGCCACGGTTTCCCCCTACCAGGTTGTGACCGCAAGCTTCCGTACCACGATAGCCGCCAAGAACCGCTTAAGGGGCGGCTGTTGGCGAGATTTGTGGGGCGCCCCGGCGCCATGGCCTGGGGCGCATCACATTGGCATATGCCATGGTCACACTACGTGCGCTGAGGGCGAGGTCAGGGCACGTCAGAGCACCGCGCCGAGGAACTCGCGCGTGCGTTCGTGCTCCGGCGCGGAGAAGATTTTTTCCGGCGCGCCGGACTCGATGACCTTCCCGGAGTCGAACATCAGCACCTCGTCCGAGATGTCCCGGGCGAAGTTCATCTCATGGGTCACACAGAGCATCGTGATGTCGGTGGTTCGGGCGATGTCCCTGAGCAGATCCAGCACCCCGGCCACCAGCTCCGGGTCGAGTGCCGACGTCACCTCGTCCAGCAGCAGCACCTGCGGCCGCATCGCCAGCGCCCGCGCGATCGCCACCCGCTGCTGCTGACCGCCCGACAACTGGCCGGGCCGTGCGTCGCAGCGATCGCCGAGCCCGACCAGGTCCAGCAGCTCACGGGCGCGCTGCACGGCCTCCTCCTCGGACAGGCCCAGCACCCGCACCGGCGCCTCGGTGAGGTTCCGCAGCACGCTCATATTGGGGAAGAGGTTGAACTGCTGGAAGACCATGCTGATCCTCTTGCGGACCTCGCGCCGCTCCCGCTCGCCGGCCGGGAACAGCCGGCCGCCGTTCACGTCGATCGTGCCGGAGTCGGGCCGCTCCAGCGTCATCAGCAGTCGCAGGATGGTCGTCTTCCCGGAGCCGGACGGGCCGATGAGCGTGACGTGCTTCCCGGGCCTGACGGAGAAGCAGAGGTCGTCGAGGACGGTGTTCTCACCGAAGCGCTTGGTGACGTTCGTGAAGCGGATGAGTTCGTCGCGGGATTCAGTGGACAAGGCGGCGCTCCAGGGCTCGTACGAGAAGAGATGCCGGGTAGGCGATGAGGACGAAGGCGATGCCGACGACGGTGAGCGGCTCCGTGTACTGGAAGGTCGCCGCGCTCTCCAGCCGCGACTGCTGGAGCATCTCCAGCACGCTGATCCCGGCGAGCAGCGGAGTGTCCTTGAGCATCGCGATGACGTAGTTGCCGAGCGCGGGCGCGATCCGGCGGACCGCCTGCGGCAGGATCACCGCGATCCAGGTCCGGTGGACCGGCAGGCTGAGCGCCGTCGCCGCCTCCCACTGCCCGGCCGGTACGGCGTCGATGCCGGCCCGGTAGACCTGCGCGGTGTACGTCGAGTAGTGCAGCCCGATGGCGATCGTGCCGGTGGTGAGCGCGGAGAACTGCACGCCCCACTCGGGCAGCACGAAGAACAGGAAGAACAGCTGCACCAGCAGCGGGGTGTTCCGGATGAACTCGGTCACCAGGCCGACGGGCCAGCGCACCCAGCGCGTCCCGGAGCGCAGCCCCAGGGCCCAGACCAGCCCGAGAGTGAACGAGATCAGCGAACCGAGCACCAGGATCTGCAGGGTGACCAGCAGACCCTCCCAGAAGCGCGGCATGAAGTCCCAGGCCGCGGACCAGTCCCAGGTCACTTCGTCACCACCCCCAGGTTGGCCTTGGTCCTGCGTTCCAGCGCCTTCATGGAGCGGGTGATGACGAACGCGATCACGAAGTAGATCACCAGTGTGACCGTGTAGATCTGTGCGCTTTCCTGGGTGGCCAGCCGCACCAGGTAGGCCGCGAACGACACGTCGCCGACGCCGAGGAGCGACACCAGAGCCGTGCCCTTGAGCAGCTCCACGAGGAGATTGCAGAAGGACGGGATCATCTCGGGTACGGCCTGCGGCAGCAGGATCAGCCGCATCCGCTGCCAGGGCGTGAAGCTGAGCGCGACGCCCGCCTCGCGCTGCGCGGGCGCCACCGCGTTCAGGGCGCCGCGCACGATCTCGGCACCGTACGCCCCGTACGACAGGCCGAGCGCGAGCACCGCCGCCCACATCGGCACCAGTTGCCACCCCAGCAACGGTGGCAGCACGAAGAACAGCCAGAACATCAGGATCAGCGCCGACATCCCGCGGAACACCTCGGTGTAGAAGCCCGCGAGGAAGCGCACGAGGCGTGAGCGATGAGTTCTGGCCATACCGACACCGAACGCGACGGCGGCGGCCAGCGCCGCGCTGTAGACGGTGAGCTGGATCGTGATCCAGATCCCCGGGAGCACCCAGTTCTGCCACAGCCCGGCGGTCATCGGCACAGCTCCTTCGCCGTGAGAGTCGTCATCTCGCTCTCGGTGAAGCCGAACCGGCGCAGAATGCGGAAGAGTTCGCCGCTCTTCTTCATCTTGTGGATCTCGGTGTTGAAGGCGTCCCGCAGCTCGGTGTCGCCGGGGCGGAAGGCGAAGCCGCCGCCGTCGACCTTCTGTTTCCCGTCCACGACCGCGGCGAACGCGTCCGTCGCCTCCGCCCTGCTGCTCCTGCGGACCACCGCGCGGACGGTGAGCGCGGTGCCCGCGAAGACGTCGACGCGCCCGGACTCGACGGCGTTCAGCCCGGCCACCTGGTCCTGGAGGATGACGATGTCCTTCTCCGGGTAGCCGGCCGCGACGGCGTAGCCGATCTCCGCGTAACCGGTTCCGGTCGCGAACCGTGCCTTGGACCGTACGACGTCCTCGTAGCCGCGCAGCTTCAGCGGATTGCCTTTGCGCACGATGAAGGAGTCCAGCATCTGGTACTCGGGGTCCGAGAACAGGACCTGCGCGCAGCGCTCCTTGTTGATGTACATCCCGGCGGAAACGACATCGAACTGCTGGGAGTTGAGCCCGGGTATGAGGGAGGCGAAGTCGGTGGCGACCGGCTGCACCCGGTCGATACCGAGCCGCTTGAAGACGGCCTTGGCGAGCTCGGGGGCCTCGCCCGTGAACTCGCCCTGTTCGTCGATATAGCCGTACGGCACCTCGCCCGCGATGCCGAGACGTACGGTGCCCGCGGATCTCAGCCGGGCCAGTGAGTCGCCCGAGGGCACCCGGGCGCAGCCGGCGGACACGGCGGCCGCGCCGACCGCGCCTCCGGCACCGATCAGCAGGGTGCGCCGCCGTATCGCGGCGTGTCTGGTGTGTGGAGCCATGGGCGCGCGGCTACCCGGGTCCTGTCGGGGTATGCGTATCCAATGGCCGATCGCTTCATCGACGTTTCGCTCGCAAAGCGCGGTGTCCGCTGCACCGCGCGCCTCCTCGACGACCGGGCGCCCCTGACCTGCGCGGCGGTGTGGGACGCGCTGCCGCTGGGCGGTGACGTGTACCACGCGAAGTACGCGCGCAACGAGATCTACGCCCTCTTCCCGGCCTTCGCCGACCGGGAACCACCGCTGGAGAACCCGACGGTGACGCCCATCCCCGGCGACCTCTGCTACTTCACCTTCAGCGGTACGGAACTGGGCACGGCGGCGTACGGCTACCCGAGCCCGGAGCTCTCCCGGCCGGTGACCGTGGACCTCGCCCTCTTCTACGAACGCAACAACCTGCTGCTCAACGGGGACGTGGGGTGGGTGCCGGGGATCGTGTGGGGCCAGGTGGTCGACGGCCTCGCCGGTATGGCCGACGCGTGCCAGGACCTGTGGCGGGCGGGGGCACTGGGGGAGACGCTCAGCTTCCGGCGGGCGTAGGCGGGCGGGGGCTGGGGGTCGGGGCGCTTGCGGCGGGCTTGTTCCCCACCCCGCCCCTTCCCGAACTGGGGCTCCGCCCCAGACCCGGGCGGGGGCTCCGCCCCCGTACCCCCGCGCCTCAATCGCCGGCGGGGCTCCTTTGGAGCCCGTCTGGGGGTTCCCCCACGCCCGCCAGGGAGTAGGGGGAGTTTGAGGACACGGCCGGAGGCCGTACGGGGGTCTGAGGGCTTGCCCCCAGTATTCGGGAAGGGGCGGGTAGGGGAACAAGCCCGCCGCAGGCGCCCCCGCCACCCCGGCAGGGCGCCGGGGCACGGGGGCGGACCCCCCGCCTACCCCACCCCCGGCCCGGGGACGGTCGCCGCTCCCGACTCGTACAGGGCGTGCGCCGCACGCAGGACCAGCGCGTCCGCGTGCCGGGCCGCGACGAGCTGGACGCCGATCGGCAGCCCCTCCCCGTCCACCCCGCACGGCACCGTCGCCGCCGGCTGCTGCGTCAGGTTGAAGGGGTACGTGAACGGCGTCCACCCCGTCCACCGCCGGTGCCCCGAGCCGCGCGGCACCTCCGCGCCCGCCTCGAAGGCGGTGATCGGCAGGGTCGGCGTGATCAGCAGGTCGTACGCCGTGTGGAACCGGCCCATCCGGCGGCCCAGCTCCATCCGGGCGTCCACGGCCGCGAGATAGTCCAGCGCCGACACCGCCGCCCCCTCCGCGCAGATCTCCCGCAGCCCGGGATCGAGCACGTCCCGCCGCTCCTTGCCGACGCGCTGGACCAGCCGCGCCGCCCCGGTGAACCACAGCGTGTGGAACGCGTCCACGGGGTCCGCGATGTCCGGGTCGGCCTCCTCGACGTACGCCCCCAGCTCGGCGAGCCGGGTCACCGCCCCGCGCACCGCCGCCGCGACCGCGGGACGCACCGCGACCTGGCCGCCGAAGGAGGGCGAGTACGCGATCCGCAGGCCCTTCACGCCGTCGGCGAGCACGGCGCTCGCGGCAGGGGCGGGCGCCAGCTGCGACCAGTCCCGCCAGTCGGGGCCGCTGAGCACGTCCAGCAGCAGGGCGGCGTCGGCGGCGTCCCGGGTCATCGGCCCGGCGTGGGACAGCGTGCCGAACGGGCTCGACGGGTAGAGCGGGATGCGGCCGTACGTCGGTTTCAGCCCGAAGACGCCGCAGAAGGACGCGGGGATGCGGACGGATCCGCCCCCGTCCGTCCCGACCGACAGCGGCCCCGCGCCGCACGCGACGGCCGCCGCGCTGCCGCCGCTGGACCCGCCGGCGGTCCGCGAGACGTCGTACGGATTGCGGGTGACGCCGGTCAGCGGGGAGTCCGTGACGCCCTTCCAGCCGAACTCGGGAGTCGTCGTCTTCCCGACGAGCACCGCCCCCTGCTCCCGCAGCCGCGCCACGGCAGGAGCGTCCTCGTCCCAGGCGTGCGCGTCCGGGCGCACCGTCCGCGATCCGCGCAGGGTCGGCGCACCCGCCTGGAGCAGGAGGTCCTTGACGGTCACGGGGACGCCGTCGAGGAGCCCGAGCGGCTCCGCACGGCGGCGGCGCCCGGTGGCCGCCTCGGCCTGCGCGAGGGCCTGGTCACGGTCGATGCGGACGAACGCGTTGACGCGGTCCTGCGCGGCCTCGGCCCGGTCGAGGACGGCCCGGGTCGCCTCCAGCGGCGAGAAGTCGCCGCGCTCGTACCCGGTGATGAGTTGACGTGCGGTCAGGTCGGCCAGATCTGTCAGCTCAGGAGTCATGGGAGGGGACGTACCCACGTTTCTTGTCGACCACGTTCGGCAGCGGCTTTCCGGCCATCCACAGCTCGAACAGGTCCAGGAACTGCTCGCCGAGCCGCTCCCGCCAGCCGACGGTGTCCCCGCTCATGTGCGGGGAGACGATCAGACCGGGCACATCCCACAGCCCGCTGCCGGGGTCGAGCGGCTCGTGCTCGAACACATCGAGCGCCGCGCCCGCGATCCGCCGCCCCTTCAGCGCCGTGACCAGCGCGTCCTCCACCACGAGCGCGCCCCGCCCCACATTGACGAACCGGGCCGACGGCCGCATCAGCGCGAAGCGCCGCGCGTCGAACATGCCGCGCGTCGCGCCCGTCAGCGGCGCCGCGCACACCACCCAGTCGGCGTGGCCCAGCAGCTCGTCGAGCTCCTCGGCCCCGTGCACCCCGGGGCGGGCGGTGCGCCCGGTGACGTCGACGCGCACGCCGAGGGCCCGCAGGGTGCGCGCGATCGCGAGGCCGATGGGGCCCGCGCCGACGACGACCGCGCGGCTGCCCGCGACGAACAGGCTCTCGCGGTGCCGCCAGCGCCGCTGCCGCTGGAGCTCCAGGGTGCCGGGCAGGTCCTTCGCCATGGCCAGGACGAGCCCGGCGACGTATTCGGCGATGGGCTCGTCGAAGATCCCGCGCGCGTTGGTCAGCACGGTGTCCGACGCGGCGAACTCGGGGGACAGCAGCCGGTCCACGCCCGCGCTCGGCGTGTGCACCCACCGGGGCCGCGGCCCCGGGCCGGGCCAGGCGCGGCGTACCGCGTCGGAGGCGAAGTCCCACACCAGCAGCGCGTCGGCCCGGGGCAGTTCGGCGGCGAGGGTGTGTTCGTCGGCGTACCGGACGTCGGCGCGGCCGGCGAGCGCTCCGAGGCGCGGCGAGGGCTCCGCGTCCAGGACGAGGAGGACCGGGAGGGAGGACGTGGCGGACGACGTGACGGGCAACGTGACGGACATTGCGGAGAGACCGTTTCTGAACGTCTGACATGTACGGATTGACCCACGCTCGCACCCGAACCTACCTTCGTCAACAAGACGTTAAAGGGGGCCTTTGATGAGCGTGTCCCTCGATGTTTCCTGGCTGGGCGGACCCGCCCGGCAGCGCGGGATCGGCGTGGTCGCCCCGTTCGATTTCGCGCTCGACCGCGAGCTGTGGCGCTGGGTGCCCGACAGCGTCTCGCTGCGCCTCACCCGCACGCCGTACGTCCCGGTCGAGGTCTCCCTCGACCTGGCCCGGATCGTCAGCGAGCACGAGACGCTCGGCGACGCCGTCCGGGCGCTGTCCGCGTCCGAGCCGGAAGTCGTGGCGTACGCCTGCACCAGCGGCAGCTTCGTCGGCGGCATGGTGGGCGAGCGCGCCATGTGCGCGGCGATGGCCCTGGCCGGGGAGGTCGCGGCGCTCACCACGTCCGGCGCCCTGCTCGAAGCGCTCGCCGAGCTGGGCGCCCGCCGGATCGCCCTGGTCACCCCCTATACGGAGTCGGTGACCCGGGCACTGGAGGAGTACGTGGGAGAAGCTGGGGTAGCGGTCACGGGCTGCGCTTTTCTGGGGCTGACCCGGCACATCTGGAAGGTGCCGTACCGGTCCGTCGTGGACATGGCGCGGCAGGCTGTGGTGGGCGCGGCCGACGCGCTCTTCATCAGCTGCACGAACCTGCCGACGTACGACGCGATACCTCAGCTGGAGGCGGAACTGCGGATGCCGGTGATCTCCGCGAACCAGGTCACGATGTGGGCGGCCCTGCGCCGGATCGGGGTGCACGCCGTCGGCCCGTACCAGGCGCTGCTGATGGGCGCCACCGATCGACAAGAGGAAGACCGTCCAGCGGAACAGGCTTCCGAACGGGAACAGGAAGGGCTCACATGACGAGCGTCGGACTCCTCTACCCGGGACACTCCGCCGAGGACGACTACCCCAGGATCGCCGTCCTGCTCGACAGCGACATCCGGCTCCCGGTCTTCCACACCGACATCGGCGAGGACGCACACAGGGAGGACGCGCTGATCGAGATGGGCTCGGCCGCGCGGCTGGCGGCCGGGGTCGAGGAGCTGCGGCTGGCCGGGGCGGAGTCGCTGGTGTGGGCCTGCACGAGCGGGAGTTTCATCCGGGGCTGGGAGGGCGCGCAGCAGCAGATCCGGGAGCTCGCGCGGACGGCGGGGCTGCCGGCGTCGAGTACGTCGTTCGCCTTCGTGCACGCGGTACGGGCGCTGGGCGCGGCGCGGGTCGCGGTCGCGGCGACGTACCCCGAGGACGTGACGGAGTCGTTCGCCGGCTTCCTGCGGGCGGGCGGGGTGGAGGTGACCGCCGCGCGCGCGAGCGGGATCGTGACGGCGGCCGAGGTCGGCACCTGGGGGCGCGGGGAGGTGCTGGAGCTCGCACGGGCGGGGGACGACCCGCGGGCGGACGCGGTCCTGCTGCCGGACACCGCACTGCACACGGCGGCGTATCTGGGCGAGCTGGAGGCCGAGATGGGCAAGCCGGTGCTCACGGCGAATCAGGTGACGGTGTGGGAGGGGCTGCGGCTGGCCGGCCGCAGGGCGTGGGCGGACGAGCTGGGCACGCTGTTCGCGCGCCCCGACTGGGACCGGTCCGAGTGGAAGCCCGAGGAGGACGAGCGGGCTGAGCGAGACGGTCGGGAATAAAGCGGAGACTGCCTCCTGTTGTGTGTGGCCGTACGAACGAAGCGCACGCAGGAGGCCCCCGCAGTGGACCACATCCGAGGCACGGCGACCGGAACCGCCCCCGTACCCCTGTCGGTACTGGACCTGGTCACGGTCGGCAGCGGCCACACCGCGACCGAGGCCCTGCGCACCAGCGTCGACATCGCCAAGCTCGCCGAGCGCCGCGGCTACCACCGCCACTGGGTCGCCGAGCACCACTCCATGCCCGGCGTCGCCTCCTCGTCCCCCGCGGTGATCCTCGCCCATCTCGCCGCCCACACCGAGCGCATCCGGCTCGGGTCCGGCGGTGTGATGCTCCCCAACCACGCGCCTTTGGTGATCGCCGAGCAGTTCGGCACCCTGGAGGCCCTCGCACCGGGCCGCATCGACCTGGGTCTCGGCCGCGCACCCGGCACGGACGGCGCGACCGCCGCCGCGCTGCGCCGTACCGACCGGCTGAACGAGGGCGCCGACGATTTCCCGCAGCAGCTCGCCGAACTCACCCGCTTCCTGGACGACGACTTCCCCGACGGCCACCCGTACGCCCGTATCCACGCCGTCCCCGGCCCGGTGCAGGGATCCGCGGCCCGCCCGCCGGTCTGGCTGCTCGGCTCCTCCGGCTTCAGCGCCCGGCTGGCGGGCATGCTCGGGCTGCCCTTCGCCTTCGCCCACCACTTCTCGGCGCGGAACACGATCCCGGCGCTCGACCTCTACCGCGACTCCTTCCGCCCGTCGCAGCTCCTGGACGCCCCCTACGCCCTCATCGGCGTATCGGCGCTGGCCGGCGACGACGCCCGCGAGGCCCGCCGCCAGGTCATGACCGGCGCGCTGTCGATGCTGCGGCTGCGCTCCGGGCGGCCCGGTCTGATCCCGACGCCGGAGGAGGCGGAGGCGTACGCGTTCACGTCGATGGAGCGGGAGTTCGTGGACAGCTGGCTCGCCAACGTCATCCACGGCACGCCGGACGAGGTGCGCACGGGCCTGGACGACCTTCAGAAGCGCACGGGCGCGGACGAGCTGATGATCACGGCCAACGGGCACGGCGGACGGACGCGGCTGCGCAGTTACGAGCTGATCGCGGACGCGTACGGGCTGCCGGTGCTGTGAGACCGCGCACGCGCGGGCCGTGTAACCGGCCGCGTGCGTACGGGGCTCGTCCGTACGGCCCGCGCGCGTGCGGCCCGTTGACGTGCGGGCGCACGTTCAGACCGCGAGCGGGCTGACGCCGATCATCCCGTCGATGCGTTCCGGCGCGACCGCCCGTGAGTAGAGCCACCCCTGCCCCGTGTCACAGCCGATCCGCCGCAGGCGGGCGGCCTGGCCGCCCGTCTCGACGCACTCCGCGGTGACCGTGAGGCCCAGCCGGTGGGCCAGTTGGACCAGGGCCTCGACGATGATCTCGTCGGCGGGGTTGGGGTGGGCCTCGTCCTGGAACCCCCGTACGAAGGAACCATCCAGCTTGAGTACGGAGACGGGCAGCCGCGACAGATACGCGAGGTTCGAGTAACCGGTCCCGAAGTCGTCGATCGCGATCCGGACGCCCATGTCGCTGAGCGCCTGAAGGGCCTGGAGCGGCCGGCCGGCCGAGCCCATGACCGCCGACTCGGTGAGTTCGAGCTGGAGGAGGTGGGGCGCGAGACCGGTCTCGGCGAGGATGCCGGCGACATCGGTGACCAGGTCGGAGTCCCAGACCTGGCGGACGGCGACGTTGACGCTGACGAACAGGGGCGCGGCGCCGGGGTGGTCGGTCTGCCACTGGCGGGCCTGGTGGCAGGCGGTGCGCAGCACCCAGCGGCCCAGCTGGACGATCGAGCCGTCCTCTTCAGCAATTCCGATGAACCGATTCGGCGCCAGTGTGCCGAACTGCGGATGGTTCCAGCGGACCAGGGCCTCCACGCCCCGAACCGCCCCGTCCGCCATCCCCACGAGCGGCTGGTACTCCAGCGCGAACTCCCCGCGGTCGAGGGCCGGACGCAGCATGGAGGAGAGCGCCTGACGGGTCATCCGGTGGGCGTTGCGCTCGGGGTCGAAGAAGGTCCAGCGGGCCTTGCCGTCCGCCTTCGCCCAGTACAGCGTCGTGTCCGCGTCCTGCATCAGGCCGGTCGCCGTCGTACCGTCGGTGGCCCGCTCCACGACTCCGATGGACGCCGAGACCGACAGCCGCTGACCGGCCAGGTCGAACGGGCGTTGGAGCGCCGCGAGCACCGAGCGGGCCAGGTCGGCGAGTTGTTCCGTACCGGTCGAGTCCTCGACGAGGATCGCGAACTCGTCGCCGCCGAGCCGGGCCACGAGGTGGCTGCCGCCCCGGGTGAACCCGTCGCTGTCGGCGCACGCGGTGAGCCGCCCGGCGACGGCGGCCAGCAGCCGGTCGCCGACGCGGTGGCCGAGCGTGTCGTTGACGGCCTTGAAACCGTCGAGGTCGAGGTAGCAGAGGCCGATCCGGCCGGTGCCGCCGTGCTCGTACGACGAGGTCTCCAGTACGGAGCTGAGCCGTTCGAAGAACAGTGTGCGGTTGGGCAGGCGGCTCACCGGGTCGTGCATCTGGAGATGGCGCAGCCGGGCCTGCAGTTCGCGCCGGTCGCTGATGTCCGCGATGGAGAGCAGCACGCGACGGCTGTCCGGTGCGGGCGCGACGGTGACCTCGGCCCAGAGCGAGCGCCCGTCGGGATGTTTGAGCCTGCGCGTGCACCGGAACCGGGAGCGCCGTCCGCTCAGCACCTCGCGGTACGCGTGCCATGTGCGGCCGTCGGACGCGAGGTCGACGAGGTCGGCGGCGGACTGCTGGTGGAGCGCCTCGGGCTCGGTCCCCAGCAGCGTCGCGAGCGCGTCGTTCGCCGCGACGACGGCCCCCTCGTGGTCGACGACGGCCATGGCGATCTGCGCGGTGTTGAACGCGGCACGGTAGTCGTTGAGTTCCGCGACGCCGGGCAGGGCCGGTGCCGCGCCCGTGGCGGACGCGGATCTGCCCGCGGGGCCGCCGGCCGGACTTCCGCCCCATCCGGCGGCGCGCCCTGCCGCGCAGGCGGCGGAGGTGGCCCGCGCGACCCCCGCGACGTGCGACGTCGCGGCAGTCGGGTGACGCTCCGTGATCATCGGTCGGGCGGTCCCGGGCGTGACGACTGCCGCGGGACCCGGTCCTTCGGTGTTTCCGCTCACCGCTCGCTCCCGCAGGGCAGTCGTGACGTTCAGGTCTGGTCGGGGCCGGAAAGCCGGGAAAGTGTGCCGATCATAGAGGCTGGCCGGGTGGCCGTTCCAGCTTCTCGCCGGTGATCAAGAGCACGGGAAGGTCCAGACCGATCGTTTCTGCACGGGTGTGGCCCTGGCCGACACCGTCGTGATCGGTTGTGACTTTCTGTGAGACATCGGGGTGTCGCCCCACCTCACCCAGGCGGCCCACCTGAAAAGTGCGGCCCATCGCAAACCCCCACAAGCTGGGTGAGGTGTCACGCATTCCTCAGCCGGAGGTCGACGTGGAGGGTCAGCAGGCGCACGACGGAACACCCGAGGGAGTGGAACGCCCCAGCCTGCGCTCCACGACCGCCGCCCTCACCTCGCTCGTGGCACTCGCCGCCACCTCGCTCGTGGCCGGCCCCGCCGTCGCCGACACCTCCGCCGGGCCCTGCGTGCTGCCCCGCACGGCGGCCCACCACTCCCTCGGCCTCAACACGTGGAACGGCGTGTACCCCCGCCCCGACCGCACCCTCGACGCGGTCATGGTCTTCCTCTCGTTCCCGGACGCGCCGCCGATGACCACCCCGGCGGAGCTGGCCGCCGACCACTTCCCGGCGACCAGCGACTTCTTCCACCAGGCGTCGTACGGGAAGTTCACGCTGCGGGCGCATCCGCTGCGACAGTGGATCGAGATGCCCCAGACCTCGACGGCGTATCAGATGAAGCGCGACTGGGACGCCGGCCGGCGCGCCGCGTACCTGCGGGACGCGATCACCGCGGCCGACCCGGTCGTCGACTTCTCGCGTTACGACATCGTCTATCTGGTCGCCGACCCGGACGCCCCGGGCGTCGACTCCGACGCGACGAAGGTGGTCAACTTCGACCGCCCCCTCCCCGTGGACGGTACGGACCTCCGGCGCGTCGTCACGGTCTTCGAACGGCATCCGCCGGACCGCAACGTGCTCGCGCACGAGACCGGACACGTCTTCGACCTGCCCGATCTGTACCACCGCCCGGAGGACGGCAAGGGCGACTGGGACACCCACGTCGGGGACTGGGACCTGATGGGCAGCCAGTTCGGGCTGGCGCCGGAACCCTTCGGCTGGCACAAGTGGAAGCTGGGCTGGCTGGAACAGGAGCAGGTGCGGTGCGTCACCGGCGCGGGGCCGACACGGGGCATGCTCACCCTGGAGCCGCTCTCGGCGCCACCGGGCGGCTCCGGCGGGACCCGGCTCGCGGTCGTCCGCACCGGCGAGAACAGCGCGCTCGCGATCGAGGCGCGCGGCGCCACCGGCAACGACCGCGACACCTGCACCGAGGGCGTGCTGATCTACCGCGTACGCAACGAGGCGGCGTCCGGGGGCGGGCCGGTCGAGGTGATCGACGCCCATCCGGACACGGGGGCGTGCTGGAACATGTCGGTCTACCCGCCGCTCGCGGACGCGCCGCTGGGGGTGGGCGAGACGCTCACGGTGCCAGGGGAGAAGGTGCGCGTGGAGGTGACGGACCGTACGCGCACGGGCGCGTGGACGGTCAGGATCACGCCGATCTCCTGACCCTCGTCAGGTTTGTCGGGCCCGTGACCCCGCTGGTGGACTCATGAGCTTCATGAGCTTCATGAGAACGAAGAAGCCCCTCGCTTCCGCGAGGGGCTTCTTCCGTCTGTGCGCCGCCAGGGACTCGAACCCCGGACCCGCTGATTAAGAGTCAGCTGCTCTAACCAACTGAGCTAGCGGCGCCTGCTGACGTCGTAGACCTTAGCATCCTGATCGGGGGAGGGAAAAATCGATATACGGACCGACGCGGCGTCCACCGCGCGGGCCGCCCGTACGCGGGCCCAGAGCAGCGCCTCGGGCCCCGGCAGCCAGGGGTGCCGGGAGTCGGGGGCGACCACCCAGCGCGGACCGGTGGCGGGCTGGCCCGCGTCCGGCCCGACGGGGTCCGGCGTGGTGAGCGGCGGGATGGTGATGGCGTCCCCGATGCCGTGGCAGAGCAGTGGCGGCACGGACGCGCCCCACTCCTCCCAGTCCAGCAGGGACGGTAAGCGCTGGGCCGTGCCCGGGGCGGCGAAGAGCAGCATCCGGCCGCGGTGGAAGGCCACGGGGCCGGAGCCCGGACCCTCCGACCAGAGCCGGTCGAGCATCCGGCGACCGAAGATCCCCGGCACGTTGACCACGTCGAACGCGGTCCCGCAGGGCGCGACGGCCGGCGCGGTCGGCTTCGCCCTCCACAGCGCCAGCGTGGACTGCGGATAGGGGCTGGCGGAGGCGAGCCAGCCCGCGCCCTGTGGGGTCACCCGAGCGGTGTGATCGTGCGCTGCCTCACCGATGGCGTCGGCGGGGTACAGGGGGGTCTCGTCTCGCAGCCAAGTACTCATGGCGACTACATGTACCGAGAGTCGACATATCGTTGCCGTGGGTTGCCGGAAATCGGGACACGGCGGGGCGGGAGGGAGTATCTTGCGCCCCGGCATATGCCAGGTGGGCCGCGAGGGCCGGTCGACCGGAAAGGCCGGTCCGGTGGGGAGGCCGGTCGGGCACACGGCCGACGGCCCGGCCGAGAGGGCCGGTCGACCGGAAGGCCCGTCTACTGGGGGCCCGGCTCCGCCGCGCGCAGCAGATCCTGCCCGAACTCGATCATCTTCTTCGCGTAGTCCTCGCTCCACTCCGCGCGCCGCGCGATGTCGTCGGCGGTCAGCCGGTCGAAGCGGCGGGGGTCGGCGAGCTGCGCGGCCGCGATCGCCTGGTACTCCAGGGCCCGGTCCGTCGCGGCCTGGAACGCCAGCGCCAGCTCCGTGGCCCGGGCGAGCAGCTCGCGCGGGTCCTCCATCGCCTCCAGGTCGAAGAAGTGCTCCGGGTCGGAGGCGGCCTCCGAAGGCTCGAAGATCAGCGGCGCAGGCCGCATCCGCCGCTCACTCCGCTCGGGCTCCGCCATCAGCTTCTCCTCCTCGCACAACCTGACCACCCCCATTCTCCCGCCCGGGGCAAGTGCGCCTCGCCCCGGGCGGGTCGATGAGTTCGGGCGGCCGCACGGGTCTGTATGGGTGAACGCCACACGGCGAAAGGACGGAACGATGTCCGATGACCAGGTACGAGAGATCCGCACACTGATCGAGCGGTGGGCCGAGGCGGTGCACCGCGCCGACATGGAGAGCGTCCTCGCACATCACGCCGACGACATCGTGATGTTCGACGTGCCGCCGCCCCACGACGGCGTGCGCGGCGTCGACGCCTACCGCGAGACATGGCCGCCGTTCTTCGAGTGGCAGGCACAGGGTGCCTCCTTCGAGATCGTGTCCCTGGACGTGACCGCCTCGGACACGGTCGCCTACGCCCACGCCCTGCTGCGCTGCGGGACGGCGAAGGAGCTCGCGGACCACCCCGAGACCCGCCTGCGCCTCACGATCGGACTCCGCAAGGAGCGGGGCGGCTGGGTCGTGGCCCACGAGCACCACTCCTTCGCCGACACGACCGTCTCCGCCGCGGCGGCTCCGCCCTCTGACCCCCGCTCCTCGATCGCCGGAGGGACTTGATTCAGGGGCTCCACGTCACGCGGTGCTCGGCCAGGTGGGAGAGGACCGCGTGGTTCGCCTCCCAGCCGTCCGGGGCTGTAATCATTGGCCGCCTCCGGCGGGGTGCCGGACTCCGTCCGGCGGTGGGCGGTGCTGAGCCGGTCGCCTGTTGGGCAGGTGCCCGGGGCGCGTCGATCACGGCTGCCAGACCACCCGGTGCTCGGCCAGGTGGGAGAGGACCGCGTGGTTCGCCTCCCAGCCGTCCGGGAACTTCACCGTCACGCCCAGCTGCACCGGCTCCGTCGACGGATGCTCGTCCAGCAGGTCCGCCACGCCCGCGCGGCACACCACGATGCAGGCGTGCCGGTGCCGGGACGCCAGCACGCACAGGCGGCCCGTCTCCAGATGGAACGCCGTCGCGTCCGGGCGGCCGGAGAGCGGGTGGAGGACGACCGTGACGTCGTACTCACGACCCTGGAGGCGGTTGGCGGTGTCCACGGTCACACCGGACACGCTCAGCTCCGCCAGCGCCGCCCGCACCGCCGCCGCCTGGTCGCGGTGGGCCGTGCCGACCGCGATCCGGTCGGCGGTGAGCGGCACCGGATCCTCCGAGCGCTCCGAGACCGCCGCGCCGCCGCGGTCCAGGAGGCGCCGCACGACCAGGGCCACGGCCCGAACCGCCTCCGGGTCGGTGCGAGGGGTGTGCCGGGCGGGCAGCTCCAGCAGGCCCCAGCCCGACTCCGCCGCCTCGTCCAGCACCCGGTCGGGACCGGACCCGTCCGACGCGACCCCGAAGGTGAGCCTCCGGTCGCCGTGGCCCGTACCGCTGCGGAACGGCGTGTACGGGTAGAAGGCGCCGGAGACGAGTGGTGCGGCCGACGCCGGGAGCCGCCAGGACACGGGCAGCCGGTGCTGCGGCAGCTCCGGGTTGTGGGCGAGCAGCGTGGAGACCGCGCTCGCGGAGGGGTCGTACGACAGCCCCGCCCACTGCTCCGCCCCGACGACCGAGAACGGGTCCAGCTGACCCGGATCCCCGACGAACAGCGCCCGCTCGAACAGCCCGGCCACCGCGAGCAGCGCGTCCGAACGCATCTGGTACGCCTCGTCGACGATCGCGTGCCGCCACGGCTCGACGCCCTTCACATGCGCCCACTTCGCGGCGGTCGAGATGACGACGTCGAGCCCCGCGAGATCACCCGCCTTCGCCGACTTGCGTACGTGGTCCAACTCGTCGAGCGCCTTGTCGTACGGGTCCGCGTCGTTGCTGTGCAGCCGGCCGACCGGAAGCTCCGGCTCCTTCTCGGCGAGCCGCAGCACCAGGTCGTCCACCTGCGCGTTCGTCTGCGCGACGACCATCAACGGCCGCCCCGCCGCAGCCAGTTCGAGCGCCGCGCGCACCACGAGCGTCGACTTGCCCGCGCCGGGCGGCGAGTCGACGACGACGCCGCGCGCGTCCCCGTGGAGGGTGTCGTCGAGGATGCCGGCGGTCGCGCGCGCGGCCTCGGCGCCCGGATCGAAACCGGTCGTCACAGCAGGTCCTCCGGGGTCACGGGATCGGGGCTCTCGGCGGCATCGGTGGCGTCGGTGCGCGGCGGACCGCCGTGCGTCCACGGCGTCTCCTCCGGCTCCGGCAGCGCCGGCCCGCCCCGCTGGTCGTGCTCGAACAGCGTCCAGGCGATCCGCTCGCCCTTCTCGGGCACGGAACCCTCGGCCGGGTCCCTGGACCGGCCCATCCGGTCCAGCAGCCGCAGCACGGCGGAGCCGTCCTCCTCGTACCGGACGAACTCGGCGGCCTGCGCCTTGCCCTCCAGCGAGCGGTACGTCTTCACCCCCGGGCCCAGATGCGGCCGGTCATCGGTCCGCACCGTCAGCAGCGGGCGCGGGCTCGGCCGCTTCGACTCCGTCCACGCCATCGTCACCTCCGTCACCTCCGCGACGAACGCCTCGCCCGACAGCCGCCGCCCCGCCAGCACCAGCGGGTCGTCCAGCGCCTCCTGCGCCTCCAGCTGCGCCTGCGCCGTCTCGCGCGCCGCGAGCTTCCGCGCCGCGGTCACCGCGTCGTCGCGGCGCGGCTGCGGTGGCTCACCTGCCCGCACCCGGTCGCGGTGGCCGGTGAACGACCAGCGGTCCCGGGTCCAGCGGTCGGCCACCCGCGCCCCCTGCGGCAGCTCCCGCAACAGGTCCAGGCCCTCCCACACCGCGTCCCAGGTGGGCCGCAGCACCCCCTCCAGCAACGTCCGGATCTCCCGCTCGGCCGCCGTCAGCCGCCCCAGCTGCTCGTCCGCGGCGGCACCGTCCTGCGCCGCGCCGAGCGCCTGGCGGGCCCGGTCGTACCGCTCCATCGCGGGCGCCAGCAGCCTGTTGTCGAACGCCGGGTCCGTGGCCGGGCCCGCCGGCGGGCACACCAGCTGACCGCCCGCGTCCCGCGCCAGCTCCGCCCGCAGCGCAGCCTCCGCGCCCGACTCGCCCTCGGGAGGCGCTGTCCAGGCGAGCAGCGCGCCCAGATGCTGGTCCTCCAGGTGCGACTGCCCCGTCGCCCAGTGCCGCCCCAGCAGATCGGTCATGGCGAGCAGCAGCGAGGAGCCCGGCACGCGGGCCCGCTCCCCGTAGTGCGTCAGCCAGCGCCCGAGCAGCGGAACGCGCGTCGGCGCCGGGTACGGCGCGTCCGGGTCCTGCTCGGCGGTGCGCCGGAACCGCATCGAGCGCCCCAGCAGCCGTACGAAGTCGATACCGGGCCGGCTCGGCACGATCAACTGCGGCGCGTCGGCGCACAGTTCGACCTCGACCTTCACCCGCTTCCCCGACTCCGGGTCCGTCTCGTTGCGCTCGGCGGGCTCGACGTCGTCCGCGAAACCGTCCACGTACGGCAGCACCGACTCGGCAAGCTCGGCGAGGAACGCGAACCGCAGGTCCCGGTCACGCGGCTGCGCCACGGTCAGCAGCCGGGGCGCGTCCCGGTCCGTCCCCACGAGCGCCCCGAGCGGCGCGCCCGCCTCGCCCGCGGTGGTGAGCGGCACGAACACGAGCGGCCGGTCGGACAGATACCGGTGCCGGACGGTGGCGAGCGGCTGGGCCCGCCCGGTCTCGACGGCCTCCAGCCGGGCGAGCGTACTGATCAGCGACATGCGTCCCTCCCCGGCGTCCTTCCCCGCCCCGCGCCGGCGGCGACGAGCGCCTCGGCCCGCAGCGTCGCAGCACGCCGCAGCGCGGCGACCGTCGGGTCGGCCGCGTCGCCCGACTCGCCGCGGGCCGCCGCCAGGACACCGGCCACCGTCGTCAGCCCGCCCAGCTCGCCCCGCACCGCACGCCCCAGGGACTCCACCGCGCCGGCCCCGCGCGCCCGGTCGCGGCAGTGGAACGCCAGCTCGCAGGCGGCCAGGCACTCGGGGGCGTACGCCGAGGGAACCGCTTCGACCGAGGCCGTGAGCTCACCGGGCGAGCAGGACTCGACATCGAAGCTGACCCCGTCGGGCAGCGCCGCCGCGATGTCCTCGACGCGGGTCAGCCGGGCCAGCTGCCGCCGCGTCACGGACAGTTGCTTGCGTACGTCGACCACGGACGCGGCCGGGAGGTTCGAGAAGTCCTTCGGGCACACCAGCAGCACGGAGTGGCCCACCTGCGCGCCCTTGGTCAGCGCCGCCACCCGCTCCAGCGCCAGGACGTACACCGCTGCCTGGCGGGCGGCCGCGCCCACCTTCGCCGCGTCCGCCGAGCTGTCGATCATGGGGAAGGACTTGATCTCGACGACCGTCCACCGGCCGTCGGGATGCACCACCACCGCGTCCGGCTCCAGATACGCGGGCGACCCCGCGACCTCCAGCGCCAGCATCGGATGGTCCAGCAGGGTCCACACCCCGGCCTCGGTGGCCTCCCGCAGCGCGAGCGCGGTGCGCGCCGCACGGCCCTCGGGCCCGGCCGCCGCCAGGTCGGGGACCCGCGCCTCCTGCGGCTCGGCGACACCGAGCAGCCGCAGCAGTTCCGTACCGCCGTCGGCCTTGACGCGGGCCTCGAACGCGTTCCCCCGCATGAAGGCGAACTGCGACTGGCCGAAGGCGGCGGGCGAGCCGAGCGCCCGCGCGAGCGCCGCCTTGTCCACCCCGGCGCCGTCCAGCAGCGCAC
Source organism: Streptomyces sp. NPDC000410 (assembly GCF_040300305.1). Taxonomy (NCBI): domain Bacteria; kingdom Bacillati; phylum Actinomycetota; class Actinomycetes; order Kitasatosporales; family Streptomycetaceae; genus Streptomyces; species Streptomyces sp. NPDC000410. The sequence continues at coordinate 40,346 of NZ_JBEPDM010000002.1, forward strand.
GCCGCTCGCACCCGGGATTGGCGGCGAGCGCCGCCAGCGCGCGGGCGTCGAGCGGATGCGGCGCGGCGGACGGGCCGCGCAGCTCAGCGAGTCGCTGCCGGAGTGCTGTCGTCGGCGGTCGCGGAGCCGGTGGAGGAGATCCGCTGTCCAGGGATGTGCTCACCCGCGGAAGTCTCGCATCCGCCACTGACAACCGTGGACGTGCCGTCCGCGGAGCCCAGTCCGAGACGGGCCTTGACCCGGTCGGCGAGCCGCATCGAGGGCCGGGTGAGCAGCAGGCCCGCCCCCATCACGGCCGCGCCCGCCACCGCGTCGAGGAAGTAGTGGTTCGCGGTCCCCATCACCACGACCGTGGTGAGCAGCGGATAGACGACGGCGAGCACCTTCGTGGCCGGGCCCCGGCCGTACCGCCACAGCATCACCCCGCACCACAGCGCCCAGCCGACGTGCAGGCTCGGCATTGCCGCGTACTGGTTGGTCATGCCCCCCAGACCGCGCGGCGCGCTCGCCTCCGCACCCCACCAGCCGTACGAGCTGAACTGCGCCATCGTGTCGACGAAGCCGTGCCCGGCGTCCAGCAGCCGCGGCGGGCACGTCGGCATGAGCGAGAAGCCGATCAGGCCGAGCAGGGTGGAGACCATCAGCCAGGTGCGGGCCGCCCGGTAGCGGGCGGGGTACCGGCGGAAGAGCCAGACGAGGATCGCCGGGGTGACCAGGTAGTGGGGTGCGGCGTAGAGGAAGTCGGCGGGTATGCCTATCTCCGGGGTGCTGGTGAACAGCCGGTTGAGCGGGCGCTCGAAATCGATGTGGAGGAGCCCTTCCAGGTGCAGGATCGCCAGTCCGTGGTCGACCGCGGTGGACACGTCCCCTCGCACGACCAGCCGGCCCGCGGAGTAGGCGACGTACACCACGGCGATCAGCGGCAGTTCGGTCCACCACCGAAGTCGGGTCGGGTGGTGTCGGCTGGCGTGTGCGGTCTGCGACATCCGAGCGCTCTCCGTCATCTGGGGAACCGTACGGCGTACGGGACGCGAAAAGAGCGTCGGGGGTTGCTCCGGAGGCACCGTGAGATTCACCGCGCGTTCAGGTGGGCGATGATGGACCCATGGCACCGCGCATATTTCTCGCCCGGCACGGGCAGACGGAATGGTCCTTGCTCGGCAAGCACACGGGCCGGACCGACATCCCCCTCCTGGACGAGGGGCGCCGGGGCGCCAAGCTCCTGGGGGAGCGCCTCCACAAGTCCCCGTGGTCGGGGCTCCCGGAGGCGGAGATCCGCACCAGCCCGCTCGTTCGCGCCCACGAGACCTGCGAACTCGCCGGATTCGCGGACCGGGCACAGCCGTGGGACGCGCTCATGGAATGGGACTACGGCGCGTACGAGGGCATGACCCCGGCCGAGATCCACGCGATCCGCCCCGGCTGGCTGATCTGGCGCGACGGTGTCCCCGAGGGCGAGACCATGGCCCAGCTCTCGGCCCGCGCGGACGAGATCATCGAATGGGCGCGCTCATCCGACCGCGACGCGCTGCTCTTCGCCCACGGTCACATCCTGCGCGTGCTCGGCGCCCGCTGGATCGGCGAGGACATCTCCTTCGCGGCGCGCATCAAGCTGGATCCGACGAGCTTGTCGGCGCTGGGATGGGCGTACGGGGCACCGGCGATCGAGCGGTGGAACGACACGGGGCATCTGGGGACGTAGGGGTCGCAATCAGCCTCGCTGGGGTTCCCCCATGCCCGCAGGGCACAGGGGGAGTTCGAGGCGCGGGGTCTGGGGCAGCGCCCCAGTTGCGGGAAGGGGCGGGGCGGGGCTGTGCCCGATATGCGGCTCCGCCGCGTGGGCCCGCCGCAGGCGCCCCCCACCCCCACCTCAGCGTGCCCCCGCCCCCGCTCCCGCTCCCGCATGCCGCGCGGCCGCCGCGTGGCGGTCCAGGAAGCCGGCGACGCCCGCCGCGCTCCGGCGGGGCGTCAGCGTGCGCGCCGTGTCCGCGAGCATCGCGCGGATACGGGACGACTGGACCTCGTCCAGCAAATCGAGCACCTGCTCACCGGCCGCCGCCGCCTCCGCGGGCGCCCCCGCGCGGGCGAGGTCGGCGGCCAGCTGGGCCCGGTAGAGCGCGAGGTTCCGGGTGAAGTGGGGGTCCTGCAGGACCGTCGCCCGGTGGGCGTGCCGCGCGGCCCGGGCCCATTCGCCCAGCGCCGACCAGCACTGCGCCTCCAGCGCCTCGAGCTCGGGTTCGCCGAAGAAGGACATCCACTCCGGGTCCGCGTCCGACGGCCCGCGGTCGAACAGCGCGTGGGCGCGGGCCAGCGCCTGCTCGCAGCCGACGCGGTCGCCGAGCCCGGCCCAGCCACCCGCCTCCCGCAGGCCGAGCAGCGCCAGCAGCCGCGCCGACGGCACGTGCCCGGCCGCCCGCTGCCCGGCCTGCGCGGCCCGCACCGCCTCCCGGTGCCGGCCCGCGTCCCGGGCGAGGAACGACGTATTGCAGAACGCGTGCGCCTCCAGTGCCGGGTCGCCGACGACCCGTGCGGTGGCCAGGGCCTCGGCGTAGTGCGACCGGGCGTCCTCGAAGCGGCCCGAGTCGTGGGCCAGCCAGCCGACCGAGATGGCCAGTTCACCCGCGCCCGCGGCCAGCCGTCCCGCGGTCGAACCGCGCGCGGTGGCGCCCGCGTCGAGCAGTTCGTACGCCGTGCGCAGCGGCAGAGCCGCGCGCTTGTAGAGCCCGTCGGCGCCGTGCCGGTCGTCGAGCAGCCGGATCTGCCGTACGGCCTCCTCGACGGCGCTCACCTCGGACTCGCCGACCCGCTGCCGGGGTACGCCGGCACTCAGCGCCTCGGTGCCGGGCAGGGCGCCGGGCAGAGCGCCCAGGCCCAGGGACGCGGCCGCCACGGTGACGGTGCCGCTGGTCATGAATGCGCGACGCAGCACGTCGCTCTCCTCGTTGCTGTAGGTGCTGTTGTTGCTGGTGTCACTGGTGTCACTGGTGTCACTGGTGTCACTGGTGTCGTTGGTGCCGCACCGCGCGGCCCGGCCCCGGACCGACTCGCGGGCCGAGAACCCGAGATCCGCCAACGTCAGACCCGGAAACATATGCAGAAAGACCCGCTCGTAGGCGTAGTTGGGGCAGCGGATCTCGCCTGCCTCCACCCGCCCGATGTAGCGGGCGTCGCAGGCGACCTGCTCGCCGATCTCCCGGGCGGCCCTGCGTACGAGAGCCGCGAACTCCCCCGGCGAGCGCTGCCCGCGCAGCTGCCGGAAGGTGAGGTTGGGAACTGCCCGTGACGATGCCATGGCCGAGCCCTCTCTGGTACTGCTCCTGGTGCGGCCGGCGCCTCGGGTCCCGGACGTGGGATTCCGTGCTCCGGCGGAGCAAGAACGTACCTGCTGTGACGAGCCGGGCACGCGGTGTTTGGCTACAAACGGGATATCTCACCCACGATCCGCCATGAACTGCCATCCTTTGCGGCGGCGTGCCGCCGTAGCCCTTGACGCGGGCGGGCGTTGAACCATGTCGGGACGCGGTACGTGTTCCTGGGCAACGAGGAGGGGTTCCCCTTGTTGGAGGTCGGCATGGAGACCAGCGGCGGCTCGCGGACGAGTGTGACGAGTGTGGTATCGGGCGCGACGAGCGCTCAGCACCTGCCCAGCGAGGAGTTCAGCACGGCACCGGGCGCGGCGGAGCCGTGCGACATGGTGACCGTCCCGGCCCGGCAGGGGCTGGAAGCGGTGGACATCCTGCGCCGCGGCGGCGCCCCGGCCGTGGGCCCCGTGCTCCACGACGGCAGCTGCGACACCCTCGGCTTCCTGGTGCCGCCCGGCACCGCGGCGGGCTGGGACATGCCCGGCAGCGCCTGCACCCAGACCTCGGGCCGCGGCCTGCGCATCCCCGCCGACCCCGGCGCCCCGCTCGCCCCCGTGGAACCGCCCGTCTCCGGCACCGGCTGGCTTCTGCCCCCGGGCGACACGGGACCGGTGACCGACCCAGTCGTCCTGCGCGAGGCGCTCGGCGAGGCGGCCCGCATGATCGAAGCCGCGGACAGCATCTGAATCCGGCCCCTTCGCCCGGGCCGATAATGGGCGTGTGGCAAGGAACAGACAGCGCGGCCGGTCGGCGGCACCCGAGACCGTCGTCGAGACCGTGGACGGGGGGCTCGCCGAGCTCATACCCGACCGTGACCGCCCGCACGGCTGGACCCTGCTGATCGACGGCGCGCCCCAGTCCCACGTCGACCTGGACGACCCCGCCCTGCTCACCTTCGAGTACCAGCGCCGCCTCGGCCATGTCATCGACCTCGCCGCTCCGCCCGGAAAGCCGGTCAACGCCGTCCACCTCGGCGGCGGCGCTTTCACCCTCGCGCGGTACACCGCCGCCACCCGTCCGCGCTCCACCCAGCAGATCGTCGAGCTGGACGGACGTCTCGTCCAGCTCGTACGCGACCGCCTCCCGCTCGACCCGAACGCCCGGATCAGGGTCCGGTCCACCGATGCCCGGGCCGGGCTCGCGAAGCTGCCCGACGGCTGGGCCGACCTCGTCATCGCGGACGTCTTCAGCGGCGCCCGCACCCCCGCGCACCTCACCAGTACGGAGTTCCTCGCCGAGGTGCGCCGGGTGCTGAAGCCGGGCGGCCACTACGCCGCGAACCTCGCCGACGGCCCGCCGCTCGCGCACCTGCGCGGGCAGATCGCCACCGCCGCGACCGTCTTCCCCGAGCTCGCGCTCGCCGCCGACCCGACCGTGCTGCGCGGCCGTCGCTTCGGCAACGCCGTCCTGCTCGCCTCCGCGTCGCCGCTGCCCGTCGCCGAGCTGACCCGCCGGGTCGCGAGCGACCCGCACGCGGGCCGGGTCGAGCACGGAAGGGCGCTGACGGACTTCACCGGCGGGGCGGCCGCGGTGACCGACGCGAGCGCCAGGCCCTCGCCGGTACCGCCCGCCTCGGTGTTCACGTAGCGCTCAGCGCTCCTGCGCCCCGGCGCTCTTCGCGCTCCGCCCGGCGTTCCTCGCTCAGCGTTCTTCGATCTCGACGCGCGGCGCGGTGTCGTGCCAGGTGCAGAAGACGTCGATCTCCCGGCCGTCCTGGGAGAACGTCACCCGGATGTAGGTGGGCTGCTTCCAGATCTGCATCGTCCAGCTGCCGGACGGCGTCGCCGAGACCAACTCCGCGGAGGACGGCCCGATGTCGAAGGCGACCCGGCCGCCCTCGACCGTATAGCTCTTCACGTTGCCCGAAGGCGGGGGCGAGGCGGGGGGCTTGCTCGGGGCCGGGTCGCCGCCGCTGTTGCCGCCGCTCGGTGTCCCATCGGCCGACGGAGAGGACGACGACGGTGACGACGGCGGGGGCGAGGGGCTGTGGCTGTCGTCCGGCTCCGGGGCGGAGGTCGCCGAGGGCGTCGGGGATTCGGGTGGCCGCGGGGACGACGACCGGGGCGCCGGCCCCGCCGTGATCGGCAGGGCGCGCGGACGGTCGTACGCCGTCCCCGCCATCACCGTGTGCACACCCCACCACGAGAGCGTGACCGCCGCGCCCGTGGCGAGCGACCACGCCAGTGCGTGTACGAGTCCTCTCCGCATCCGGGTCATACTGCACCACCCCCCTCCCGCTGTCCCAAGGGGGACCGTCTTCACACGTATGGCGTACGGTGCCGCCCATGCCAAGTGTGCTCGTGGTCGAGGACGACCAGTTCGTGCGCTCCGCCCTCATCCGGCACCTGACCGACGCCTCCCACACCGTGCGGAGCGTCGGCACGGCCCTGGAGGCGCTGCGCGAGGTCGCCCATTTCCGCTTCGACGTGGTCATCCTCGACCTCGGCCTGCCCGATCTCGACGGGTCCGAGGCGCTGAAGATGCTGCGCGGCATCACGGACGTACCCGTGATCATCGCGACCGCGCGGGACGACGAGACGGAGATCGTCCGACTGCTGAACGACGGCGCCGACGACTACCTCACCAAGCCGTTCTCGGTGGAACACCTGTCCGCGCGGATGGCGGCCGTGCTGCGCCGCTCGCGCGCCGTCGCCGGGGACGTGCCGCCGAGCCGGGTCCTCCAGGTCGGCGGGCTGACGGTCGACCCGCTGCGCCGCCAGGCCGAACTGGACGGGGTCCGGCTCGACCTGACCCGCCGCGAGTTCGACCTGCTCGCCTTCCTGGCCGGTCGGCCGGGTGTGGTCGTACCGCGCAAGGAACTGCTCGCCGAGGTGTGGCAGCAGTCGTACGGTGACGATCAGACCATCGATGTGCACCTGTCCTGGCTGCGCAGGAAACTGGGGGAGACCGCCGCCCGCCCCCGCTATCTGCACACCCTCAGGGGCGTCGGGGTGAAGCTGGAGCCGCCGCAGTGAGATGGGCCCTGGTCAAGGTGTCGCTGGCGGTCACGGCCATGGTCGTGATCGCCTTTGCCGTACCGCTCGGACTCGTCATCCAGGAGATGGCCAGGGACCGGGCCTTCACCAACGCCGAGCGGCAGGCCGCCGCCATCGGCCCCACCCTCTCCATCACCACCGACCGCGACCAGCTGGAGCGGGCCGTCGCCTCCACCCAGGCCGGAGCGGCGGGCCGGATGGCCGTCCACGTCCCGGCCTCGGAGGAGACCGGCGGCCAGGACCTGGAGATCGGCACCCGGCGCGCCGCCGTGCGGGACCTCGGCACGACCGAGCGGCTGGGCCGTGCCTCCATCACCGAGGTGCCCGGCGGCTCCGCGCTGCTCCAGCCCACCGCGCTGAGCTCCGGCGAGATCGCGGTCGTCGAGGTGTTCGTACCGGAGGACGAGGTCAGCAACGGTGTGACCACCGCCTGGCTGGTGCTCGCGGGAGTCGGCGTGGCGCTGATCGTCGGTTCGGTCGCGGTCGCCGACCGGCTCGGCGTACGGATGGTCCAGCCGGCCCAGCGGCTCGCGGGCGCCGCGCACGAGCTGGGCGAGGGCAAGCTCGGCGCGCGCGTCCCCGAGGAGGGGCCCACCGAGCTGCGGTCGGCCGCGGTCGCGTTCAACTCGATGGCCGACCAGGTGGTTCAGCTGCTCGCCAACGAGCGGGAGCTGGCGGCGGACCTCTCGCACCGGCTGCGTACGCCGCTGACCGTGCTCCGGCTCAACGCCGCCTCCCTCGGTGACGGCCCCGCCGCCGACCAGACCCGGGCGGCCGTCGCCCAGCTGGAGCGCGAGGTCGACACGATCATCCGTACGGCCCGGGAGGCGAAGCCGCAGACGCAGGCGACCGGCCCGGGAGCGGGGTGCGACGTCTCGGAAGTCGTACGCGAGCGGATGGGGTTCTGGTCGGCGCTGGCGGAGGACGAGGGGCGCAAGGTCAGGCTCGCCGGGGTGGACCGTCCGGTACGGATACCCGTGGCCCGGCCCGAACTGGCCGCCGCGCTCGACGCCCTGCTCGGCAACGTCTTCCGGCACACCCCGGAAGGCACCGCCTTCTCGGTGGACGTGCACAACGGCGACGACGCCGTCATCGTGCTCGTGTCGGACGCGGGCCCCGGCATCGCGGACCCGCAGGCCGCTCTGGCGCGCGGCAACAGCGGCGCCAGGGACGGCTCGACGGGGCTCGGCCTGGACATCGTGCGCCGGGTCGCCGAGTCGACGGGCGGGGACGTGCGCATCGGGCATTCGGTGCTCGGCGGTACGGAGGTCCGGATCTGGATCCAGCTCGGCGGGGAGCGTGCGCAGGGGCGTCGCGGGCACCGGACGGGGCGCCGCAAGCGCAGAGGTCTGAACCACGATTAACCGCCGCCGATGCGGTCCTTAAGCGCACCCTAAGAACATCAAGCCCTGTCCGGATCAGGGGAATTGTCCGTTCCGGTCTCGCTAGCGTGCTGCCGCACCCCACCCCCGGAACCGTCCCCGGTTCCACCTCGGATTCCCCGGATCCCCCGGTTCCGTCCCCGGTTCCGCGACACAGAGGCAGGCACGCGATGGGCACCAGCACGCACCGGCGCAGGGCGAGCGGCAGGACGAAGGCGATCGGCGCGGTCGTCGCGGCAGCGATGACCGGCGGCGCGGCGTTCGCGCTCACCGGCACGGCGCAGGCGGCCGCCGTCGGCGCCGCGTACACCAGGACCAGCTCCTGGGACGGCGGCTACACGGGCCAGTACGTCATCACCAACGACACCGGCGAGGCCCAGTCGGACTGGACGCTCGCCTTCGACCTGCCCGCCGGGACGAAGATCGGCTCGCTGTGGAACGGTGACCACACCGTCCGGGGGCAGCGCGTCACTGTGAAGCCCGCGAGCTGGAACAGGCAGCTGGCGCCCGGCGCGTCCGTCACCGTCGGCTTCGTGACCTCGGCGAGCGGGACGGCGGGGGACCCGTCGGGCTGTCGCATCAACGAAGCCGTCTGTTCGGTGGAGGAGGGCGCGACACCGGCGCCGAGCGGCCGGCCGACGCAGCAGCCGACCCCGGTGCCGACCTCGGTGCCGACCCCCACCCCGACCTCCACCCCGACGCGGACCACCACCCCCACGCCGACGAAGCCGCCCGCCCCGACGCCCACCCCCACGCGGACCGAGGGCGGCGGCGGGAAGTTCTCCCCGTACATCGACACGTCGCTGTACCCGGCGTACGACATGCTCGACACCGCCGCCAGGACCGGCGTGAAGGACTTCACCCTGGCCTTCATCACCTCCGGCGGCGGCTGTGCCCCGCTCTGGGGCGGCGTCACCGACCTCGCGAGCGACAAGGTCGCGGCCCAGACCGCCGCCCTGCGCGCCAAGGGCGGCGACGTCCGGGTCTCCTTCGGCGGTGCGGCAGGCCGTGAACTGGCCCTGAACTGCTCGTCGGCGGGCGAGCTGGCGAAGGCGTACGGCAAGGTCATCGACCACTACAAGCTCACCAAGGTCGACTTCGACATCGAGGGCGCGGCCCTGCCGGACACCGCCGCCAACACCCGCCGCTCCCAGGCCATCGCCCAGCTCCAGAAGGAACACCCCGGGCTCGACGTGTCGTTCACGCTGCCGGTCATGCCCGAGGGTCTGACCCAGCCCGGCGTCGATCTGCTCGCCGACGCCAGGAAGAACGGTGTCAGGATCGACGCGGTCAACATCATGGCGATGGACTACGGGCCGGCGTACAGCGGCGACATGGGCACGTACGCGATCCAGGCCGCGACCGCCACCCAGGCGCAGATCAAGGGCGTCCTCGGGCTCTCGGACGCGGCGGCGTGGAAGGCCGTCGCCGTCACCCCGATGATCGGCGTCAATGACGTCACGACCGAGATCTTCAAGGTCGACGACGCCGCCCAGCTGGTCGACTTCGCCGCGTCGAAGGGGATCGGCTGGCTGGCGATGTGGTCCTCGACGCGCGACAAGCAGTGCGCCGGGGGCGCGGTGGGCCACGCCGACCCCACGTGCAGCTCGATCCTCCAGGAGCCGCTGGCCTTCACCAAGGCGTTCGCCGCCTACAAGTAGCCACCCCCCAGCGCGCGCGTCCCGGCCGGCTTCCCCCATCCGGCCGGGGCGCGCGCCTTTACGTCCCTCTACGTGGTGACGTGGACGTCGGGCAGCACACCCGTCCCGGCCAGCCGCCGGTACCACCGGGCGCTGGACTTCGGGATGCGGGCCTGGGTGTCGTAGTCGACGTACACGGCGCCGAAGCGCTTTCCGTAGCCGTAGGCCCATTCGAAGTTGTCCATCAGGGACCAGAGGAAGTATCCGCGGACGTCCGCGCCGTCGGTGATCGCGCGGTGGACGGCGGAGAGGTGCCCGTGCAGATAGCGGATCCGGTCGGGGTCGTGGACGCTGCCGTCGACGGCGGGTTTGTCGGGGTAGGCCGCGCCGTTCTCGGTGACCACGAGCGGGAGTCCCGGCGCCTCGTGTGTGTAGCGCAGCAGCAGGTCGTACAGGCCGGTCGGGTCGACGGTCCAGCCCATGTCGGTGACATCGCCCGGCGGCTGGTGGAAGGCGACGTGATCGGCGCCCGGCCAGGGGGAGTGGGCGCTCGCGCCATGGCCGTCATCCCGGGTGCCGTCACTGTCAGTGGCAGCGGCTACAACTGACGGTGAGTAGTAATTGATGCCGAGCGAGTCCAGGGGGTGCCGGATGACGGCGAGATCGTCGCCATGGACGTACGACCAGTCGGTGAGCTGGGCCGTGTCCGCGAGGAGATCCTCCGGGTACGTGCCGTGGAGCATCGGGCCGGTGAAGATCCTGTTGGCCAGCGCGTCGATCCTGCACCGCGCGTCCAGGTCGGCGGGCGACCGGGTCCGTGCCCTCACGGCGCTGGGGTTGAGGCTCACGGCCAGCTGTGCGCGGGCCGGGAGCGTGGCGCGCAGAGCCTGGGCGGCCAGCCCGTGGCCCAGATTGAGATGGTGGGCGGCACGCAGCGCGGCCACCGGGTCCGTGCGGCCGGGGGCGTGGACGCCGGAGCCGTATCCGAGGAAGGCGCTGCACCAGGGCTCGTTCAGCGTGGTCCACCGCTCGACCCGGTCGCCCAGCGCCTCGGCGACGATACGGGCGTAGTCGGCGAAGCGGCTCGCCGTGTCCCGCTCCGGCCAGCCGCCCGCCGTCTCCAGTTCCTGGGGCAGATCCCAGTGGTAGAGGGTGAGCAGCGGAGTGATGCCGTGCTCCAGCAGGTCGTCGACGAGACCGCGGTAGAAGTCCAGTCCGCGCTGGGCCGCCGGGCCCCGGCCGGTGGGCTGGACGCGCGGCCAGGAGACCGAGAAGCGGTACGCGTTGACGCCCAGGTCCGCCATCAGCCGCACGTCGTCGGCGCGGCGGTGGAAGTGGTCGGCGGCGATGTCGCCGGTGTCCCCGTTCTCCACCGCGCCGGGGGTGTGGCTGAAGGTGTCCCAGATCGACGGCGTACGGCCGCCCTCCGCCACCGCGCCCTCGATCTGGTACGCGGCGGTGGCGGTGCCCCACAGGAACCCGGGCGGAAAGCTGACGGGCCCGGAATCGAAAGCTTCAGACATATCGGGCTCCCAACGTCTGTGTGAGGACGAGAAGGTGAGGAGGCGTCGGATGTCAGCCCTTGACCGCGCCCTGCATGATGCCTCCGACGATCTGCTTGCCGAAGATCACGAAGGCGATCAGCAGCGGCAGCGTGCCCAGCAGCGCGCCGGCCATGATCACCGACTGGTCCGGGATGTAGCCGCGGCCGAGCCCGGTCAGTGCCACCTGCACGGTGGGGCTGCCGTGCTGGGTGAGGGCAATGATCGGCCAGAAGAAGTCGTTCCAGGCCATCACGAAGGTCAGCATGGCCAGGACCGCCATCGCGGGCCGCGCGGCCGGAAAGACCACGTGCCAAATCACCCGCGAACTGCTCGCCCCGTCCACCCGGGCCGCCTCGATCAGCTCGGTCGGCAGTGCCTCGCTCAGGTACTGCCGCATGAAGAACACGCCGAAGGCACTGACGAGGGTGGGCAGGATGACGGACTGGAGCCGGTCGGTCCAGGACAGCTCGGCGATCAGCATGTAGAGCGGTACGACGCCGAGCTGCGGCGGCACCATCATCGTGCCGATCACCAGCAGCAGGAGGAGGTTCTTGAAACGGAAACGCAGCTTGGCGAAGGCGAAGCCGGCGAGAGTGGAGAAGAGGACCGTGCCCGCCGCGACCGAGCCCGCCACGACGGTCGTGTTGAGCAGCGCCGTGCCCATGTTGGCGTCGGTCCAGGCGATCTGGAGGTTCTTGAACAGATTGCCGCCGAACCAGAAGGGCGGGGGAGTCTGTGCGAGCCGGCCGCTGGTGCGGGAGGCCGCGACCGCGGTCCACACCAGCGGGAACAGCGATCCCACGGTGAAGAGGACCAGTACGGCGTAGGTGATCCGGTCGCCGTGCAGCTGCCGCCCGGCTCCCTTTCGCCGCTTCGGTGGTGTCGTCGTCAGCACAGCAACCCCCTATGCGCTCTTGCGCAGCCGGCGCGCCAGCAGCCAGTTCACCGCGCCGATCACCAGCAGGATCAGGAACATCGTCCAGGCGATCGCCGAGGCCCGGCCGAGATGGAGATTCACCCAGCCCTGCTCGTACAGATAGAGCCCGAGCGTCTGGAACTGGTGCTCGGCGCCGCCCGTCGCGCCCGCGCTGCCGTTGAACAGCAGCGGCTCGCCGAACAGCTGGGTCGCGCCGATCGTGGACACGACACAGGTGAAGAGGATGGTGGGCCGCAGCGACGGGACCGTCACATGCACGAACTGCTGCCACCGGGAGGCCCCGTCCAGCGCCGCCGACTCGTACAGGTCGTCGGGGACGGCCTGCATCGCCGCCAGGTAGATCAGCGCGTTGTAGCCCGTCCAGCGCCAGATCACGATCGTCGAGACCGCGATCTGCGAGGTCCACGTGCCGTTCTGCCAGTCGACGGGGTCGATCCCGGCCAGCCCCAGCGTCCAGTTGATCATTCCGTAGTCGCGCCCGAAGAGCAGGACGAAGACGAGCGTGGCCGCGGCCACCGAGGTCGCGTACGGAGTGAGCGCGGCGATCCGGAAGAACATCGAGCCACGCAGCCGGTAGTTGAGCAGATGCGCGATGCCCAGGGCGATCAGCAGCTGCGGCACGGTGGAGATCAGTCCGATGGTGACGGTGTTCTGCAGTGCGTTCCAGAAGAACTCGTCCTCCAGCAGCCGGGAGAAGTTGCGCAGCCCCACCCATTCCATGTCGTCCGGCGCCGTCAGCTCCACTCGGTGCAGCGAGGCCCACCCGGTGTAGAGCAGCGGGAAGAGCCCGAAGGCCAGGAAGAAGAGGAAGAACGGCGCGACGAAGGCGTACGGGCTCCAGCGCACGTCCCACCGGTACCGGCGGCTGCACCGGGCGGCGCGCCGGAGCGACGGCTCCCGGGCTGCCCCGACCACTCCGGCCGCCGGGGCCGCACCCTCCTCCCCCCGGGAGGGCGCGGCGGCCGTGGCGTCGTCCGTGATGCCGGTCGCCGGTCCGGCCACCGGTCCGGTCGTGGGTCCCGTCACCGGCCCGGTCACTGGTCCAGGGCGTTGTCGATGGCCTTCACCGCGGCGTTCCAGCCCTCCTGCGGCGACTTGCCCTTCTGGTCGACCTGGAGCATGCCGATGTCCGCCATGTTCTGGGCGATGACCAGGTCCTTCGGGCCGACGATGGTCACCGGGATGCCCTGGGCGGCCCGGGAGAAGATCTGGCCGATCGGGGCGCCCGCGAAGTACTCGTGCCGGGCGCCGGAGACCGCCGGCAGCGCGTACGCGGCGGACGCGCTCGGGAAGCTGCCGCGCTTGTCGAAGAGCTTCGCCTGCTGCGCGGGCGCGGTCAGCCAGGCCGCGAGCTTCACCGCCTCCGTCTTGTTCTTCCCCGCCTCGGGGACGACCAGGAACGAGCCTCCCCAGTTGCTGGGCTTCGGGGCCGGGGCGACATCCCACTTGTCCTTGCCCGCGGCCCCCGCCTTGTCCTGGATGTAGCCGAGCATCCAGGCGGGGCAGGAGACGGTGGCGAAGGTGCCGTTGGCGAACGCCTGGTCCCAGGCGGGTGTGAACTGCTGGTGCTTGCCGGTCAGTCCCTCGGTGGCGAAGGAGGCGGCGATGTCCCAGGCCTCCTTCACGGCCGGGTTGGACTTGTAGATGACCTTGCCGTTCTCGTCGTAGAACCGCTTGGCGTTGCTGCCGGTGACCGCGGCCATCACCCCGGAGGCGGAGTCCACGAAGGCGGTGCCCTCGGGCGCCTTCGCCTTGAACCGCTTGCCCACCGCGAGGTACTTGTTCCAGTCGCCCGCCCAGAGCCTGCCGACGGCCCCGCGCTCGGTGGGCAGACCGGCCTTGGCGAACAGGTCCTTGCGGTAGCAGATCCCCTGCGGGCCGATGTCGGTGCCGAGGCCGACCGTCCTGCCGGCCCTGTTCGTCGCCTGCGCCCACTTCCAGGGCAGGAAGGCGTCCTTGCTCACCCCGTCCACCTTGCCCAGATCCACGAGCTTGTCCGCCTGTGTGGCGGTGATCTCGGCGATGTTGTTGACCTCGACGGCCTGGATGTCGGCGAGTCCGCTGCCGGTGCCCAGGTGGGTGAGGAGCTGGGGGTAGTAGTTCTCGTTGCGCTCGATCGCCGTCTGTTCGATCACGACGTTCTTGTTGAGTTTCATGTACTCGTCGTAGAGCCCGGCCTCCTTGAAGCCGAAGGCCCCGAAGATCCCGACCGTGAGGGTGGTCCTGCCCTTCGCGCCGCCCCCACCCCTCGAACTGCCCGCGGCGGGTTCGTCGCTGTCCTCGGCACAGCCGGCCAGCAGCCCGGCCCCGAGCGCGGCGACGACCACGAGGATTACGGTCCTGCGCATTGCGTCCTCCTTGTGCCCTGACGTGCCGACCCCCCGGCCAACTGACCTGCTGAGCCCGTTCGTTGAGCATGCGGCTCGGGCGGGGAACGTGCGGGTTGTGTATGGGTCAGGTAGTGTGGGAGCGCTCCCATGCGTGATGTGTTGAAGGGTCTCGGCTCCCCGGAGGGGTGTCAAGGCACCGGGCGCGTTATGTTCTCGACCAGGGGAGCCCGGGAGGCGGACATGGTGAATGGCCGGACGACCGGCGCCAGGAGCGCTGGCAGGCCGACCCTCGAAGAGGTCGCCGCACGCGCCGGAGTGGGCCGTGGCACGGTCTCCCGGGTGATCAACGGCTCGCCCCGGGTCAGCGACGCGACCCGCGCCGCCGTCGAGGCCGCCGTGGCCGAGCTCGGCTACGTACCCAACCGTGCGGCCCGCGCGCTCGCCGCCCACCGCACCGACGCCATCGCCCTCGTCGTCCCCGAGCCCGAGGCCCGCTTCTTCGCCGAGCCGTACTTCTCCGACATGGTCCGCGGTGTCGGCGCGGCCCTCGCCGACACCGAGATGCAGCTCCTGCTGACCTTCGCCGGGTCGGACCGCGAACGCCGCAGGCTCGCCCAGTACCTCGCCGCCGACCGCGTCGACGGCGTCCTGCTGGTCTCCGTGCACGCCGACGACCCGCTGCCCGACCTGCTCGAACAGCTCCGGATCCCGGCCGTCATCAGCGGTCGCCGCTCGGCGGACGAGCCGCTGGCCGCCGTCGACTCCGACAACACCGACGGTGCCCGCGCGGCGGTGTCCCATCTGCTGGCCCGAGGCCGGCGCGCCATAGCGACGATCACCGGCCGCCTCGACGTGTACGGCGCCCAGTGCCGCCTCGACGGCTACCGGGACGCCCTCGCCGCCGCGGGCCTCGTCCCCGACGAGCGGCTGATCGCACCCGCCGACTTCACCGAGGAGGGCGGCCGCCGGGCCATGCGTGAGCTCCTCGAACGCCGCCCCGACCTGGACGCCGTCTTCGCCGCCTCCGACGTGATGGCGGCCGGCGCCCGCCGGGCGTTGCGCGAGGCCGGCCGCCGCATACCCGACGACGTGGCACTGGTCGGCTTCGACGACTCGGCCATCGCACGCCATATGGACCCGGCGCTCACCAGCGTGCGCCAGCCGATCGAGGAGATGGGCCGCACGATGGCCGACGTCCTGCTCCGCCAGATAGCGGCCCCTGACACGACGGACCGCCCGCAGCTCGTGCTCCCCACGGAGCTGGTGGTCCGCGACTCGTCGTGAGCCCGTGGGCCAGCGAGCCCGTGAGCCCGTGAGTCGGCGTGAGCCCGGATGCGTCGTGAGCCCGGCACACGCCCGTGCGCCCATACGCCATGAGCCCGCGACGGCCGGGTGAAACGAAATCAGCCGGTGATCCGCTTCCGCGGATCACCGGCTGATCGATCAGGGTGAGTAACGGGACTCGAACCCGCGACATCCTGGACCACAACCAGGTGCTCTACCAGCTGAGCTATACCCACCACGACCGGTCGCTTTCCCGACCGGCCGAGAAAAAGTGTACAGGGTCTGAGAGGGTGCTCGCTCCCGCCTTTTATCCGGCGGGCAGCACGTGCCGTGCCGCGATGGTCTTGGCGGTGTCCGAGTCGGGTCCGGGCTGCGGCACGAAGATCGCCTCGCGGTAGTAGCGCAGCTCGGCGATGGACTCGCGGATGTCCGCCAGCGCCCGGTGGTTGCCGTTCTTCTCCGGACTGTTGAAGTACGCCCTCGGGTACCAGCGGCGGGCCAGCTCCTTGACCGAGGAGACATCGACGATCCGGTAGTGGAGGTACTCCTCCACCTTCGGCATGTCGCGGAGCAGGAACCCGCGGTCGGTGCCGACCGAGTTTCCGCACAGGGGCGCCTTGCCGGGCTCCTTGACGTGCTCGCGTACGTAGGCGAGGACCTGCTCCTCGGCGTCGGCGAGCGACGTGCCGGCCGCCAGCTCGTCGAGGAGCCCGGAGGCGGTGTGCATCTGCCGCACCACCTCGGGCATGGTCTCCAGCGCCGCGTCCGGCGGGCGGATCACGATGTCCACGCCTTCGCCGAGCACGTTCAGTTCCGAGTCGGTGACCAGCGCGGCCACCTCGATGAGTGCGTCGTCCGTCAGCGAGAGCCCGGTCATCTCGCAGTCGATCCACACCATGCGATCGTTCATGCGTCCTACCTTAGGCCGACCGGCGATCGGGGGGAGGCGCCGCGTGCCGATGGCTCTCGCCTCTCGACACCTGCCCCAGCCCCCCGATCTCCGTTCTCCCGTCCGTCTAAGGCGCGGTCCGCTGGCCCGGAAGCGCCGCACGCCCGGGGGCGTACGCGTCCGAGTGCGGTTTGCCCGGTTCCGGCGGCGCGGCCGAGGCCGTCGCCGTGCCCGCCACGGCCGTGGCCGTACGCCGCGCCTGAAGGTGCCCCTGCCCCTGCGGGTGCGGCTGCGCCGGCAGGGCCTGCTCCGTCACCGGGACCGGCGAGGGCTCGCCCTGCGGGCGCCGGGCCCGGTAGGCGGCCCGGTACGCGGCCGGGGACGAACCCAGCTGGCGGCGGAAGTGGCCGCGCAGCGCCACCGGGGAGCGGAAGCCGCAGCGGCCCGCGACCTCGTCGACCGAGTAGTCGGAGGTCTCGAGCAGCCGCTGCGCCTGCAGTACCCGCTGGGTGATCAGCCACTGCAGGGGAGCACTGCCGGTGAGCGAGCGGAACCTGCGGTCGAAGGTCCGCCTGCTCATGTACGCGCGCGCCGCCAGGGTCTCCACGTCGAACTGCTCGTGGAGGTGCTCCAGCGCCCAGGCCACGACCTCGGCGAGCGGGTCGGAGCCGATTTCCTCTGGTAAAGACCTGTCGAGATAGCGCTCCTGACCGCCACTGCGCCGCGGTGGTACGACCAGTCGGCGGGCCAGCGCCCCGGCGGCCTCCGTACCGTGATCCGTACGCACGATGTGCAGACAGAGATCGATTCCGGCCGCTGTCCCCGCGGAGGTCAGCACATCGTTGTCGTCGACGAACAGCTCGCGCGGATCCACGTGCACGGACGGGTAGCGCTTGGCGAGCGTCGGCGCGTACATCCAGTGCGTGGTGGCCGGGCGGCCGTCCAGCAGTCCGGCGGCGGCCAGCACGAACGCGCCGGTGCACAGACCGACGATGCGGGCCCCCTCCTCGTGCGCGCGGCGCAGCGCGTCGAGCGCCTCCGGCGGCGGCGGCGAGGTGATCGACCGCCAGGCCGGGACGACGACGGTGCCGGCTCTGCCGATCGCCTCCAGGCCGTAGGGCGCGGTGAGTTCGAGTCCCCCTGTGGTCCGCAGAGGGCCTTCCTCACCGGCGCACACCAGCAGCCGGTAGCGGGGAACGCCGGCGTCCTGGCGGTCGATGCCGAACACCGAGAGCGGAATGGAGCTCTCGAAGATGGGGCCGCCGCTGAACAGCAGCACCGCGACGACTTCGCGGCGGCGGCGCCCGGAAAGTTTCCGGGTGGCCTCCGGTGCGGCGGAGTCCTGACTCATGACGCTAAGCCCCCCTCGGTGTTCGCGTCTCCCCGTTCGTTTCGGGCCTGTCGCTCCTGCACGTTTCCCCTCGGTTTTGCACGAGTCCCCAGCCTTCGATACTCATGATCGAATCTACTGCGTCCCGTGGTGCCGGCGTGACAAGTTCTGAATCCGGCACATTGTCGACAAGGCAACTTGGCGCGAAGCATTCGCTCACGAATGGTTCCATCCGCGAGCCCCGCAGGGAAGTGCCTCTTTCACTCATGGCCCGTCCCCGTAGGGTGCGCGCGACCGGATCGGCCCTTTCTTCCCAGGTGGCAAGGGGGTTGGCAGGCCATTTCGGCAAGGATGAGCCGGGTGTGGGAAGTTGGCTGAAAATCGACGGGTGCGTACGTGCGAACGCGTCAGTCTCCCGGCGTATTTCGTGCGTGACGGGATGCGCCCCTGTGCGCCCTCGCCCGAACGGGGACGGCCGCGGCGCGTTCGGAGCGGCGCAGCAGCACCCTGCATGCGGCGGTCACGGCCGCCAGTCCGAGCGCCGTGGTCGCGGCCCCGCCGACGGACGTGCCGTAGACGACGAGCACGACAGGGACGAGGAGGCAGCTGAAAGTCGCCCAGCGCACCACGTCGCCGGCCGGGTCGGCGGCGGTCGCGCGGTCGTACGGAACGCGCTCCGGCGTCCTCGGCGGCTCGGGCCGCGCCGTCCGCGCCGTCCGCGCCGCCCGCGCCGTCCGCCCCGCCCGACGGCGGCCGCGTGGCCCGGTCGACTCGGTGGGGGCCTGGGCGCGGCTCTGGGCGGCCGGAGATGCGGACACGGGGAGAGCTCCCTGGAGGCGGAGGCGGCTGATCGAGTGCCAACGAGGAATGGAGCCCTGCGGTCACTGCGCCGTACGGCCCGCGGGCGAAGGTTGTATCTGACAGCTTCCATTGCCATACGGAGCGTGGTCGTGCATGCTCCCTGGAACGCCGTGAGTAGGGTTGCGCGCTCTGGGCAGGAGAGGAGTGTCGCCGTACCCTTGGGGGTATGGGCTTGGGAAGATGATTCCCGGACACAGCTCCGCCGCCAACCGTCGCTCTCCCATTGAGGATCTGAACTCCGAGACACCGATGGCCGGTCACGAATTCCCCGAACCCGCTGACCGCAAGCAGGTCGCCGACCCCCTGTCGGATCTGCAAGCGGCGGAAGAGTCACGTCATCCTTGCGATCCCGCCTTCCGGCACGGAGTCGTCGTCGGCTTCGACGGATCGACATCCAGTGAGCGGGCGCTCGCGTACGCCATCGGCATGGCGCGCCGGTCCGGCTCCGGCCTGATCATCGTGCACGTCGCCAACCGGCTGCCGACCACCGTCTGGGCGGGCTGCGAGCCGCCGGTCTTCGTGGACGTACCGGACCATCGCACCGAAGTGCTCGGTCTCGAGCTGGCCTGCGCCGACTACCTCTGCGAGGTCCCGTGGATCCTCGTCGAGCGCGGTGGCGACATCTGTCATGAGCTGGAGGAGGTCGGCCGAGAATATTCGGCCGACGCGATCGTGGTCGGCTCCACCCACGGCATCGTCGGGCGGCTCTTCGGCTCGGTGGCCGGCCGTCTCGCCAAGCGCGCGAAGCGCCCGGTCGTGGTCATTCCCTGAGCGTTCCCTCCTGATCCCGCCCTCCTCCGACGGGCCGCCCGGCATGCCCTGTTGTGTCCTGTCGGCGCAAGTGGGGGCGGGTGGGGCGGAGGTGAAACGGTGCCGGTCACATTTTGGTGAACGCTCAATCTACTGGCCCGTACCAGGTGGGTTGTGCGCTTGTGAAGGGTACATAAGCGTCGCTGGGAAGCAGCACCACCGCGCGCATGAAGGGAGCCCGCCGTGGACAACGAAGTCTCCGCGGGAAGCGCCACATCAACCACTCTCGGCCACCTCGCACTGGGTCTGACCCTGCTGGCATTCGGCATCGGCCACACCGGTGTGATCGACAACGTCGCGGCGTCCGACGCCGCATCCCTCGCGACCTGGGTGGGCGGGGTCGCACTGTTCATCGTCGGGTTGCTCGAGTTCCGGTCGGGCAACGGCGGCACGGGTACGGCCTTCGCGGGCCTCGGCGCCTTCTGGTTCACCTGGGGCACCGGCGCCGGCACGCAGGTCTCGGCGCAGACGGCGGGACTCTTCCTGCTGCTGTTCGCCCTGCTGGCGCTCACCCTCACCGCGGCGTCCGGCGGCAGCGGGCTCTTCGGCCAGGGTGTCTACGGGCTGCTCTTCGTCTCGCTGCTGCTCCTCGCGATCTCGTCCTTCGCGGAGAACGCGGGCCTCGCCAAGGCCGGCGGCTGGGTCGGCGCGGTCGCGGGTCTCGCCGCCTGGTACGGCGCGACGGCCGCGCTGGCGCACTGGCCCACCTTCACCGGGCGCGCTGCCGGCCGGGGAGTGACGGCCACCGGCTGAGCGGCCACGGGCCGGCGTGATTGGGCAACGCCGGACCCCTGAAAAGAGGCGACCCCCTTTCCCGCACTGGTGGCGTGCGGGAAAGGGGGTCGCTGCCCTTTGCGCCTAAGCCGGCGCCGCTTTCGCGGAGGTGGCCGGGCGCCGTAGGGGTTGCTCAATTGTCGCTGCTGACGTCGTCGGCGGGGACTTACTCCACCGTGACGGACTTGGCCAGGTTGCGCGGCTTGTCGATGTCCCGGCCGAGGGCCAGGGCCGTGTGGTACGCGAGGAGCTGGAGCGGGATGCCCATGAGGATCGGGTCGAGCTCGTCCTCGTTCTTCGGGACGAGGATCGTGTGGTCGGCCTTCTCCTGCTCCTGGTGCGCGACGGCGAGGATCCTGCCGCTGCGGGCCTTGATCTCCTCCAGCGCGGCGCGGTTCTTCTCCAGCAGCTCGTCGCTCGGGACGATCGCGACCGTCGGCAGCGCGGGCTCGATGAGCGCCAGCGGGCCGTGCTTCAGCTCGGAGGCCGGGTAGGCCTCGGCGTGGATGTACGAGATCTCCTTGAGCTTCAGGGAGGCCTCCAGCGCCACCGGGTAACCGCGCACCCGGCCGATGAACATCATCGACTTGGCGTTCGCGTACTCGGCGGCCAGCTTCTCGATCTCGTCCTCGGTCTTGAGGATCTCCTCGATCTGTGCGGGCAGCTTGCGCAGACCCTCGATGATCCGCTTGCCGTCGGCCACCGACAGGTCGCGGATGCGGCCCAGGTGCAGCGCGAGCAGCGCGAAGGCGACGACTGTGTTGGTGAAGCACTTCGTCGACACGACGCAGACCTCGGGCCCGGCGTGCACGTACACGCCGCCGTCCGTCTCACGGGCGATCGCGGAGCCGACGACGTTGACCACGCCCAGGACGCGCGCGCCCTTGCGCTTGAGCTCCTGGACGGCCGCGAGCACGTCGTACGTCTCACCCGACTGGGACACCGCGATGTAGAGCGTGTCGGGGTCCACGACGGGGTTGCGGTAACGGAACTCGGAGGCGGGCTCGGCGTCCGCGGGGATCCGGGCCAGGGACTCGACGAGGCCGGCGCCGATCATGCCCGCGTGGTACGAGGTGCCGCAGCCGAGGATCTTCACACGGCGGATGCCGCGCGCCTCGCGGGCGTCCAGGTTCAGCCCGCCCAGGTGCACGGTGGAGAACCGGTCGTCGATACGGCCGCGCAGCACGCGGTCGACGGCGTCCGCCTGCTCGGAGATCTCCTTGTGCATGTACGTGTCGTGGCCGCCCATGTCGTAGGACGCGGCCTCCCACTCGACGGTCTCGGGGGTGGCGGTGGTCCGCGTGCCCGAGGTCGTGTACGTGCGGAAGTCGTCGGCCTTGATGGTGGCCATCTCGCCGTCGTTCAGGGTGACGACCTGGCGGGTGTGGGCGATCAGCGCGGCGACGTCGGAGGCGACGAACATCTCCTTCTCGCCGATGCCGAGGACGACCGGGGAGCCGTTGCGGGCGACCACGATGCGGTCGTTGAAGTCGGCGTGCATGACGGCGATGCCGTACGTGCCCTCGATCACCTTGAGCGCCTCGCGGACCTTCTCCTCCAGGGAGTCGGCCTGGGAGCGGGCGATCAGGTGGGTGATGACCTCGGTGTCGGTCTCGGAGGCGAAGACGACCCCGTCGGCCTCCAGCTTGGCGCGCAGCTCGGAGGCGTTGTCGACGATTCCGTTGTGGACGACGGCGACCTTGTTCTCGGGGTCGAGGTGCGGGTGCGAGTTGATGTCGCTCGGGGCGCCGTGGGTGGCCCAGCGGGTGTGGGCGATGCCGGTGGTACCGGCGAAGCGCTTGGGGACCCGGGCCTCCAGGTCGCGGACCCGGCCCTTGGCCTTGACCATCTTCAGCCCGGAGCTCTTGGGGCTGGTGATCACGATGCCCGCGGAGTCGTAACCCCGGTACTCCAGCCGCGCCAGGCCTTCCAGCAGCAGCGGAGCGACATCACGCTTCCCGATATAACCGACGATTCCGCACATAAGCTTCTTGCCCCTCCAGGTTCGTGGGTGTGTGCCCGGCCGCTTTCCGGCCGTTGCCCGGCCGCTGTCCGGCCGCGCTGCTCAGCCGTAGACGATGCGCCGCAGCTGCCGGAGCGAGAGCTCCGGCGGCGCCACGGCGCGGTGCGGCAGCTCGGCCGCGATCCGGTCGAAGATCTCCGTGTTCACCGCGCCGCCGGACTGCAGCTCGCGATGGCGGCGGCGGACGAATTCCTCGGTCGTCTCGTCGAAGAACGCCAGCACGTCGAGCACCACCCGGGCGGCCTCACCGCGCTGGAGCGCGGTGCTGCGCACCAGGTGGTCGATGAGGTCGTCATGCGACGGGCGGCGTTCGAGCACCCGTAGATACTGAGGGGAGCGGGGGAGCTTACGCAAGATTCCTGCCCGATTTCGGGCAGAAAGCCGCGTGATCATGCTTACATCGGGGGTCACATGCGCTTGAGGACGGCCTGCTTGGCCGTGGCGAACTCGTCCGCCGTCAGTATTCCGGCCTGGTGCAGCTCACCGAGCTCGCGCAGCCTTCGGAGCAGTACATCATGGTCGTCCGCGGTGGGCAGGGCGGCGGTAGCCGGGGCGGCGGCGGGGAGGGCGTCCTGAGGGGCGTGCGGATGCGGCATCCGGGCCGTCACGGCAGCCCCCACCAGTGCCATCAGCGGATCCTTGCGGAAGCCCCACAGCTCGACGGCGTACGGGTCGTACTTCGGCGGAGGCGGGGAGGCGACCTTGGTCACCCGGAACCGGAGATATCCGTTCTCCAGACCGGCCGAGGGCAGCCACTCCACCGCTTCGACATCGTCCAGGTGCAGGACGCGGGGGCCGCCGGACGTCTTGGACTCCTCCGTCTTCCAGTTCCACTCCAGCCGGATCCGCTCGCCGTCGAACGTGACGGTCCCGTCACCCGCGCCGACGGTGATCGGCACGGCGGGGCCGGGAACGAGATAGGAGGTGACGGGCCCGTCCGGGACCTGGTCCAGAAGGAGGGCGTTGCGCACCTCGTCGACCAGGTACTCGGCGACACCGGAGCGGTCGCCGGCCACGGCGAGCTGGTACGGGTCCGAGCCGTCCTCAAGCTTGCCCCGGGTGATCTGGAGCAGCGGGTCGGCGCCCTCGCGCAGCCGCAGCTTCAGCCGCCCGGACTTCTTGCCGGGGGCGTACGAGATCCCGGCCAACGCGCCGAGCGGCACGGCGAGTTCACCGAGGGTTCTGCGCAGCAGGCCGACGCCCTTGTCGTGACCGGGGACGATGCGCAGGGTGTCCCCGTCGAAGGTCCAGGTGCCGTCCTTCTGGATGATTTCCGCCATGAGGGGGATTGTCGCACCGGGGGTGGCGGAGGGGGCGGCTCCGGGGATGCGGGCCGGGGGGCCGGGGGTTGTCGCACCGGGGGGTGGTGGAGGGGGTGGCTCCAGGGGCGAGGGTTGGGTGCACCGGCAAGTGGTCTACACCTTGACCGGTCATGAGGCGCGCGGTACGCATGAGGACCGTTCGGTTGCTCAGCACCACAGTTGTGACGCCCGTCGGAAGGGACCCAGCTTGTGAGACTGCACGGAACGTTCCCCCGGATCTTCGGCTCGCTGCTGCTCGTCGCCGCGGCCGGTATCTCCTGTGTCGCGGCCGCGCCCCCCGCCTCCGCCCCCGGCGCCGTGCGACCCCTCGGTGAGGTCGTCCCCGCGCCCTCCTCCGTACGACCCGCCGGTTCCCCGTACGCCCTCACGCACGCGACCCGGATCCGGGTCGACGGCGACTCGCGCGAGGCGCGCCGCATCGGTGCGTATCTGGCCGCCGTGCTGCGCCCCTCCACCGGCTACGCCCTGCCGGTCACCGATGACGACGACGGCCTCGGCGGCATCCGTCTCGCCCTCGGGTCACCGGACCGGAGCCTCGGCGAGGAGGGCTACCGGCTGGAGTCCGGCCGCGGCGGGGTCACGATCACCGCCCGCAGGCCCGCCGGCCTGTTCCACGGCGTCCAGACGCTCCGTCAGCTGCTGCCCGCCGCCGTGGAGCGGGACAGCCGGCAGCCCGGCCCCTGGCAGGTCCCCGGCGGCACCATCACCGACTCGCCGCGCTTCGGTCACCGGGGCGCGATGCTCGACGTGTCGCGGCACTTCTTCACGGTCGAACAGGTCAAGCGCTACATCGACCAGCTCGCCCTCTACAAGATCAACAAGCTGCATCTGCACCTGTCCGACGACCAGGGCTGGCGGATCGCCATCGACTCCTGGCCGCGCCTCGCGACGTACGGCGGCTCCACGCAGGTCGGCGGCGGCCCCGGCGGCCACTACACCAAGGCCCAGTACAAGGAGATCCTGGCGTACGCCGCGTCCCGCTATCTCGAGGTGATCCCGGAGATCGACATGCCGGGCCACACCAACGCCGCCCTCGCCTCCTACGCCGAGCTGAACTGCACCGGCGTCGCCCCGCCGCTCTACACCGGCACGGACGTCGGCTTCAGCTCGCTGTGCGTGCCGAAGGCCGTGACGTACGACTTCATCGACGACGTCGTACGCGAACTGGCCGCGCTCACACCCGGCAAGTACCTCCACATCGGCGGCGACGAGGCCCACTCCACCAGCCACGCCGACTACGTGGCGTTCATGGACAGGGCGCAGGCCGTCGTCGCCAGGTACGGCAAGACGGTCGTCGGCTGGCACCAGCTGACCGGCGCGACGCCGGCGAAGGGCGCGGTCGCCCAGTACTGGGGGCTGGACGGCACCGGCGCGGCGGAGAAGGAGCAGGTCGCGGCGGCCGCGCGGAACGGGACGCGGCTGATCCTGTCGCCCGCGGACCGGGTGTACCTCGACATGAAGTACAACAAGGACACCCCGCTGGGCCTGGCCTGGGCCGGCTACGTCGAGGTGCGGCGCTCCTACGACTGGGACCCGGGCGCGTACCTGCCCGGCGCGCCCGCGTCGGCGATCGCCGGGGTCGAGGCGCCGCTGTGGTCGGAGACGATCTCCACCAGCGACCACATCGAGTACATGGCCTTCCCGAGGCTCCCGGGGGTCGCGGAGCTGGGCTGGTCTCCGGCGTCGACGCACGACTGGGACGCGTACAAGGTGCGGTTGGCGGCGCAGGGGCCGCGGATGGCTGCGCTGGGGATCGACTACTACCGCTCGCCGCAGGTGCCGTGGCCGACTGAGTAGGCGTGGGGGCGGGGCGCCTGCGGCGGGCCCACGCGGCGGAGCCGCATATCGGACACAGCCCCACCCCGCCCCTTCCCGAAACCGGGGGCAAGCCCCCAGACCCCCGGTACGGCCTTCGGCCGTGTCCTCAATCTCCCCCTACGCCCTGGCGGGCGTGGGGGGACCCCCAGACGGGCTCAGAATGAGCCCCTCCGGCGATTGAGGAGCGGAGCCCCCGACGTCAGCCCGCGGCTAGCGCGCGGCGAACCGTGCCAGGGGGTTCCCCAGCGTGCCCACCAGCTGGAGCGCGCCCGACGGGTCGGACAGGTCCACCATCTGCTTGTTGTCGCGCAGTTGCAGCCGGTTGAGGCAGGACAGCGCGAAGTCGTCAGCGAACACGTCGTACTGCGCGAACTTGTCCGCGAGCTCCGGCTTCGACTCCTGGTACGCGACGACGCACTCGGCGACCGTCCGCCAGAAGCCGTCCTCCTCCAGCACCCCCTCCGACGCGAGCGTCGCGCCCAGGAAGCGGAAGAAGCAGTCGAAGACGTCCGTGAAGACGGACAGCAGCTTCATGTCCTCGGGGACCTCGGCACGGACCCGCTCGACCGCGGGCGGAAGGACCGCGTCCGGGTCCATCACGCAGATCTCCTCGGCGATGTCCTTGAAGATCGCGCGCCGCACGTCCCCGCCCTCGCCGAGGACGAGGATCACGTTCTCGCCGTGCGGCATGTAGGCGAGGTCGTACGCGTAGAAGCAGTGCAGGATCGGCAGCAGGTACGCGTCCAGGTAGCGGCGCAGCCACACCTCGGGCGCGAGCCCCGACTGCTCGATCAGCGCGCCCGCGAACGACTTCCCCGAGCCGTCGACGTGGAGCAGCGAAGCCATCGTGGCGAGCCGCTCGCCGTCCTCCAGCGTGGTCACCGGGCTCTCGCGCCAGAGCGCGGCGAGCATCTTGCGGTACGGGGAGAAGCGGTCGGTGGCGGCCTCGTACTCCAGGTGCCGGTAGCCGACCGCCGCGCGCTCGCGGATGATCGAGAAGCGGGCGGCCCGCAGGACGGAGTCGCCCTCGATCAGGTTCGCCAGCCAGTCGTTGATGGCGGGCGTGGCCTTCATGTAGGCCGCCGACAGGCCGCGCATGAAGCCCATGTTGATGACCGAGAGCGCGGTCTTCACATAGTGCTTGGCCGGGTCCGTGGTGTTGAAGAACGTACGGATCGACTGCTGGGCCAGGTACTCCTCCTCGCCCTCGCCGAGCAGCACCAGACGGCGCTGGGCGACCTCGGCGGCGAAGGTGACGGAGAGCTTGTTCCACCACTGCCAGGGGTGGACCGGCATCAGCAGGTAGTCGTCCGGGTCGAGTCCGAGCTCGCGCAGCCGGGCGTCGAAGCCCGCCAGCGTCTTCTCGCCCAGCTCGGCGCTCATCAGCTCCGCGTAGCCGAGGTCGGCGCCGGAGGTGAAGGTGGCGCGCGAGCGGTGGGCGGCCAGCCACAGCAGCCGCAGCGGGGCCGCGGCCTCCGGGGCGTACTGGTGGTACTCGTGGACGCCGAAGCCGAGCCGGCCGTTGTTGGCCACGAAGCACGGGTGGCCCTCGGTCATCCCGGTCTCGACGGCCTGGAAATCGGCCCGCGCCAGCTCGGCGGCGGACAACTCCGGCTTGGTCAGCTTGTACGCGGTGCCGGACAGGGTGGAGGAGATCTCCTCCAGGTAGACCGGCAGGATCTCGTCGGACAGGCCCAGCGCGCCGCGCAGCTCGGTGAAGAACTCCAGGGCGTCGAGCGCGAGCGGGGCGTCGCCGCGGTGGCGGCTGATCGACTCGGCGTCCACCTGCCAGTGGTCGAGGGCGAACCGGCGCGCGGTGAACCGGTACTCGGTCGCGCCGTCGTCGCTCACGACCCGGTAGCGGTCGGCGTCGCCGAGCGGCTGCGGCGTCAGCAGGCGCTCATGGGTGAACTCGGCCAGCGCCTTGCGGACCAGCTGACGGCTCGCCTTCGCCCACAGCTCGGGGGTGAGGTGGGAAACGCTCTCGGTGATGCCGGCGGTGCTCATCGGTCGACTCCCACGGCCGTCTCGAACTGCTCGCGGGTGCAGAAGCTCAGCAGGGCCTTCTTCTCGGGCTTCTGGATCTCCCGCTCGGGTACGAAGCCGACGGCCTCGTTGAGGGCGTGGACGGCCTTGTTGCTCACGTCCGGCTCGACGACGACACGCACGGTCGCCGGGTCCGCGAACAGCTCCGCCATCACCGCCGTGATCACGGCGCGCGTGAAGCCGTGCACCGGGGTGCTGGTCGGGGCGACCAGGAAGTGCATGCCGACATCGCCCGGCCGGGGCTCGTACAGGCCGACCAGCTCGACGTACCGGGGGTCGTAGCGCTCCATCAGGAAGGCGGGCTCACCGTCGTGCAGACCGATGAACGCGTCGTGGTGCTCGGCGGCCGCGATCGCCATGTAGTCGCGCTCCACGTCCTGGAGCTTGTGGTCCTGCATCATCCAGAAGGTGGCCTTCGGATGCGTCACCCAGCTGTGGAGCAGCTCCGCGTCGGCGAGCGGGTCGAGCGGGCGGACGGTGAACGTCCCGAGGGTCGGGGCGGTGGTGCTCATACGGCGAACTCCTGGAACGCGATGGTCTTCTCTACGGGGTAGTACTCGCTGCCGAGCAGCTGACCGATGATGTACGCGTTGCGGTACGCGCCCATGCCCAGGTCGGGCGAGGTGATGGAGTGGGTGTGCACGCCCGCGTTCTGCAGGAAGATGCCGCGCCCCGTGCTGTCGATCGAGTAGTTGCGGGCGACGTCGAAGCGGCCCTGGCCGTCCCAGCGGATACGGTCGCGCACGGGCTCCAGGAACTGCGGGGTGACGTACTTGTAGCCGGTGGCGAGGATCAGGCCCTCGGTCTCGATCGCGTAGTCCTTCTCCTGCTCCTCCTGGCGCAGGCCCAGCGTGTAGGTCCCGTTCCCGTGCCCGGCGTCGTACGAGGCCGTTTGCAGCGCCGAGTTCGTCAGCAGCCGGGTCGGGACGGGGCCCGCCACGTTCTTCTGGTAGAGCAGGTCGAAGATCTCGTTGATCAGATCCCCGTCGATGCCCTTGAACAGGCCCTTCTGCTCCGACTCCAGCCGGTAGCGGGTGGCCTCCGGCAGCCGGTGGAAGTAGTCGATGTAGTCGGGGGACGTGATCTCCAGCGTCAGCTTGGTGTACTCCAGCGGGAAGAACCGCGGGGAGCGGGTGACCCAGTTGAGCTGGTAGCCGTGTACGTCGATCTCGGAGAGCAGGTCGTAGTAGATCTCCGCGGCGCTCTGTCCGCTGCCGACCAGGGTGATCGACTTCTTCTTCTGGAGCTCTGCCTTGGACTGGAGGTAGCGCGAGTTGTGGACGAAGTCCCCGCCGAGGTCCTCGCAGGCGTCCGGGATGTGCGGCGGGGTGCCGGTGCCGAGCACGATCCGACGGGAGCGGAACGTTTCTCCGGTGGCGGTGCGGACCACGTACAGCTCGCTGTCGGCCTCGTACTCGACCGTCGTCACGGTGGTGTTGAAGCGGATGCTGCTGAGCTGGGCGGCGGCCCAGCGGCAGTAGTCGTTGTACTCGATCCGCAGCGGATAGAAGTTCTCGCGGATGTAGAACGAGTACAGCCGGCCCTTGTCCTTCAGGTAGTTGAGGAAGGAGTACGGGGAGGTCGGGTCGGCGAGGGTGACCAGGTCCGACATGAACGGCGTCTGGAGGTGGGCGCCGTCGAGGAACATCCCCGAGTGCCATTCGAAGTCCGGCTTCGACTCCAGGAACACGCCGTTCAGCTCGTCGATCGGCTCGGTCAGGCAGGCGAGCCCGAGGTTGAACGGGCCGAGACCGATCCCGATGAAGTCGAGAGGCGCAAGGGGCTCAGGAAGCGTGGACAAGGGTCTCTCCCAGGTACTGCTCGGCGTGGCCGGCGATCAGATCGAGGACGGCGGCGATGTCGCGCACGGTCGTCTCGGGGTTCAGCAGGGTGAATTTCAGGTACTGGCGGCCGTCGACCTTGGTCCCGGCGACGACGGCCTCACCGGAGGCGAACAGGGCCTTGCGGGCGTAGAGGTTGGCGCGGTCGATCTCGGCCGGGGCGGTGACGTGCGCCGGGATGTAGCGGAAGACGAGGGTGGAGAGCTGGGGCTCGACGACGACGTCGTAGCGCGGGTCGGCGGCGAGCAGCTGCCAGCCCTGGCCGGCCAGCTCGCAGACCTCGTCGAAGAGCTCGCCGAGGCCGTCGGCGCCCATGACGCGCAGGGTCATCCACAGCTTGAGGGCGTCGAAGCGGCGGGTGGTCTGGAGGGACTTGTCGACCTGGTTGGGTATCCGGTCCTCGACGGCGGCACGGCGCGGGTTGAGGTAGTCCGCGTGGTACGTGGCGTGGCGCAGGGTCGCCCGGTCCCGCACGAGCACGGCGGAGGAACTCACCGGCTGGAAGAAGGACTTGTGGTAGTCGACGGTCACGGAGTCGGCGCGCTCGATGCCGTCGAGGCGGTGGCGGCGGGTGGGGGAGGCCAGCAGTCCGCAGCCGTACGCCGCGTCCACGTGCATCCAGGTGCCGTACAGCGCGCACAGGTCGGCGATCTCGGGGAGCGGGTCGATGGAGCCGAAGTCGGTGGTGCCGGCGGTGGCGACCACGGCCATCGGGACGAGTCCGTCCCGCACGCACTTCTCCAGTTCGGCGGCGAGGGCGGCGGTCTGGAGGCGCTTGTCGCGGTCGACCGGGATGGAGACGACGGCCTCGTGCCCCAGGCCGAGCAGGGTGGCCGACTTCTGGACGCTGAAGTGACTGCACTCGGAGGAGAAGATGCGCAGTTTCGACAGGTCGTCCGTCTTGGCCTCCGCGCGGGCGAGGAGCAGGGCCTGGAAGTTGGACTGCGTACCGCCGCTGGTGAACACGCCGTCGGCGGCGGGTCCGAGGCCGATCCTGGCGGCGGTCCAGTCGATGAGGCGGCGTTCGATCAAGGTGGCGCCGGCGCTCTGGTCCCAGGTGTCGAGGGAGGAGTTGACGGCGGAGAGCACGGCCTCGCCCAGCACGGCGGGGATGACGACCGGGCAGTTGAGGTGGCCGAGGTAGCGGGGGTGGTGGAAGTAGACCGCGTCGCGGAGGTAGACCTCTTCGAGCTCGTCGAGCGCGGCGGTGGTGTCACCGAGCGGCCGGTCGAGGTCGACGGCGGCGATGGTGGGGGCGAGTTCGTCGGGCGTGATCCCGGTGAACGGCCGCCGGGTCGTGGCGAGTTTGTTCGCCACCCGCTCGACTCCTTCGGTCACGGAGCGCCTGTAGTGCTCGGCCGTCGTGTCATTGAGCAGGTGCGCGCGCATGCGGGGGTCCTCCAGGGGCAAGGAAGAGCGGACGCGGGGATGTCGTCCAAAACAAGGTTAGCCTAACCTAACTTTTGCGATCGGGAGGCCTCTGGGTCCCCGAAGTGCCCCCGACCACGTCACACTTCGGCCGGACGGGGCTGTCCCGCCCTCGTCCGGCCGCCTCGGGAATGGGCGGGCTTCTAGCCCTCGTCCTCGGCCGGTGCCTCGCGCAGGGCGTCCTCGCTCAGACCTCTGCGCCAGTAGCCGACGAACGTGACCCGGCGGCGGTCGAGTTCGCGCTCGCCCACCAGATGCCGGCGCAGCGCCTTGACCGAGCCGGACTCGCCCGCGATCCAGGCGTACGGCGCCGCGCCGGCGAACTCGGCGGCACGCACGGCCTCCACGGCGCCGGGCGCGCCCTCGTCCCGTACCAGCCAGGTGATGGTGGCGTCGGCCGTGGTGCGCAGCTCCAGCCGGTCATCGGCGTGCGGGACTTCGAGCCAGACCTGTGCCCGGATCCCGGCCGGCAGCCATTCGAGGATCGCGGCGGCGGCGGGCAGCGCGGTCTCGTCCGCCCAGAGCAGTACGGAGTCGGCGTCGCCGGGCAGCCGGAAGCGTACGGCCGTGTTGTCCGCGATCGCGGGCCCGAGGACCATCACACGGTCCCCGGCGGAGGCCTCCTGTGCCCAGCGGCAGGCGGGGCCGCCGTCCGTGTGCACGGCGAAGTCGATGTCGATCGCGGTGCTGCCATCGGGATTTCGCCGCTGTTCCCGCACGGTGTACGAGCGCATCACGGCCCGGACGTCGTCGGGCAGTGCCCGCCAGGCGCCGAGCGCGGCGTACATGGCGGGCTCGTCGTCGGCGGCCGGCACCGGGACGACGGGGGCCTCCTGGCCCGGGTGCGGGAGGAAGAGCGAGACGGACTGGTCGCGGCCTCCGGCGGCGAAGCCCGCGAGGGCCTCTCCTTCGAAGGTGACCCGGATCAGCGACGGGCCGAGCCGCCGTGTCCGTGCGACCTGCATGGGGAAGAAACGGAACGGGGTGGCCTCGGCGGACGTCATGGTCAGGCGGCCTTCTTCGCGGTCCCGACGGCGCCGTCAGCCGCAAGCGGTCCGCGACGGGCGAGATGGGAGGCGCGGGCTATGGGCATGGCGGTTTCGCTTTCGTGCGCGCCGGGATCGGCCTGGGCAAGAATGAAGATAGGTTAGCCTAACCTCATGCATTGTCCATGGGTGGCCCCGGCACGCACGGCGGCGCACGAGCGGCTAGGCCGTGTCTGACAAATCCCGCCTGGCGCGCGACGCCCGGCACGCACACTCGCCGCGTTGTCGGAGTCATCCAAGTACGTCCAGTACGAGGATGATCCTCCGCCTTGCGATTGCACGCACCGGACGCCGCGCGCCCCGCCCTGCGGGCGGACGGCGGTATGTGTCAGACACGGCCTAGCGGCCGGTCGACTCAGGCCGACAGCCCCAACTCGCGGGCGATCAGCATCCTTTGCACCTCGCTGGTGCCCTCGCCGATCTCCAGGATCTTGGAGTCCCGCCACATCCGGGCCACCGGATACTCGTTCATGAAGCCGTAGCCGCCGTGGATCTGGGTGGCCTCCCGGGCGTTGTCGACGGCGACCGTGGAGGAGTAGAGCTTCGCGAGCGCCGCCTCCTTCTTGAACGGCTCGCCGTGGACCAGTCGTGAGGCGGCGTCACGCCAGCCGATACGGGACATATGGGCCCGCATCTCCATGTCGGCGATCTTGAACTGGATGGACTGGTTGTCGCCGATCGGCCGCCCGAAGGCGCGCCGCTGCCTCGCGTACTTCACCGACTCGTCGACGCAGCCCTGGGCGAGGCCCGTCGCCAGCGCCGAGATCGCGATGCGGCCCTCGTCGAGGATCCGCAGGAACTGGGCGTACCCGCGGCCCTCCTCGCCCAGCAGATTGCCGAGCGGGACCCGGACGTCGGCGAACGACAGCTCGCGCGTGTCCGAAGCGTTCCACCCGACCTTGGAGTAGGGGGCGGCGACGGTGAACCCCGGGGTGCCGGAGGGGACGATGATCGAGGAGATGAGCGGCCGGCCGTCGTCCTTGCGGCCGGTGACGGCGGTGACCGTGACCAGCCCCGTGATGTCCGTACCGGAGTTGGTGATGAAGCACTTGGAGCCGTTGATCACCCACTCGCCGGACGCCTCGTCGCGCACGGCCGTCGTCTTCGTACCGCCCGCGTCGGAACCGGCCTCGGGCTCGGTCAGCCCGAAGGCGCCGAGGATCTCGCCGGAACACATCCGGGGCAGCCACTCGCGCTTCTGCTCCTCCGTACCGAAACGGAAGACGGGCATGGCGCCCAGCGAGACACCGGCCTCCAGGGTGATCGCCACGGACGAGTCGACGCGGGCCAGCTCCTCCAGGGCGATCCCGAGGGCGAGGTAGTCGCCGCCCATGCCGCCGTACTCCTCGGGGAAGGGCAGGCCGAACAGGCCCATGCGCCCCATCTCGCGCACGATCTCGTACGGGAACTCGTGCCGTTCGTAGAAGTCGCCGATCTTGGGGGCGACGACGTCGTGGGCGAACTCCTCGACGGTGCGGCGGAGTTCCTCGTGCTCGGGTGTGAGCCGGTGGTCGAGGGACATGGTCAGGGCTCCTTGTGGGAGGAGTCCGCGCCCGCGAGGGCACGGACGGTGCGGGACGGGCTGGGACGGCCCAGCTGTTCGGCCATCCACACGCTGGTGGCGGTGAGCCGGCCGAGATCGACCCCGGTGTCGATGCCGAGGCCGTGGAGCATCCACACGAGGTCTTCGGTGGCGAGGTTTCCGGTGGCGCTCTTCGCGTACGGGCAGCCGCCGAGGCCGCCGGCGGAGGAGTCGACGGTCGTGACTCCGTGCTCCAGCGCGGCGAAGGTGTTGGCCAGCGCCTGGCCGTAGGTGTCGTGGAAGTGGACCCCGAGGGCGCTGGTGGGCACCCCCTCCTCGTTCAGCTCGGCGAGCAGGGTGAGGACATGGCCGGGCGTGGCCACCCCGATGGTGTCGCCGAGGCTCAGCTCGTCACAGCCGAGGTCCATGAGCCGCTTGGCGACGCGGACGACCTGGTGGATGGGGACCTTGCCCTCCCACGGGTCGCCGAAGCACATCGAGAGATAGCCGCGCACATGGATCTTGTCGTCCTTGGCGCGGGCCACGACCGGCTCGAACATGGCGAGGGACTCGTCGATCGTCCGGTTGAGATTGCGGGACGCGAAGCTCTCGGTGGCGGACCCGAAGACGGCGATACGGCGGGCCCCGAGGGCGATGGCGCGGTCCAGGCCCCGTTCGTTCGGGACGAGGACGGGGAAGGTGACGCCCTCGATGGGGCTGACCATGGGGAACAGCTGCTCGGCATCGGCCAGTTGCGGCACCCACTTGGGGTGGACGAAGCTCGTCGCCTCGATCGTCGTCAGCCCGGCATCGGCGAGGCGGCGGATGAACTCCGCCTTGACGCCGGTCGGGATGACACCCTTCTCGTTCTGCAGCCCGTCGCGCGGGCCCACTTCATGGATCCTCACCCGGGGCGGAAGATCCGGGACGGGCACCTCCATCGGCAGCCCGCCGGGCAGTCCCTCAGCCATCGGTCGCCTCCGGGGTGACGACGGCCAGGACCTGGTCCATGGCGACGGTGGTGCCGGGGGTGACGTCCAGCTCCGTGACGACGCCCGCGTGCGGGGCGGAGATGACGTGCTCCATCTTCATCGCCTCGACGACGAGCAGGCTCTGACCCGCGGTGACCTCGTCCCCGACCGCCACCTTCACGACGGTGACGGTGCCGGGCATCGGGGCGGCGAGCGTGTCCACACCCTGGCGGGCGGCGCCGCGCAGGCTCTCGGTGACGGGGTCGTGATCCTGGAGGTACCAGGAGTCGCCGTCCCGCCCGAGCCAAACCCCTCCGGGGGTGTGGGCGTAGGTGAAGGTGTGGGTGACGCCGTCGAGCTCGATGGTCACGGTGTCGCCCGGCTCCGAGTGCGCACCCGGTGTGTCCGTCCTCGATCTCCGGACGGGGTTGAACCGGGCGCCGTCCACGAGAAGCTCGGCGTCGCTCGTGGCACCACGGACCCCGACCGCCACGGGGTCCTGGCCCGGCACGCGGAAGTGGCGGTGGGTCCAGGCCGCCTCGCCGCCCAGACGCCAGCCGTTCGGCACCGCGAACGGGTCGACCCAGCCGTCCGGGCCCTCGGGCTGGGAGGGCTGCCGCAGCAGCGCCGCCGCCGCGTACACCTCGTCCGGCACCCCCTGCGGCACCAGCCCGTCCACCTCGCGCTCCACGAGTCCCGTGTCCAGGTCCCCCGACACCACCGCCGGGTGGGCGAGGAGGCGGCGCAGGAAGCCCGCGTTCGTCGGGATGCCCAGGGTGACCGTGTCGGCCAGGGCGGCGCGGAGTTTGCGCAGCGCGGTCGCGCGGTCGGGGCCGTACGCGATCACCTTGGCGAGCATCGGGTCGTAGAGGCTGGAGACCTCGGTGCCCTGGCTGAGGCCGGAGTCGGTGCGGACGCCGTCGCCCTGGGGCTCGTGCAGGGCCAGGACCGTACCGCCGGACGGCAGGAATCCGCGCGCGGGGTCCTCGGCGCAGATGCGGGCCTCGACGGCGTGGCCCGTGAGGGCGATGTCCTCCTGGGCGAAGGGCAGGCGCTCGCCCGCCGCGACGCGCAACTGCCACTCGACCAGGTCCAGGCCGCCCCCCGCGATGGACACAGCGAGTTCGGTCACCGGGTGCTCGACCTGGAGGCGCGTGTTCATCTCCATGAAGAAGTACGAGGAGGGGTCACCGCCGGGGACGATGAACTCCACCGTGCCCGCGCCCCGGTAGCCGCACGAGCGGGCCGCCTGCACGGCCGCCTCACCCATCGCCGCGCGGATCTTCTCGTCCAGCAGGACGGACGGCGCCTCCTCGATGATCTTCTGGTGGCGGCGCTGGAGAGAGCACTCGCGCTCGCCCAGATGGACCACGTTGCCGTGGCCGTCCGCCAGGACCTGGATCTCGATGTGTCGCGGCCGGTCGATCCACCGCTCCACGAGCAGGGTGTCGTCACCGAACGCCGCCCGCGCCTCGCGCCGGGCCGCCGCGATCTCCTCCAGGAGCGCGGACTCCACCCGGGTGAGCCGCATGCCCTTGCCGCCGCCGCCCGCCGACGGCTTCAGCAGGACCGGCATGCCGATCTCGCGGGCAGCCTCGGCCAGCTGGTCGTCCGTCAGGCCCGAGCCCGACGAACCGGGCACCACCGGCACCCCGGCCTCCCGCACCGTCTCCTTGGCACGGATCTTGTCGCCCATCAGGGAGATCGCCTCGGCGGGCGGCCCGATGAAGACCAGTCCCGCCTCCTCGCAGGCCCGCGCGAATCGAGCGTTCTCCGCGAGGAAGCCGTAACCGGGGTGGATCGCCTGGGCCCCGCTGCGGCGGGCAGCCTCCAGCAGCCGCTCCACCGACAGATAGCTCTCCGCGGCCGGTGGCGGCCCGAGCCGGACCGCGGTGTCCGCCTCGCGCACATGGCGGGCGTCGGCGTCCGCGTCGCTGAACACCGCGACCGAACGGATGCCCAGGGCCCGCAGCGTACGGATGACGCGGACCGCGATCTCCCCGCGGTTGGCGACCAGAACAGTCTCGAACATCAGTCCCTCACATCCGGAAGACGCCGAAGCCGGGCGCACCCAGCGGAGCGTTGGCACAGGCGGTCAGCGCGAGCCCCAGCACCTGCCGGGTCTCCAGCGGGTCGATGACCCCGTCGTCCCACAGCCGGGCCGTCGCGTAATAGGCGTTCCCCTGCTGCTCGTACTGGGCACGGATCGGGTCCTTGAACGCCTCTTCCTCCTCGGCCGGCCACTCCTCGCCGCGCCCCTCGATCTGGTCG
Source organism: Streptomyces sp. NPDC000410 (assembly GCF_040300305.1). Lineage (NCBI taxonomy): Bacteria > Bacillati > Actinomycetota > Actinomycetes > Kitasatosporales > Streptomycetaceae > Streptomyces > Streptomyces sp. NPDC000410. The sequence goes on from NZ_JBEPDM010000002.1 coordinate 76,773, forward strand.
CGCTTGACGGTCGCCAGCACCGAAGCGGCCTGCTCGCCGCCCATCACCGAGATCTTCGCGTTCGGCCACATCCACATGAACCGGGGTGAATACGCCCGGCCGCACATCGAGTAGTTCCCCGCCCCGTACGAACCGCCGACCACCACCGTCAGCTTCGGCACCCGGGTGCACGCCACCGCCGTGACCATCTTCGCGCCGTGCTTGGCGATGCCCCCCGCCTCGTAGTCCTTGCCGACCATGAAGCCCGAGATGTTCTGCAGGAACAGCAGCGGGATGCCGCGCTGGTCGCACAGCTCGATGAAATGCGCGCCCTTCTGGGCGGATTCGGCGAACAGGATGCCGTTGTTCGCCACGATCCCGACCGGGTGGCCGTGGATCCGGGCGAAGCCGGTGACGAGCGTCGTGCCGAACTCCGCCTTGAACTCCTGGAAGCGGGAGCCGTCCACGATCCGCGCGATGATCTCGCGGGCGTCGTACGGCGTCCGGGAGTCCACCGGCACCGCCCCGTGCAGCCCGAACGGATCCACCTTCGGCTCCTCGGCCGGCTCCACCGACCAGGGCAGGGGGCCGCGCTCCGGGAGCGTCGCGACGATGTTGCGGACGATCCGCAGGGCGTGCGCGTCGTCCTCGGCCAGATGGTCGGTGACACCGGAGACCCGGGAGTGGACCTCGCCGCCGCCCAGCTCCTCCGCCGTGACCACCTCGCCCGTCGCCGCCTTCACCAGCGGCGGACCACCCAGGAAGATCGTCCCCTGCCCCCGGACGATCACGGCCTCGTCGCTCATCGCCGGGACGTACGCCCCGCCGGCCGTGCACGACCCGAGCACCGCCGCGATCTGCGGGATACGGGCACCCGACAGCCGTGCCTGGTTGTAGAAGATCCGCCCGAAGTGATCGCGGTCCGGGAACACCTCGTCCTGCATCGGCAGGAACGCGCCGCCCGAGTCGACCAGGTACACGCACGGCAGCCGGTTCTCCAGCGCCACCTCCTGGGCGCGCAGATGCTTCTTCACCGTCATCGGGTAGTACGTGCCGCCCTTGACCGTGGCGTCATTGGCGACCACCACCACCTCGCGGCCGCTGACCCGCCCGATTCCGGCGATCACCCCGGCGGCCGGTGCCTGCCCGCCGTACATCCCCTCCGCCGCCAGCGGCGCCAGCTCCAGGAAGGGCGAGCCCGGGTCCAGAAGCGTGTCCACCCGGTCGCGCGGGAGCAGCTTGCCGCGCGCGGTGTGGCGGGCGCGGGCCTTCTCGCCGCCGCCCAGTCGCGCGGCGGCGAGCTTCTCGCGCAGTGTGTCGGCCAAGGCGCGGTGTGCCGCCTCATTGGCCTGCCAAGCCGCGGATGCGGGATCTGCCGCACTCGCCAGCACAGGTGCCTGCTGCATCCCGCAGGGCTCCCTTCGTGTTAATGAGCGTTAACCCATTTCCTTCAGGTTAACGACCGCTAACCGGGTTGTCTAGAATGAATGGCATGAGCACCCGGACCGATGCCCTGACCCGCCGCGAGCAGATCCTCAAGGAGGCCGCCCGCCTCTTCGCCGAGCGCGGCTTCCACGGCGTCGGCGTCGACGAGATAGGCGCCGCCGTCGGCATCAGCGGCCCCGGTCTGTACCGCCACTTCGCCGGCAAGGACGCGATGCTCGCCGAGCTGCTCGTCGGTATCTCCGGCCGGCTGCTGGACGGCGGCAGGCGCCGGGTCGCCGAGGCCGACGGCGTCCCGCAGGACGTGCTCGCCTCGCTGATCGACGGGCACATCGACTTCGCCCTCGACGACCGCCCGCTCATCACCCTCCACGACCGCGAGCTGGACCGGCTGCGCGACAGCGACCGCAAGCTCGTACGACAGCTCCAGCGGCAGTACGTCGAGCTGTGGGTGGACGTGGTCCGCCGACTGCACCCGGACGTCCCCGAGGGCCAGGCCCGCGCGGCCGTGCACGCCGTGTTCGGGCTGCTCAACTCCACCCCGCACCTCGGTTCGTACGGAAACGGGCTGCCCGGCCGCGCCGCGATGGAGGCGCTGCTGCGCAAGCTGGCCCACGGCGCGTTCGCCTCGCTGTCCGGCTGAGCCCCCCGAACGGACGTCCAGGGGCCGGGACGCACGGCACGCTCCGCACTCCTGACGGCACAATGGGCGCATGCCGATACCGAACCGTGCCGCCCTCGTCGACCACCTCGTCCGCACTCGTATCGCCGGAGACGTCGCCACACCCCGCGACAACAACCTCTCCCACTACCGCAAGCTCGCCAACGGCGACCGTCACTACTGGCTCGGACTGGATCTCGGCGACCGCTGGACCGACGAGCAGGACGTACTGGCCGTCATGGCCGAGCGCTGCGGCGTCAACGACGATCCGCAGCACCGGTTCGGACAGGACACCATCGACCCGGAACTGACCGTCGACGCCCTCGACCGGTTCGCCGCGCGGCTGCGCAAGGCCGCGGCCGGGAAGGAGTCGGTGCTCTTCGCGACCGGCCACCCCGGCGGGCTGCTCGACGTGCACCGCCAGACCGCGGACGCGCTGCGGGCCGTGGGCTGCGAGATCATCCGGATCCCGTCCGGGCTGACGGCGGACGAGGGCATGGTGTGGCAGTTCGCCGACGTCGCGGTGCTGGAGCGCGGCGCGACCCTGTGGCACACCCATTCGCCGGAACCGATGGCCGCGATTCTCAACGGCCTGGAGCGCGAGGGGAGACCGCGTCCGGATCTCGTGATCGCCGACCACGGCTGGGCCGGCTGCGCGGGTCAGCGCGGCATCGACGCGGTCGGATACGCCGACTGCAACGACCCGGCGCTGTTCATCGGCGAGGCGGAGGGCACCCTTCAGGTGACGATTCCGCTGGACGACCATGTCACGGACCCTCGCTACTACGACCCGATGACGGCGTATCTCCTGGACGCGGCGGGCCTCCTGTGAGGCCGCCGGGCTCACCCGGCGACCGCACCTGACCACCCCCGGCCCCCTGGCCGGGGGCCCCGGTCCGCGGCCGCACCTGATCCGGCCCCCGCGTCGCATCCAGGCTGTGTTCACCCGAGGGACGGCCCTCGGCCCCCAGGCCGGTGTCCCCGGACGGCGGCCGCACCTGGTGCACCCCCGGCGTCGGGTCCAGGTACACCCTTCTGATCGCCGGGAAGCGCTGGCGCAGTTGGTCCTCCGCGTCCTCGCAGGCCCACTCCACCTGTTCGGCCGACGCCACGTCCCGGAAGCCGACCTTCGCCGCGATCAGGATCTCGGCCGGGCCCTGGATGAGCGTGCTCAGCTCCCGTACGTCCGTGATGTGCGGCACGGACAGCAGCTCCTCGCGTACGCCGTCCCGCATCCGGGGCGGCAGGGCCCGCCCGATGAGCAGCTGCGCGTTGCTGCGGCCCAGGACGAGGGCCACGTACACCAGTAGCGTCCCGATGAGGATCGAGGCGACGCCGTCCCAGACGTACGAGCCGGTGATCTGCGCGCCCGCCAGTCCGCCGGCGGCGAGGAGCAGCCCGCTCAGCCCGGCGGAGTCCTCCATGACGACGGCCTTCACCGCCGTGTCGGGGGTGTAGCGCAGATAGCGCCGCGCGGGCGTCCCGAAGCGTGTCGCCTCGCCGCGGATCTGGCGGATGCCGGTCCGCAGGGAGTAGCCCTCCATCAGGGCGGCGACGGCGAGCACGAGGTACGAGACGAGCGGGTCGCCGAGCTGTTCGCCGTGGGTGAGCGTGTGGATGCCGTCGTACACGGCGAAGACCGCGCCGCCGACGAAGGTGGCGACGGAGGCGAGCATCGCCCAGATGTACCGCTCGGGACCGTAGCCCAGCGGATGCTCGTCGTCGGGCGGCTTCTCGCTCCGCTTGAGGGCGGTGAGCAGGAGCACCTCGGTGACCGTGTCGGCGACCGAGTGGGCGGCCTCGGAGAGCATCGCGCTGGAACCGCTGATGGCTCCGGCGACCGCCTTCGCCAGGGCGATGCCGAGGTTGGCCAGCCCCGCGACGATGACGGTGAAGGTGCTCCGGGGGACTTCGCCGGTCTCGATCCGCTCCTCGGGCGGTACGGGTGCGTCCGGTGGCCCGTCGGACGGGCCGCCGCCGGTGATCTGGTCGCTCGCCATGCTGGTGAGCGTATGTCCGATATGTGCCGGTCGCGCTGCGGGCCGGTCGTGGTGTGGGCCGGTCGCGCGGTGTCGGGCGCGGTGGTCGGGGGGGCTTCGGGGCGGACGGCGCGCCGCGAGGTCAGTCGCGCGGGACGCGGACCACGCCCTCCTGGATCACCGAGATCGCCAGCTGCCCGTCCTGCGTGTAGATACGGGCCTGCCCGAGCCCCCGCCCGCCGTGCGCGGAGGGCGACTCCTGGTCGTACAGCAGCCACTCGTCCGCCCGGAACGGCCGGTGGAACCACATCGCGTGGTCCAGCGACGCGCCGACGACGTCACCGACCGCCCAGCCGCCCCGCCCGTGGGCCAGCAGCACCGAGTCGAGCAGCGTCATGTCGGAGACGTACGTGGCGAGGCAGACGTGCAGCAGCGGGTCGTCGGCCAATTTGCCGTTCGTACGGAACCACACCTGGGAGCGCGGCTCGCGCGGCTGCCCGACGGTGCCCCACGGCGGTGCCTCGGCATAGCGCAGATCGACCGCGGCGCGGGCCTGGACGAGCCGCTCGGCGACGTCGGGCGGCAGATGGCGCGGCAGCATCTCGGCGGCGGTCGGCAGCGTCTCCGGGTCCGGCGCGGACGGCATCCCGGCCTGGTGCTCCAGGCCCTCCTCGTACGTCTGGAAGGACGCGGAGAGGTGGAAGATCGGATACCCGTGCTGGACGGCGACGACCCGGCGCGTGGTGAAGGAGCGCCCGTCGCGGATCCGGTCGACCGTGTAGACGATCGGGGCGCCGGGGTCACCGGGGCGCAGGAAGTACGCGTGGAGCGAGTGGGCGGTGCGGTCCGCGGGTACGGTGCGGCCCGCGGCGACCAGGGCCTGTGCGGCGACCTGGCCGCCGAAGACGCGCGGCACGAGGGCCGAGCGGCTCTCGCCGCGGAAGATGTCCTGCTCGATCCGCTCGAGGTCGAGCAGACCGAGCAGGGAGTCCAGAGCCTCGTTCATGTTTGAACAGTATGCGTTCGGCGGGTCAACCGACCTACAGGCCCATGTCCTTGGCGATGATCGACTTCATGACCTCACTGGTGCCGCCGTAGATCCGGTTGACGCGGTTGTCGGCGTACAGGCGGGCGATCGGGTACTCGTTCATGTAGCCGTAGCCGCCGTGCAGCTGGAGGCAGCGGTCGATGACGCGGTGGGCGACCTCGGTGCAGAACAGCTTCGCCGACGCGGCCTCGGCGGGGCTCAGCTCGCCCGCGTCGAGGGCCTCCAGGGCGCGGTCGGCGACGGCCTCGGCGGCGTCCACCTCGGCCTGGCAGGCGGCCAGCTCGAACTTGGTGTTCTGGAAGGAGGCGACCGTCTTGCCGAAGACGGTGCGCTCCTGCACGTACTGCTGGGCGAACCGGACGGCGGCCTTGGCCTGCGCGTACGCGCCGAAGGCGATGCCCCAGCGCTCGGACGGCAGGTTCTGGCCGAGGTAGTAGAAGCCCTTGTTCTCCTCGCCGAGCAGGTCCTCGACCGGGACCTTCACGTCGACGAACGCCAGCTCGGCGGTGTCGGAGGTGCGCAGGCCGAGCTTGTCCAGCTTGCGGCCGATGGAGTAGCCCTCGGACTTGGTGTCCACGGCGAACAGGGAGATGCCGAAGCGGCGGTCGTCCTCGCGCGGGGCGGACGTACGGGCGCAGACGATCACACGGTCGGCGTGCACGCCGCCGGTGATGAAGGTCTTCGCGCCGTTGAGGACGTAGTGCGTGCCGTCCTCGGAGAGCTTGGCGGTGGTCTTCATGCCGGCGACGTCGGAGCCGGTGCCCGGCTCGGTCATCGCCAGCGCCCACATCTCCTCGCCGCTGACGAACTTCTCCAGGTAGCGCTTCTTCTGCTCGTCGGTGGCGAGCATCTTGATGTACGGGAGGGCGAGCAGCACGTGCACACCGGAGCCGCCGAACTGGACACCCGCGCGGGAGGTCTCCTCGTAGAGCACGGCCTCGAACTTGTGCGTGTCCAGGCCCGCGCCGCCGAACTCCTCCGGGACGTTGATGCCGAAGATGCCCAGCTCACCGAGCTTGTAGTAGAAGTCGCGCGGCGCCTGACCCGCGGCGAACCACTCGTCGTAGACGGGGACGACCTCGGCCTCGATGAAGGCGCGGATGGTCTCCCGGAACGCCTCGTGGTCCTCGTTGAAAACGGTACGGCGCACGGACGCCTCCTTCGGAGATGACGGGCTGGACGGCTCAAGCGATTGTCTAAGCGCTTGCTCAGATTAAGTTACCCGGCAGTTCGCAAGTGTGTCCAGAGTGAGGTGCGGCACGCTTGGGGGCTTGGCCCGGGGTGCGCCTGGGTGCGCCGGGGGAGCGGTGGCCGGAGCCGGGGCGCGAGAGGGGTCGAGGGGTGGTCGTCCAGCACCTCGACGCGGCGCGCCATGATCGCCGCGTCCACCGGCTCCTGTTGGGTCGGCCCGCTGCCTGACGTTGAGCCTTGAGCCTGCCGCGCCGGTCTCCAGACACCTTGGAACCGCCCAGGGTCTGTTGGCAGTCTCATGACATGCTGGGTGATCATCAGGTGATCTGACTGCGTGTTGAGGCGGGGGCTGTTGCGTCGTGGGGTACACCATTCCCGAGGGCGTCGACACGATGCTGGATGTCGTCGGTGTGGGGTGGCCCAACGTCGACGAGGACGCGTACCGCGATATGGCGGACGCGTTGCGGGAGTTCGCGGACGACGCGGACGACGACGCGCACTCTGCGCACGGGCACATCCAGCGGTTGCTCTCCTCCGGGCAGAGCGAGTCGCTGACAGCCCTGGACGACCACTGGGGGAAGGTCCAGAAGAAGAACAAGGACGTGGCCAAGGCGGCCCGCACGATCGCCGGGGCGCTGGACCGGGTGGCCGACCTCATCGTGGCCCGCAAGATCATGGCCGTCGGCGAACTCGCCGACCTGGCCGCCACGGTGGGCATCACCCTCGCGCTGGCGCCAGTCACGGCGGGTCTTTCGACGCTGCTGGCGGGGGCGAAGATCCTGGCCACCCGTGCCGCGTTCAAACAGGTCCTGAAGGAGATGGCCGACCTCGCGGTCGCCGAGATCGTCGCCATCCTCGCCGAACCGGCCGTCGCCGCGCTGGAGAACATCGCGGCCGACCTCGCCATCCAGGTCGCCCTCAACGTGGTCGGCGTGCAGGACGGCTACGACGCCGGCCAGACCGTGCAGGCGGGCAAGGAGGGCCTCCAGATCAACTCCGCCGGCGGGCCGGGCGGCGGCGGCCCCGGTGGCGGACCGGTGATCGACCACGACGCGCACGGCACGGCCGGCGGCAAGCTGAGCGACGTACAGATCGCCATGGAGGGCAAGACCGCCGGCAAGATCGGCAAGGCCAAGACCGCCCACGGCCGCGCCAAGGGCAAGGACTCCCTCACCGCCGTCCTCGACACCACCCTCGAGGGCGTCATCGAAAAGCTCACCAAGGGCCACAAGGACCTCAGCAAGCACACCGGCACCGACCTGCCCAAGTCCATGAAGGCGGGCTCGAAAACCCACCGGGACACCGACCAGGACGTCCGCGACCGCCTCAACAAGATCACCAAGGGGGAGAAAACGGACGCCAAGGAGGGCGACGGGCGGCCTGGCAGTGGTGACGGACGACGGCGCGGAAGGGACGGAGACCGGCGGGGCCAACGCCCCGACTCGCTGCGGGAAGTACAGAACAGTCCCCGCGAGAAGGGCATTTCGCTGTCCAAGCGCCGCTGCAAGACCGACCCGGTCGACGTGGCCAGCGGCGAGATGGTGCTGCCGCAGACGGATCTGGAGCTGGCCGCGGTGCTGCCGCTGGTATTGCGGCGTACGCACATATCCGGCTACCGCTACGGCCACTGCTTCGGACCCAGTTGGGCCTCCACCCTCGACGAGCGCCTGGAGCCGGCCGGCGGCGGCGCGATGTGGGCCCGCGAGGACGGCTCGATCCTCTTCTACCCGAACCTCCCCCGCGAGACGGGCGAGCAGATCTGGCCCCTCGAAGGCGACCGCCTGCCGCTCACCTACGTCGGCACCAGCGCACTGGGTGCCATCACGTACGCCGTGACCGACCCGCACACGGGCGGCCTGACCCGGCGCTTCACCGGCAACCCGTACCAGGCGGGCGGCCTGTACTGGCTGTGCGAGATCGAGGACCGCAACGGCAACGCCCTCCACATCGGCCGCACCACGGACGGCCTGCCCACCACCGTGATGCACGAAAGCGGCTACCGCGTCCTGGTGTCCTCGGACCCGGACCTCGACCGCGTTACCGCCCTGGCGCTGCACACCCCGGACGGCCCTATACGGATCGCGTCCTTCGGCTACGACAGCGATGCCAACCTGGAAGCCGTCACCAACTCCTCGGACCTGCCGCTGCGGTTCACGTACGACCAGGACTCTCGGATCACGTCCTGGACTGACCGCAACGACTCCACCTACCAGTACATGTACGACACCGCCGGCCGCGTCATCCGCACCGTCGGCCCGGACGGCTTCCTCTCCTCGTCCTTCGACTACGACACCGAGGCGCGCATCACGCGCTTCACCGACTCCACCGGCGCCACCGCTGTCTTCCACCTGAACGAACTTCTCCAGGTGGTCGCGGAGACAGACCCGCTCGGCGCCACGGTCACCCAGAGCTGGGACCGCTACGACCGCATCCTGAGCAGCACGGACGCCCAGGGCAGAACCACGACGTGGACCTGGGACGACCACGGCAACCTCATGGCGGTCCGGGAGCCCGACGGCACCGTCAGCACCGCCGAGTACGACGAGCTCGGCATGCCCACCGTCGTGACCGGCCCGGACGGCGCCGTATGGCAGCGCGAGTACGACGACGCCGGGAACAACACCGCGCTCATCGCCCCGGACGGCACGACCACCCGTTACGACCACGATCCCCACGGCGGCATCGTGGCCGTCACCGATGCCACTGGTGCCACCGAGACGTTCCGCCCCGACGCAGCCGGGCTGCCCATGACCAGCACTGACGCCTTGGGTAACACCTATACCTTCACCCGTGACGCGTTCGGCCGGCCGACCAGCATGACCGACCCGCTGGGCGCTGTCACGACAATGGAATGGAACGTCGAAGGACAGCTGCTGCGGCGCGTCGAACCGGACGGCACCGAACAGACCTGGGCCTACGACGGCGAGGGCAACTGCCTGACCCAGACCGACGCCAACGGCGGTGTAACCCGCTACGAGTACACCCACTTCGACCTGCTCACGGCCCGCACCGAACCCGGTGGCTCACGCTACGAATTCGGCTATGACACCGAACGACGCCTGACGGAGGTCCGCAACTCCGCTGGACAGACATGGCGGTACGAGCATGACAGGGCCGGCCGGGTCATCCGCGAGACCGACTTCGACGGCAGGACGCTCGCCTACACCCATGACGTCGCCGGCCGGCTCCTGGCCAGGACCAATCCTCTCGGCCAGACGGTCACCCATCACATGGATGACATGGGCCGCATCCTCGCGAAGGACGTGGACGGAACTGTCACCTCCTTCACCTACGACCGGGCGGGCAGGCTCACCAGCGCCCGCTCGCCCCACTCCACCCTGGCAATGGAATGGGACCCGCTCGGCCGCCTCACCGCCGAGACCGTCGATGGCCGCACCACCCGTTTCACCTACGACGCCGTCGGGCGCTGCACCAGCCGAGTCACCCCCAGCGGAGTGCGCACCTCGGAGATCTACGACGCGGCCGGCAACCGCACCCGTATGGACCTTGCCGGACACCCTCTGGTCTTCACCCACGACGGTCTCGGACAGGAGCTGACCCGCTCCTTCGGACTGCCTGAGCGCCCCCTCACCCTCACCACCGCCTGGGATGTCCAAGGACGCGTCAGCGAGCAGTCACTCACCGCCCAGGGCAGAACGCTGCGCTCCCGCGCGTACAGCTACCGGGCCGACCACTACCTCCAGACAGTCACCGACCGGGTGACGGGGCGGTCCCGTCGCTTCCGGCTGGACGCTGACGGCAGGCCGCTGGGCGTGGATGCGAACGGCTGGAGCGAAAAGTACCTCTACGACAACGAGGGCAACCAGACCGAGGCGAACTGGCCTGACGGGGCCCCGCACCCCGAGTCGAGGGGGCCACGCACCTACGACGGCACGCTTCTGCGCTCCGCCGGGGCACTGCACTACACCTATGACGCGGCCGGCCGCGTCATAGAGCGCCGAAAGAAGAGGCTGTCCCGCAAGCCCGACATCTGGCGATACGAATGGGACGCGGAGGACCGGCTGGTCTCCTGCACCACGCCGGACGGTGTGCTGTGGACGTACGCGTACGACGCCTTCGCCCGGCGTACGGCCAAGCGCAGGTACGACGCCGACGGCCGGATCGTCGAGGAGACCCTCTTCAGCTGGGATGGCGGCCAGCTCGCCGAACAGACGGACAGCGCCACCCGCACCACGCTGACGTGGGAATACGACGGATACCGGCCGCTGGCCCAGGCCGAGACGCGCGGGCGCCCGGGCGACGGCGACGCAAGCGGCGACGGAGATGACAGCGGCGACCAGCAGGACGTCGACGCGCGCTTCTTCGCCATCGTCACCGACCTGATCGGCACGCCGACCGAACTGGTCGACGAGTCGGGCTACATCGCCTGGCACAGCCGTGCCACCCAGTGGGGCACCACCACCTGGAACCGTGACGCGTCCGCGTACACACCGCTGCGCTTCCCCGGCCAGTACGCCGACCCCGAGACCGGGCTCCACTACAACCACTTCCGCCACTACGACCCAGAGCCGGGCCGCTACCTCACCCCCGATCCGCTGGGGCTGGACCCGGCGCCCAACCCGGCCGGGTACGTGGGTAATCCGGCGACCATGTCCGACCCCATGGGGCTTGCGCCGTGCATGCAGAGCATGGAGGACATGGCGGTGCAGATCAACAACCTCAAAACCAACCCCCAGGCCCGCGAGAAGCAGACCGTCGCCATCATCCACGCGCAGACACCCAACGGGCCGGTCACCTTCGTCGCGGGGACGAGTAAGAGCAAGCTCGACAAGGCTCAGGTGCTACTGGCGAAGCAGCTCGGGCTCGTGCCACTGCCCAATGACCAGTACATGAAGGTTCCCAAGGGCGACAAGGGAGGTCACGCAGAGCAGAACATCCTGCAATTCCTCCACAGAATGAACGAGGGGAAGAAAACACCCACCTGGCTGCCCACACACGGAGCAGCCTCGAACGTCGTCTGTAAGAAGTTCTGCTACCCGATCATCCTCGGTACCTCCGGGGCCTCGCACGGACTGGTGCATCCACACACCCAGGGGACGCAACAGAAGCAGTTCTACTGGCCCGCACGACACTCCGTAAAGTGAACAAGGTAAACAAGGCACATGGAATACACACACCTCGCCGCCGAGCTCCTGGCTCAGGAAACACTCCCCGGATTCGGTGAATGGCGCGGGCATCACGACGCCTGGCAGGCGCGCGACCGCGCGAACTGGCTGGTGGCGCGGGACAAGGGCGAGATCACGGTCGGACGTATCGATGAAGATCCCTCCCGCGTCTTCGCGTGGCAGCGCCGCTGGTCCTCCCCGCAGCCCGGGCCGAGTCACGGTTTCGCCTCCCCGTTGCCGGACGGCGGTCTCGCCGTGAGCGGCAGCGGCATCGTCACCGTGTACGAGGCGAACGGCCGGGTGCGCTGGGCACACGAGCACGAGCCCTGGTTCGACCAGCACATCGCCTCGGGCGCCTGTGTCGCCGATCCGTCGGGGCGCCGGCTTCTCGTCACGATGGCAGGTCCGACGGAGGAGGACGGTTCCTACCCCGGCGACCTGTGCGTCGCTCTCGACCTGGCCGACGGCGGGCGCATGGCCGAGACCGTGCTGCCGTCCGCGTCCGCCGGCTACTCCTTCCAGCAGTCCCTCACCGACCCGACGCAGATTTTCCTGAACGCGGCAATGGGCGATACGTTCCACTCCCTCCTGGTCACGCTGAAGGACGACGCGCTCTGGGCGGAGCCGGTGGGCCTGGAGGACGAACCGTTCGCCGGTCTGAGTGTGAACGGCGCGTTCCTCAAGCTGGACGTGGGGGGAGAGTGGCTGAGCCGGTACGAGGCCGGGCAGCCCGATGTCAGCGTTGACGCCGCGGACGTCCTGCCCGAAGACCTGCGCTTCGTCGGCTACAGCCCGGGATTTCTGGACACGGACCGCGTCCTGGCCGCCATCGCCGAGGACCAGGACTCCGAGGACAACCGGCACCTGATCCTCAACGGCCGCACGCTCCAGCCGGTCGCCGAACTGGACTACCCGGGAGCAAGCAGCTTCGATCCGCTGGCGCTGGGCGACGGCACATGGCTGACCATGGACGGTGACACGGTCCAGCGCTGGCGCACGGCGTGAGCCGGAAGGCACACGCGGACAGCGCACGGCTCGGCATTGAGATCGTCCAGGCCTGGGAACGAGCTCATCCGGCCTGAACCGCCGAGACCCGTGCAGGGTGCTGACCCTGATTCTCGACCCGCGTGGCGCCGGGCGTGGTGCTCGCCGTGACGCGCGGCCCGTGAACTCCGTTCCAAAGGCGGCCTGCGGTTGGCCGAGTTCCGGCAAGATGAAACGATCTCGCGCATGGCACAACAGAACGAGCAGCAGACCATCGAGGCCTGTGGTGAGGCCCTCGTTGCCGCCGCCCTCGCGGGTGACGAGGAGACCGCCCGCCGGCACACCGACTTCTTCGTGCTCGGCCGCCGGGTCGACGAGGGAATCCCGTACTGGGAGCGGGCGGTCGAGGCGGGCGATGCCTTCTCCGCGTACACGCTCGCCCGCTACCGCAAGATCCGCGGTGACCGCGCCGAGGCCGAGCGGCTCTACCGCCTCGCCGCCGAGCGCCACTCCGGCTGCGCGTACGGTCTGGCCGTACTGCTCCAGGAGAACGGCGACCCCGAGGCCCCAAGATGGTTCCAGGAGGGCTGGGACATGGGCGGTCGGCTCGACTGCAAGATCGAGCTGGGCAAGCTCCTCGCGGCCGAGGGGAAGCCGGCCGAGGCGGCGAAGTTCCTGATGAAGGGCGTGGACATCGGGGACATCGCGGTCTTCGAGTGGGTGCAGCTCTTCGAGCGCATACGCAAGGACTTCGATCAGGTCGCCGAGGACCTCGAAGCGGCGGAGGCGGCCGAGGACGGCGAGGCCGCGTGGGAGGCGCTGGAGCCGCTGCGGGAGATGGACCGGGAGTTCAAGGACTATCCCGGGCTGACCGCCGAGGCCGGGGAGTACTTCCGCAGGGCCGGACAGCTCAGTCCGTCGGCCCTCGTCGAGCACGCGCTCTTCCTCGAGCGGTGGCACGCCGACGACCGCTGGGCCGAGGTCCGCGAACTCCTCCTGCGCGCCCACGCCACGGGGTACAACGGCGCTGCCTACCTGCTGGGCCTGTTCAACGAGGAGCGCGGCGAACTCGCCGAGGCCGAGCGTTGGTACACCCTCGCGGTCGACGCCGGGCACCGGGCCGGGCGGAAGCTGCTCTCCGACCTGTACAGGCGGCAGCGCCGGCTCGACGAGGCGGAGGCCTTGCTGAGCGAGCTCGACCCCGACGACGAGTCCGTCGCCGAACGCCTCGCCAAGATCGCCCGGCTCCGCGAGGAGGACGAGGTGCCGCACGAGCAGGACCTGCGCCGGCTGCCGGAACTGCGGGAGCGGGCAGAAGCGGGGGACCTCCAGGCGTCGTACGCGTACGGGAAGATGCTCTACGAGTGGGGTGGGGCGGCGGCGCGCTGGATGGTCCCCCGGCACGAACCCGCGGCGCTCGCCGGCGACGCGGCGGCAGCGGCCGATCTCGGGTGGCTCTACCGCGACCTGGGCGAGCCCGTGCGGCGCGACCACTGGAAGCGGATCGCCGCGGAGGCCGGGGACCACGACGCCTGCAGCGACATGGGCTGGCTCTCCGACTACCACAAGGACTACCAGGAGGCCGAACGGTGGTACATCCGCGCGGCCGCCGACGGCAGCGCGCTGCACGCGATGTTCGCGGGCAAGGCGATCGCCCAGCGCGGCGGGTACGAGGAGGCTGAGCCGTACCTCCGCAAGGCATGGGAAGACGGCCGCGAGGAGGCGTTCGGAACCGAGACGGCGGGCTACTACGGCCTCGTTCTGAACCGGCTCGGACGCCATGCGGAGGCCGTGGAGCTGCTGCGCGTGGCCGCCGAGAACTGGTGGGACGACGTGCGGGTGCGCTACAGCCGGGATGACCTGGACGTGCTGTCCCGGATGGTGGACCCGGAGGAGGAACTGGAGGCCGCCGAGGAGGCGCTGGCGGCGGGCTGAGCGACGGCGGCCTCCCGCTCGGCGGGCGGGCGGCGCGGTCGATCGCGCCGAACGGGGCGGTGTACGCGAACGGGTGGCGCGGCGGGCTGCCGTCGGCCAGGCGTGCTCATCCCGGGCCGAGTGGCTGCGGGCCCGGTGGTGAGTCCTCGCTGTCGTAGGAGGCCAGTGCCGCCTGGCGGTGTGTCATCAGCTCGCCGAGGTCCTCGGGGGTGACACGCTCGCGTGCCAGCGCCACCGTGGCTCTGCCCTCGACCGCGGCCCATGCGTGCCGCGCGCGTTTGTTGGCCCTGCATCTGGTGTCGCTCCGGAGGAAGCCCGCCCCCGCCGCGAACCCGGCGGAGGCCAGGGCGAGCAGCGCCGCGGGGATGCGCGCGTCCGCCGTGGCCAGGCCGGCCGCTCCTGAGGTCCCGGCGAGCAGGGCGGCGGGGAAGCCGAGAGCGACGTGGGCCTTGGCCCAGAACTCGGCCCGGCGGTGGGCGAGTGTCTTGTGGCGCGTCGCCTCGTCTCGTAGCCGCTCGATCTCGGCGCGGAGGTGGCGTGCGGGCTCGTCCGGGTCCCGGGTCGTGGTTCCGTCAGCGGGAGAAGCCATGTGGGTATTCCAACACGGCTGTGGAGCAAGGGACTTGGTGCGTGGCGACAGCCTTCGGGCCCGGGAGTCGTGGGCTTTCCACGGAACCGGGGAAGCACGGTGACGCGGGCGCGTCTGAATCATTCGACGCCCCGCAACCACACTCACCGTGGCGTGTTTCTCCTCCGGCTCGACAATCACCTGCAGGATCTGGTGAGGGACATGACAGACAGCGGTAGGGGTGCGAGAGGGACCCGAAGCGAGCTCCGCAGTGAGTTGCGCGCCATCGGCCGAGCGGTCGAAGACGAGCTCAAAACCGGCAAACCAGGTCCCAATGCTGTCTGGACGGCGTAACGATGGCTGACACAAGTGCAAGTCCCCGTCGGGTGTACCGACTGCTTTCCGCTCTCAGGGAGTTCCGTACGCTCTATCTGGTCGACCTCTCGCTGACCAAGGTCAATCGCTGGCAGCGCAGCGGTCGTTCCGAGGACTGCCCCGAGGAGATCACGGCGGAGTGGATCGGAAATCCAGTACTGCGCGTGACCGAGTTCCCCGCTGGGTACCCCAGTGCCCCAGTGCTCAGCCGTCGGCTCGTGGACGCTCTCCACGACGACCTGACGGCGGCCGGCAGGTTCGTCCCCGTCCGGACCGACGACGCGGACGCCGGTGAGTTCCTTCTCTACGCGGTCGAGGCGGTCGTGGACTGCCTCGACGCGCGGCGGTCCTCGAAGCCGAGGAAAGCGACGGGGCACATCAAGCAGGTGGTCTTCCAGCAGGACGCTCTGCCCTACGACCTGCCCGCTTTTCGCATCCCGGAATGGCCGGGAGCCGTGTTCTGGAACGGCTGGGCCGCCGACCGCCTGGCCGAACTCCTCGGTGACGACCTCGAAGCGCGCCTGGTGTGGTCGGACGACCGGAGCCTCACCCCGCACCCCGACCCGATGGGGTTCTGAGGGTCAGCTGTAGCGCAGCGCGAACCACAGCTCCATCCGTACGTCCGCGTCGTCCAGGTCCACCCCCAGCAGCGTCGCGCAGCGCGCGATCCGCTGGCGGACGGTGTTGCGGTGGACGCCCAGGGCCACGGCCGTGCGGTCCCAGCTGCCGTGCAGCGAGAGCCAGACGCGCAGGGTCTCGGTGAGCGCGGGGGAGTCGGCGACGGGGCCGAGGAGGGCGCGGGCGTGGGTGGCGGCGTCGGTCGGGGGGATCAGCTCGGTGAGTCGGCCCGCGTCGCGCTGGCGGGCGAGGGGCTCGCGGGTGGCCTCCGCGCGGCGCAGGGCGCGGGCGGCGGCGGTGTCGGCGGCGGTCAGGGCGTCCGGGGCGGCGGGGGCGCTCACGCCGAGGGTCCAGCCGGGCTGGGGCTCGACGCGCCGGTCGCCGGAGAGCAGGACGCGTACGGTCGCCCCGTCCGTGTCCACGAGTTCGCTGCCCAGGGCCGCGCCCAGTGATGAGGCCGCGATGCGGTCGGGCAGTCCGGGACGGGTGGCGTGCACCACGGTCCAGGGGCCAGGGCCGAGCGCCGGGGCGACGTCGGCGGGGTCCCCGCCCAGGAGGAGGCGTACGAGGGCTGCGGAGCGGCCGGTGGCGTCGGCGCCCTGGTGCGGGGCCGTGAGCAGCGACAGCAGGACGACCGCGACGCCCGCGATCGTGTGGTCCCCGGGCTCCCGCCCCTCGGCGGCGATCCCGAGGACCAGGCCCTCGCCGCCGCCGAGCGCGTACGCGGTGAGGCCCAGCCCGGCGGCGCTGTCACTGGCGGTGGCGGGCGGTCGCCGCGCGGCGCTTCCGGCGGTCCCTGTGGCTGTGCCTGTGCTTCCGGCGGGCCCCGCGCTTCTGCCCGTCCCCGTGCCTCCGGCTGTCCCCGCCGTGCCCCCCGCCCCCCGCGAGCCCGCGGTGCCTGCCGTGCCCGCCGCCCCCTCCCCTCGCCCGCCCGCCGTGTCGGATTCCTCCTCCACCGCCGTCGGCCGTACCACCGTCGCCAGCCGCGCCAGCGCCACCCGCACCTCGCGTGACGGCGTACGTCCCGCCATGTGGAGGGCCGAGCCGTCCGGGGCCAGCAGGACCGTCCAGCCGCCCAGCCGGGACGCCAGCTGTTGCATCACCGCCGGGACCGGGTCGGGGCGGGCCGCCGCGGACGCCAGGCCCTGCTGGGCCTCGGTCACGCGGCGCAGCTCCTGGAGGCGGGCCTGGGCCATGAGGCGCCAGACCGCGCGGGCGATCGCCGTGAACGGGGTCTGCGGCGGCACTTCGAGCAGCGGGAGGTGGTGGCGTTCGCAGGCCGCCACGAGCGCGGCCGGGACGGTGTCGTACACCGGAGCCACGCCGAAGCCGATCGCCGCGCCGCCCGCCTCGGCCACCCGGGCGGCGTACCGGTCCATGTCCGGATCGGTCAGCTGCACGCCCGCCGTGAGCAGCAGCTCACCGCCGAGCAGATACGGGTACGGGTCGGCCATCTCCGAGGTGTGCACCCACTGGATGTCGACGTCCTCAGGACCCGCCACACGGCGCAGGCCGAGGTCCTCACGGGCCAGCAGCGCGGCCAGCCGGATCGGCTGAGCGGGCGGTCCGGTGGGCCCGGTGGGCCCGGTGCGCCCGGCGGGGGTGGTGGAGGCGGTGGGGTCCGGCATGGTGGACGATCCATCCCGTCGCGTCTTCCAGGATGGAGGAAACGTACACTTCTTCGTCGCTTTTCGGCCACCTATGGTCGTCCCATCCAGCGGCCGCGGGTACGGGCGTATGTCCCCGCACAAGAGCTGCTGCGTCCCCTCACATCCCCGCACGACACGCCACCGAGAGTGAGCGAAGGAGGCCCCCATGGCCGTCGACTACGCAGTGATCGCCGTCTATCTGGCCGGCATGCTGGCCATGGGCTGGTGGGGCATGCGCCGCGCCAAGTCCAAGAGCGAGTTCCTCGTGGCGGGCCGCAGGCTCGGGCCCTTCATGTACTCCGGCACGATGGCGGCCATTGTCCTCGGCGGCGCGTCCACCATCGGTGGCGTCGGCCTCGGCTACAAGCACGGACTCTCCGGCGCCTGGATGGTCTTCACCATCGGCCTCGGGCTCCTCGCGCTCTCGGTCTTCTTCTCCGCGCGCATCGCCCGGCTGAAGGTCTACACCGTCTCCGACATGCTCGACCTGCGTTACGGCGGCCGGGCCGGCCTGATCACCGGCATCGTGATGTGGGCCTACACCCTGATGCTCGCGGTCACCTCGACCATCGCGTACGCCACGATCTTCGACGTCCTCTTCGACATGAACCGGACGCTCGCGATCATCCTCGGCGGCTCGATCGTCGTCGCGTACTCGACGCTCGGCGGCATGTGGTCGATCACCCTCACCGACATGGTGCAGTTCGTCGTCAAGACGATCGGTGTGCTGATCCTGCTGCTGCCCATCGCCGTGATCAAGGCGGGCGGCTTCGCCGAGATGAAGGCCCAGCTGCCGGCCGACTACTTCGCCCCGCTCGGCATCGGCGGCGAGACGATCTTCACGTACGTGCTGATCTACACCTTCGGCATGCTGATCGGCCAGGACATCTGGCAGCGGGTCTTCACCGCCCGCAACGACAAGGTCGCCCGCTGGGGCGGCACGGTCGCCGGTACGTACTGTCTCGTCTACGCCCTCGCCGGTGCCGTCATCGGTACGGCGGCGAAGGTCCTCTTCCCGAACCTCGCCAGTGCGGACGACGCCTTCGCCACCATCGTCAAGGCCGAGCTCCCCATGGGTGTGCGGGGTCTGGTCCTGGCCGCCGCGCTCGCCGCGGTGATGTCGACCTCCTCCGGCGCGCTGATCGCCTGCGCCACCGTCGCCAACAACGACATCTGGCAGCGGCTGCGAGGTGCCTCCCGCACGAGCGGCGACGACGTCGACCACGACGAGGTGAAGGGCAACCGGGCGTTCATCCTGGTGATGGGTGTCGGGGTGATCCTGATCGCGATCGCGCTCAACAACGTGATCGAGGCGCTGACCGTCGCGTACAACCTGCTCGTCGGCGGACTGCTGGTCCCGATCCTCGGCGGACTGCTGTGGCGGCGCGGCACGGTGCACGGCGCGCTCGCCTCGGTCGCCGTCGGCGGACTGGCCGTGGTGGGTCTGATGGCCGCGTACGGCATCCTCGCCACCGAGCCGATCAAGTACGGTCTGCTGGCCTCGCTCGTCACGTACGTCGTCGTCTCGCTGGCCACCCCGCCCACCGACGAGGCGATCCTGGCCAACTGGCGCGAGCGCCTCGCGGGCCGCGGCCCCGAGGGCGCCCAGGAACCGGCCGCGGAATCGGTCCCGGCCACCCACTGAAGCCCGATACAGTCATACGACTGCGAATCGTAGGAAAAGCGTAGGAAGTAGGCATAGGCATGAGCAGCAACGAGACGCCTCGCGGCCCCATCGACTCGTCCCGCATCCCGCGGTACGCCGGACCCGCGACGTTCGCCCGGCTGCCCCGGCTCGACGAGGTCGGCAGCACCGATGTCGCCGTCGTCGGCGTGCCCTTCGACGCCGGGGTCTCGTACCGTCCCGGCGCGCGCTTCGGCGGCAACGCCATCCGTGAGGCGTCGAGGCTCCTGCGGCCGTACAACCCGGCCCAGGACGCCTCGCCCTTCGCGCTCGCCCAGGTCGCGGACGCCGGTGACATCGCCGCCAACCCGTTCAACATCAACGAGGCCGTCGAGACGATCGAGGCCGCGGCCGACGATCTGCTCGGCACCGGCGCCCGCATGATGACGCTGGGCGGCGACCACACGATCGCGCTGCCGCTGCTGCGGTCGGTCGCCAAGAAGCACGGCCCGGTGGCGCTGCTGCACTTCGACGCGCACCTGGACACCTGGGACACGTACTTCGGTGCCGAGTACACGCACGGCACGCCGTTCCGCCGGGCCGTCGAGGAGGGCATCCTCGACACCGAGGCGCTCTCCCACGTCGGTACGCGCGGGCCGCTGTACGGCAAGCAGGACCTCACCGACGACGAGAAGATGGGCTTCGGCATCGTCACCTCGGCCGACGTCTACCGACGCGGCGCCGACGAGGTCGCCGACCAGCTGCGCCAGCGCATCGGTGACCGCCCGCTGTACATCTCCATCGACATCGACGTGCTCGACCCGGCGCACGCGCCCGGCACCGGCACACCCGAGGCGGGCGGCATCACCTCGCGCGAGCTGCTGGAGATCCTGCGCGGGCTCGCCTCCTGCAACCTGGTCTCCGCCGACGTCGTCGAGGTCGCCCCGGCCTACGACCACGCCGAGATCACGTCGGTCGCGGCGTCGCACACCGCGTACGAGCTGACCACGATCATGTCCCGCCAGATCGCGGCGTCGAGGACGGACAAGTGACCCACGACCACGACCTCGTACTGCGGCCCACGGAGCAGCAGACGCGGGCCGCCCTCAACCCGCCCGCCGGGCGTAACGGCGGTGACCTCGTCGTCGAGACGCTGCAGGGCCTCGGTGCGACCACCGTCTTCGGACTGCCCGGCCAGCACGCGCTCGGCATGTTCGACGCGCTGCGCCGCTCCGACCTCGCGTACGTCGGCCTGCGCGTCGAGAACAACGCGGGCTTCGCGGCGGACGCGTACGGCCGTATCACCGGGGAAGCCGCCCCGCTGCTGCTCTCCACCGGACCCGGCGCGCTGACCTCGCTCGCCGCCCTGCAGGAGGCCGCCGCGGCCAGCGCGCCCGTGCTGGCGATCTCCAGCCAGGTGCCGACCGCCGGGCTCGGTGGCGGCCGGCACGGCTATCTGCACGAACTGCGTGACCAGAAGGCGTCGTTCCGCGACATCGTCAAATCCGTGCACACCGTCCGGCACGCCTCGCAGATCCCCTCGGCGATCGCCGCCGCCTGGGAGTCCGCGCTGACCGCCCCGCACGGGCCGGTCTGGGTGGAGATCCCGCAGGACGTGCTGCTGGCCGAGACCGGCCTGCCGGTCGTCACGGCCATGGACGCCACCCCGCACGACCTGGTCCCGCGCCCCGAACTGACCGCCGTCGCCGCGCATCTGCTGCAGAACGCCGAGCGCCCGGCGATCATCGCGGGTGGCGGAGTCGTCCGCTCCGACGCGTCCGGCAAGCTGCTGGCGCTGGCCGAGAAGCTGGACATCCCGGTCGTCACGACCTTCGGCGGCAAGGGTGCCTTCCCGTGGGAGCACCCGCTGTCGATGCAGTCGTGGCTGGAGGACCGGCACACCACCGACTTCCTGGAGGACGCCGACGTCCTGCTGGTCGTCGGCTCCGGACTCGGTGAACTCTCCTCGAACTACCACACGTTCGCGCCGCGAGGCCGGGTCGTCCAGATCGAGGCGGACCTCGGCAAGCTGGAGTCCAACCACGCCGGGCTCGGCATCCACGCCGATGCCCGTACGGCCCTTTCCGCGCTGCTGGAGACGGTAGAGGAGAGGCGCGACCCGTCGGCCGCCGAGCGGGTCCGGGCGCTGCTGGCGAAGGTACGGGAGCGGATCGACGGCCAGGACCTCACCCTGGAGCAGGAGGTGCTGGCGGCGGTCCGCGAGGCCCTGCCGGACAGCGCGCCGAGCTTCTGGGACATGACGATCCTCGCCTACTGGGCCTGGTCCGCCTTCGACGCCAGGCGGCCGAACACGATGCACTCCGCACAGGGCGCCGGCGGCCTCGGCTACGGCTTCCCCGCCGCGCTGGGCGCCGCCGCGGCGGACCGTACGAAGCCGGTGCTCGCGGTCTCCGGCGACGGCGGCGCGATGTACTCGATCGCGGAGCTGGCGACGGCGAAGCAGTACAACCTGCCGGTGACCTGGCTGATCGTCGACGACGGCGGCTACGGCATCCTGCGCGAGTACATGACGGACGCCTTCGGGGAGGCGACGGCGACCGAGCTGTCCCGCCCGGACTTCGTCGCGCTCGCCGAGTCCTTCGGGGTGCCCGCCGTCCGTACGTCCGTCGAGTCGCTGAGCGAGGATCTGGCCAAGGCCCTCCACGAGCCCGGTCCTTCGGTCGTCGTCCTGCCCGCGCTGCTGAGGATGTTCGCGCCGACGCATCTCTGAGGCGTGTCCCTGAGGCGTGCCGCTGGGTGCGTCCCTGAGGTGCACCGCTGAGTCACGCCTCCGAGCCGGGCCTCCCGGCCTGCCGTCCGCGGGCGTGGGCACCGTCACACGACCGTGCCCACGCCCGTACGATTTTCCGTACAACTTTTCATCATCCGGTGAGTCTTCCGATGCGTGACTCACCACTCCCATTCCCACCGCGTATCCCGCCGCCGCGGACGCGGCGCTCTCGGTGTGGCCCTCGCCGTGGGTGTGCTCGCGCCGACCGCCCTGTCGGCGGCGCCCGCCACCGCCGCGACCACCGCCGCGACCTGCACCTCGCTCAAGCCGGGTGTCGCCGCCGCGCTCGCCAAGGACATCAACGCCGCCCTCGCGGGCCGCGCCTCGACGACGGCCATCCTCGTCAACGACCGGATCGGCGGGACGAGTTGTTCGCTGCGGCCTGAGCAGCGGTTCGACTCGGCCAGTGTGGTCAAGGTGACCGTGCTCGCCGCCCTCCTGTTCGACGCGCAGAAGACCGGCCGCTCCCTGACGGCCACCGAGAAGTCCCGCGCCAAGGCCATGATCACCCAGTCGGACAACGCGGCGACCAGCGCGCTGTGGCGTCAGCTCGGCATGACCAAGATCCAGGCCTTCCTCCGGGCCGCGGGCATGACCAAGACCGTCCCCGGTTCCGGCGGCTACTGGGGGCTCACCCAGATCACCGCGTACGACCAGCAGAAGCTGCTGGCGCGCATCACGGTGAAGAACGGGCTGCTGACGGACGCCTCGCGGAGCTACATCCTGCAGCTGATGAACACCGTCGTCTCGTCGCAGCGCTGGGGCACCCCCGCCGGCGCGCCCACCACCGTGAAGGTGCACGTCAAGAACGGCTGGCTGTCCCGGGCCACCCACGGCTGGCGGGTGCACAGCATCGGCGCCTTCACCGGGACCTCGAAGAACTACACGATCACCGTCCTGACGCACGACAACAAGACGATGACCGACGGCGTGAACACCATCCAGGCCGTCGCCCGCGCCGTGCACAAGCACCTCAACCCGACGGCGCCGCTGAACTCCGTGATCACGCCGCCCGCCGCCCCGCAGGAGGCCACGGTCCCGGTGCCGGAGCGCGGCCCGGCGTACTGAGGCCCGTGAGGCCATGAGGTCATGAGGTCCTAGGACCTCGGACCGTACTTTGTTGCGGCGGGATGAAATCCGCCCGCGCCCGCGTTGGTGCCTTCCGGTAGATCAGGACCGAAATCCGGAGCCGGGAGGCACCAGTGGCGGCGGCGGGAAAACAGACGTGGGCACGACGGCTTGCCGGATACGCGTGGCGGTACCGGCGCAATGTCGTGCTCGCGCTCGGCTCGTCCCTCGCCGGTATGGCCGTGATGGCCTTCGTTCCGCTGATCACCAAGGTCGTCATCGATGACGTCATCGGCGATCACAGCCGGTCACTGGCCGTCTGGACCGGCCTGCTGATAGCCGCCGCGGTCGTCGTCTACGTCCTCACGTACATACGCCGCTACTACGGCGGCCGCCTCGCCCTCGACGTCCAGCACGATCTCCGTACCGAGATGTACGGGACGATCACCCGGCTCGACGGCCGACGCCAGGACGAGCTGTCCACCGGCCAGGTCGTCGGCCGCGCCACCAGCGACCTCCAGCTCATCCAGGGTCTGCTCTTCATGCTCCCGATGACGATCGGGAACTTCCTGCTCTTCTTCATCTCGCTCGGCGTCATGGCCTGGCTGTCGCTGCCGCTGACCCTGGTCGTCCTCGGCGTCGCCCCGGCCCTCTGGTTCATCGCCAAGCGCAGCCGCGTGAAGCTGCACCCCGCCACCTGGTACGCCCAGCAGCAGGCCGCCGCCGTCGCGGGCGTCGTCGACGGGGCCGTCTCCGGGGTCCGCGTCGTCAAGGGCTTCGGGCAGGAGGAGCAGGAGACCGGGAAGCTCCGGGAGGTCGGCCGCAGGCTCTTCGCGGGCCGGCTGCGCACGATCCGGCTGAACGCCAAGTACACCCCCGCCCTCCAGGCCGTGCCCGCCCTCGGTCAGGTCGCGATGCTGGCGCTCGGCGGCTGGCTGGCCACGCGCGGGCAGATCACGCTCGGTACGTTCGTCGCCTTCTCGACGTATCTCGCCCAGTTGGTCGGACCGGTCCGGATGCTCGCCATGGTGCTCACCGTCGGGCAGCAGGCCAGGGCCGGTGTGGAGCGGGTCCTGGAGCTGATCGACACCGAGCCGACCATGAAGGACGGCACCAGGGAGCTGCCCGCCGACGCCCCCGCGACCGTCGAGTTCGACGACGTCGGCTTCGGGTACGGCGACGCGGCGCAGCCCGTTCTCGACGGCTTCTCGCTCGCCATCCGGGCCGGTGAGACCGTGGCCGTCGTCGGCTCCTCCGGAAGCGGCAAGTCCACCGTCTCGCTGCTGCTGCCCCGCTTCTACGACGTCACGCACGGCGCCGTCCTCGTCGGCGGCCACGACGTCCGCGAGCTGACCCTGGACTCGCTGCGGGCCGCCATCGGCCTCGTACCGGAGGACAGCTTCCTCTTCTCCGACACCGTCCGCGCGAACATCGCGTACGGGAAGCCCGGCGCGACGGACGAGGAGATCGTCCAGGCCGCGCGCACCGCGCAGGCCGACCGTTTCATCGCCGAGCTGCCCGACGGCTACGACACCAAGGTCGGCGAGCACGGCCTCACCCTCTCCGGCGGCCAGCGCCAGCGCGTCGCGCTCGCCCGCGCGATCCTCGCCGACCCCCGGCTGCTGCTCCTGGACGACGCCACCTCCGCCGTCGACGCGCGCGTCGAGCACGAGATCCACGAGGCGCTGCGCGGCGTGATGGCCGGGCGGACCACGCTGCTGATCGCCCACCGCCGCTCCACGCTCGGCCTCGCCGACCGGATCGCCGTCCTCGACGGGGGCCGGCTCGCCGACATCGGCACGCACGAGGAGCTGGAGGAGCGCTCCGCCCTCTACCGGCGGCTGCTCACCGACCCCGACGAGCTGGGCGGCGTGTCCCCCGGGCGCCCCCTCCCCGTCGAGATCCCCGAGGACCGCACCGTACGCGACGAACTCGACGCCGAGTTCGACGCCGAGCGCGGCATCACGCCCCCGCTCTGGGTCCGCAAGGAGGAGGCCGAGGAGGACGCGGCGGCCGGGGCCACGCCCGAGCTGCTCGCGCAGGTCGCCGCGCTGCCGCCGGCCACGGACACCCCGGGGATCGACGAGGCGGGGGCGGTGACGCCCGAGGAGTCGTACGGCCTGCGCAGGCTGCTGCGCGGCTTCGGCCTGCCGCTGCTGGTCAGCCTGCTGCTGGTCGCGGTCGACGCGGGCATGGGTCTGCTGCTGCCGATCCTGATCCGGCACGGCATCGACGACGGTGTCGAGCGGATGGCGCTCGGTGCGGTGTGGGCGGCGTCCGGGCTGGCGCTGGTCACGGTCGTGGTGCAGTGGGCGGCGCAGATCGGTGAGACCCGGATGACCGGGCGCACCGGCGAGCGCATCCTCTACTCGCTGCGGCTGAAGATCTTCGCCCAGCTACAGCGGCTCGGACTGGACTACTACGAGCGCGAGCTCACCGGCCGGATCATGACCCGGATGACGACGGATGTGGACGCCCTGTCCACCTTCCTCCAGACGGGTCTGGTCACCGCCTTCGTCTCGGTCGTCACGTTCTTCGGCATCATGGTCGCGCTGGTCGTGCTCGACGTGGAGCTCGCGCTGGTGGTCTTCGCGACCCTGCCGGTGCTGATCATCGGGACCGTCTTCTTCCGCCGTCAGTCGGTGAAGGCGTACGAACTGGCCCGCGAACGGATCAGCGTCGTCAACGCCGACCTCCAGGAGTCGGTCGCCGGACTGCGGATCGTGCAGGCGTTCCGGAGGGAGCGCGCGGGGTACGGCCGGTTCGTGGAGCGCAGCCACGCCTACCTGGACGCGCGGGTGCGCGGCCAGTGGCTGATCTCGGTCTACTTCCCGTTCGTGCAGCTGCTCTCCTCGGTGGCGGTCGCGGCGGTGCTCATCGTCGGCGCCGGGCGGATCGAGGCGGGGACGCTCACCACGGGCGCGCTGGTCGCGTACCTCCTCTACATCGATCTGTTCTTCGCGCCCGTGCAGCAGCTGTCGCAGGTCTTCGACGGTTACCAGCAGGCGACGGTGTCGCTGGGCCGCATCCAGGAGCTGCTGCGGGAGCCCACGTCGACGGCGCAGGCCGCCAAGCCGCTGGACGTGCCGGCGCTGCGCGGCGAGATCGCCTTCGAGGACGTGTCGTTCTCGTACGGCGACTCGGAGGAGGCCCTCAGCGGCATCGACCTGCGGATCCCGGCCGGGCAGACGGTCGCCTTCGTGGGGGAGACGGGCGCGGGCAAGTCGACGCTGGTCAAGCTGGTGGCGCGGTTCTACGACCCGACGAGCGGGCGGGTCACCGCCGACGGCACCGATCTGCGCGACCTGGACCTCACGGCGTACCGGCACCGGCTGGGTGTCGTCCCGCAGGAGGCGTACCTCTTCCCCGGCACGGTCCGCGACGCCATCGCGTACGGGCGCCCCGGGGCGAGCGACGCCGAGGTGGAGGCGGCCGCCCGCGCGGTCGGCGCGCACGACATGATCGCGACGCTGGAGGACGGCTACCTGCACGAGGTCGCCGAGCGCGGCCGCAATCTGTCGGCCGGTCAGCGCCAGCTCATCGCCCTGGCGCGGGCGGAGCTCGTCGCTCCGGACGTGCTGCTGCTGGACGAGGCCACCGCCGCGCTGGACCTGGCCACCGAGGCGCAGGTCAACCAGGCCACCGACCGGTTGACCGGGCGCCGTACGACGCTGGTCGTCGCGCACCGGCTCAGCACCGCCGCGCGCGCCGACCGGGTGGTGGTGATGGACGGCGGACGGGTCGCCGAGGACGGTACGCACGACGAGCTGCTGGCGCGGGGCGGGCGGTACGCCGCGTTGTGGCGGACGTTCATCGGCGAGGAGACGCCGACGCCCGCGTAGGCCCTTCGAAGGGGGGCGCGGGGCGCGGAGAGCGGGGGAGTGAGGCGCGAGGAGCGACAGGCGGGGCGCCGGGGGCGGAGGCGAGGGGTCGCCGGGAGCGGGGGGTCAGGGGGCGCCGGGGGGCGTTCGAGGGGTCTTCCGGCAACCATCCGGCTCTCCGCTGCGTCGTATGTCAGTACGCTCTGGTGTCGGAGGGGAGCAAGGGTGTTCGGGAAACTGCTGATACCGCGCGGCATCGGAGCGCTTGGGGCGGCGTTCGCCCTGTTGCTGGCCGGGCCATGGGCGTCGCAGCGTGCGGAGGCCGCGTCCGTGTGTTCCGGACGCCCGGTCAAGTCGGTGTCGTTCGCGACGGGAGAGCTGCGCGTCTACAAGAGCCGTCAGTACGTGTGCGCGCTCACCGCGACCAAGCAGCCGGGCACCACGCGGTACATGTCGGTCTCCCTCCAGCCGCGCGGCGGGCGCGCGGCCGTGGACAAGGGCCGCTTCACCCAGCAGGCGGGACCGGTCACCGTGCACGCCCTCAACAGGTGCGTCCGCGTCACGGGTTCCGTCGGCGGCAGGAGCGTCTCGACCGGCTGGATCCTGTGCTGACGTACTCCCGCTGATCCAACGAGGTCTGGCGGTACGTGTGTTACCCCCGCTAGGTTCACGGCGACCGTTGTGAATCAAGGGGAGGGTGCATGCGCAAAACGCTGAGATGGCTGCTGTCGCTCGTCGTGCTCATAGGCACGGCGGGTGGGACGGCGAGCGCGGCCACCGCCGCCGAGCCGCCCGCCGACAGGGCATCAGGCACCAGCTCACCGGAAGCGTCCACCGACATCAAGGACCGGATCCTCGCGATCCCCGGGATGAGCCTGATCGAGGAGAAGCCGTACCCCGGCTACCGCTACTTCGTCCTCAACTACACCCAGCCGGTCGACCACCGGCGCCCGTCCAAGGGCACGTTCCAGCAGCGCATCACCCTGCTGCACAAGGACACGGCCCGCCCGACCGTCTTCTACACCAGCGGCTACAACGTGGGCACCAACCCGCGCCGCCGCGAACCCACGCAGATCGTCGACGGCAACCAGGTCGACATGGAGTACCGATTCTTCACCCCGTCCCGCCCGCAGCCCGCCGACTGGACCAAGCTCGACATCTGGCAGGCCGCGAGCGACCAGCACCGCATCTTCGCCGCGCTGAAGTCGATCTACACGAAGAAGTGGATCGCCACCGGCATCTCCAAGGGCGGGATGACGGCGACGTACTACGAACGCTTCTACCCGCGCGACATGGACGGCATCGTCGCCTACGTCGCCCCGAACGACGTCAACGACCGTGAGGACGCCGCGTACGACCGCTTCTTCGAGAACGTCGGCACCAAGGAGTGCCGCGACAAGCTGACCGCCGTCCAGCGCGAGGCGCTCGGCAAGCGGCGCGGCGCGCTCACCGCCAAGTACCAGGAATGGGCCACGGCGGAAGGCGGCACCTTCCACACCATCGGCTCGCTCGACAAGGCGTACGAGAGCCTCGTGTCCGACTACGCCTGGGCCTTCTGGCAGTACAGCCTGCTCGCCGACTGCGAGTCCATCCCGGTCGCCGCGACCGCCACCGACCAGGAGATCTACGACTCGCTGGACGCGATCTCCGGCTTCGGGTCCTACATCGACCAGGGCGTGGAACCGTACGCTCCGTACTACTTCCAGGCGGGCACCCAGCTCGGCGCTCCCACGCTGCGCCAGCCGCAGCTGGCCGATCTGCTGCGCTACCCCGGCTACTTCACGCCGCGCGCGTACGTGCCCCGTGAGATCCCGATGGGCAAGTTCGACCGCAACGCGATGCGGGACATCGACACCTGGGTGCGGCACAACGCGACGCGCTCGATGTGGGTCTACGGCGAGAACGACCCGTGGGGCGCGGAGCGCTTCCGCCCCGGCAAGGGCTCGCGTGACGCCCACGTCTTCACCGCCGCCGGTGCGAACCACGGCGCCAACGTCGCGGGCCTGTCCGAGTCCGAGCGTGCGCAGGCGACCGCGCGGATTCTCGCGTGGGCGGGCGTCGCACCGGCTGCCGTCCAGCAGAACCCGGAGCTGGCGAAGCCGCTGACGCGCTTCGACGCGAAGCTCGACAAGCAGGACATCGAGCGCGAGCCGTTCACGCTGCGGCCGTAAGGCCCGCTGCTTCCGCGTGATGCGCTCGTCCTGACCGCGTGCTGCGACTGCGCCCGCCGTGTGTGCCTTACACGCGGCGGGCGCAGCTGTGTGCGCCTTGTCAGCGGTGTGTGTCTTCTCAGCGGTGTGTGTTTTCTCAGCGGTGGGCGTTGCGGTGTGGGGCTATGTGCGGCGGGCGCAGCCCACCGGCCGTGCCCCGCCCAACTGGACGTACAGATCAGTCGATCCCGGGCACTTCTTCCGCGTGGTCACGGCGGACGCCACCTCGAACTCGGGCTGCTGCTCGCCCGAACCGTCGCAGGCGGTCTCCTTCACCTGGCCCTTGCGCGAGGTGTAGACGCAGTCGCCGACGACCGTGTGGGGCCCGCCGCCCCCGCCCGGGTCGCCCGGATGCGGCGGCTCCAGATTGCGCATGCAGGCATAGCCTTGCGGTACCGCTCCGTCGCCGTCCTCGTCGACCGCCGGTCTGCGCTCCGAGATGTGCAGGACGAAGTCGGTGGCGGCCGGACAGGCGGGCCCGTCCGCGATCCGCCCGTTGAACCGCGCGATCACCCGGGCGGTCGCCTTCTCGCTGCCGCACGGCACTTCGCGTACGGCCCCGCCGTCGCCCCGGCTGCTGCAGTCGCCGGGGCCGAGGAACACCGCCCCGTACCCGGACGGCAGCACGGTCCGCGGACGCCCTTCGGAGCTGCTGCCGGTGCTTTCGGTCCTCGGCGACGGCTGGCATCCGGATCCGCCGCCGATGACGAGCGCGCACACCACCCCCACACCCAACCGCCGCATACGGCCGCTTACGGACATGAATCCCCCCGATCTGTCCGTCCAGCGTGACCTGCCGGAGCGCGGGCACGCCAGGGGAACAGGGAGCTTTCCGCCTTGTGGGGGTGGTGCGCCGGTAGCGCGCGGCGTACGCCGCACTACGCCTTAATACGTCAGCCCGTAACCGAGCGGGTACAGCACCTGCGCCGGATCGTCGGCGCGCTGGACCGGCACCGGCAGCCTGCCCTCCGGCTCGGCGCGGCCCGCGATCACGCGCACGGCCGCCCGCAGTTCGACATCCGTCCAGCTGTACGTGGCGAGTGAGGCGGTGAAGCCGGTGCCGGTCAGCTGGGCGATGTCGTACGGATTGCGGATGGCGACGGTCACGACGGGGACGCCGGTCGCGGCGAGGCGGGACACGAGGGTGCGCTGCGGGCTGGTCGCCGAGACGTTGTACGTGCCGACGACGACGACGTCCTTTCCGGCCGCCGCCGCCACGGCCTGCTCGATCTTGGCCGCGGTCGGGGTGATCCCGGTGGACAGGGCCGTCGCGGTGTAGCCGAGTTCGGTGAAGGCGGCGGCGATTGTCGTGGTCGGCGGTCCGGTCGTGCCGGAGGGCGAGGCCGGGTCGGCGCCGACGACCAGGACGTCGGGATGCCGGCGGCGGGACAGCGGCAGCAGTCCTTTCTCGTTGGCGAGCAGGGTGGTGGTCTCCTCGGCGATCCGGTCGGCGGCAGCGAGGTGCTTTCGGGTGCCGACGGTCCGGTCCACACCCTCGTGCGAGACGAACGGCTCGCGGAACAGTCCGAGTTTCGCCTTCAGGAGCAGGATCCGGAGGATCGATTCGTCGATGCGCTGTTCGGTCAGCTCGCCGGACTTGACGGCCTGGAGGACCGCGTTCCAGGCGATGGCCAGGTGCGGCGGATTGAGCAGCTGGTCGCACCCGGCCTTGAGCGCGAGAACCGGGACGCGGTCGTCGCCGTACTTCTGCCGTACGCCCGCCATGCCGAGGGAGTCGGTGACGACGACGCCGTCGTAACCGAGCTGCTCGCGCAGGATGCCGGTGAGGATGGGACGGGAGAGGGTCGCCGGGTCCAGGCTCGGGTCGAGCGCCGGCACGACGATGTGGGCGGTCATGATCGAGTCGATCCCGGCGGCGATCGCCGCCCGGAACGGTGGCGCGTCCAGCTGTCCCCACTGCTCGCGGGTGTGGTGGATGGTGGGCAGGGAGAAGTGGCTGTCGTCCTTGGTGTCGCCGTGCCCCGGGAAGTGCTTGGAGGTCGAGGCGATGCCCGCCCTCTGGTAGCCGCGCACCTGGGCGGCGACGAGCCCGGCGACCGCCTGCGGGTCGGAGCCGAAGGACCGTACGCCGATGACCGGGTTGGCGGGGTTGACGTTGACATCGGCGACCGGCGCGTAGTTCTGGACGATGCCCATCGCGGCGAGCTCGGCGCCCGCGATCGCGGCCGCCTCGCGCGCGGCCGGGCGCGACCCGCCCGCGCCCAGCGCCATCGCCCCGGGAACGAGGGTGGCGGGCTTGCCGACGCGGGCGACGATGCCGTGCTCCTGGTCGGTGGAGATGAGCAGGGGGAGAGGGGTGGGCTGGGCCAGTCCGGCCCGCTGGATGCCGTTGGACAGATCGGCGATCTGGTGCGGCTCGCGGGTGTTGTGCGCCCAGGCGAAGTAGATGATCCCGCCCACGTGGTACCGCTCGATCAGCTCGGCGGCGGTGCGGACGCCGATCTCCTTCAGGTTGGCATCGATGTCGGCCTGGTCGGGTGCGGTGGCGGAGTGCCCGTACACCCGCATCACGAAGAGCTGGCCGACCTTCTCCTCCAGGCTCATCCGTGAGATGAGCCGCTTGAGCCGGTCACGGCCATCGGCATGGGCGAATGCCGCCGTCGGGGCGAGGGCACCGGCCGCCGCTCCGGCAGCGGTCACGGCGGTCGCGGCGGTCGCGGCGGTCGCGGCGAGGAAAGTGCGTCTGGAGGTGCGTGGGGAGATGCCCTGGGAGGGGGTGATCCGATCGTGCACCGGTGCTCCTTCCGTGAAGGAAACTTCCAAGGAGACACGCATATCCGGAAAGTAACTGCCGGTCAAGGGATGCATCCGGGATGCGTCCGTGACGGGCGCGGAGGATGTGAGTGCGGGGACTGCGGGCCGGGCCCCTCCGCGAGGCCGGGGCGGGTCCGCCACCGGCGCTCGGGAGGGGGCGCACCGGTGGCGGTGTGCGCTGCCGGCCGCAGGCGGCTGGAGAGGGGAGCCGACCCTCGCAGCCAGCAGCGAGGGCCGACACCGCTCTGCGGAGACTCACCGACAGAACGGCCGTTGGACGCCGCCGGATCGCCAGGGGTTCCCCGAGCCACGGATCGACCCGCCGACCCGCCGACCCGCCGACCCGCCGAC
Organism: Streptomyces sp. NPDC000410; assembly: GCF_040300305.1. Lineage (NCBI taxonomy): Bacteria > Bacillati > Actinomycetota > Actinomycetes > Kitasatosporales > Streptomycetaceae > Streptomyces > Streptomyces sp. NPDC000410. The sequence goes on from NZ_JBEPDM010000002.1 coordinate 108,969, forward strand.
CCGCCGGTTCCCCGACTCGCCGATTCCCCGAGAGCCCGGTGGCGCCGGTGGCCCTGGTATCGCCGGCCATGAGGCCCTGCCCGCCTCACATCAGGCCGCCGAGACCTCCGGCCAGAGCTCGCGAAGGGTCCGTACCGCCTCACGGATCGCCGGCCGCCGCGCCGCGCCCGCGCGCCACAACGCGGACAGCCGCCGCATCGGCACCTTCCACGGTCCGGGTGTCCGTCGTCCCCGTACTCCCGCTGCTCGCCCTTTCGCTGTTGCTCAAGCTCCCGCCGCGAGCGCCGCCGCGTCGTATCGGTGCCGGGCCTCGTGCACCTCGTCGAAATGGTTCTCCGCCCAGTCCTTCACCGCGGAGAGCAGGGCACTGAGACTCCGCCCGAGCGCCGTCAGCTCGTAGTCGACACGCACGGGCACCGAGGCCGTGACGGACCGCGCGACGATCCCGTCCCGCTCCAGCGAACGCAGCGTCTGGGTCAGCATCTTCTGGCTGACGCCCGGGATCCTGCGGCCGAGGTCGCTGTAGCGCATCCGCTCCTCCGCGCCGAGCGCGCTCACGACGAGACTGACCCACTTGTCGCTGATCCGCGCGAGCAACTGGCTGGTGGGGCACTCCTTCAGGAACGCGTCGTACGCGTCGCGGGCGTCGGCCCGGCGCTCGGCCGCTGTCATGGTCGCCATGGGTCGTACCTCCGGGTGCCGTACGCACTCCAAAGTGCGTACTTACCGAAAGAGAGTAACTCTCCATATGTTTGCGGTGCATCGAAAAGCCAGACCTTTCCAGGAGACAAGCCATGCGTGCAGCAGTGATCAACACCTTCGGTGGACCGGACGTCGTCGAGGTCATCGAGACCGAACTGCCCGAGCCCGCCGCCGGCCAGGTGCGCATCAAGGTCCGGGCGGCCGCCCTGAACCCGGTTGACGCGGGCGTGCGACAGGGAGTCTTCGGCGGCGCCGGCGAGCGGCTCGGCCTCGGCTGGGACGTGGCCGGGACCGTTGACGCGGTGGGCGCCGAGGCGGGCTGGTCGGTCGGCGACGAGGTCGTCGGCCTTGCCTACGGAGTCACCAAGTCCCTCGGTACGCACGCCGATTACACCGTCCTCGACGCGCAGGCGGTTGCCGCCGCCCCTCGTACCGCCGACCCGGTGCACGCGGCGACCCTGCCCCTGAACGCCCTCACCGCCGACCAGGCCCTCGACCTCCTCTCTCTCGAATCGGGCCAGTCCCTCCTGATCACGGGCGCGGCAGGCGCGGTCGGCGGCTACGCGATCCAACTCGCCGCCCGCCGTGGGCTGGTCGTCACGGCCCTGGCGAGCCCGTCCGACGAGGACTTCGTCCGCGCTCTCGGCGCCACCCACTTCATCCCCCGCACCGGCCCGCTCCCCTCGGGGACGGTGGACGGCGTCCTGGACGCGGCCGTCCTCGGCGCGGCCGCGCTGGCTTCAGTGCGCGACGGCGGTACGTACACGGGAGTCATCCCGGGCGCTGAGCCCTCGCCCGAACGCGGCATCCGCGTCGAGGCGGTCGAGGTCGGCGCCGACGGCACCCGCCTCGCCGAACTGGCGAAGCTGGTGGACGAGGGCGTCCTGACGCTCCGAGTGGCCCAGACCTTCCCCCTGTCGGAAGCGTCCGCGGCCCACACCCGGCTGCAGGAGGGCGGCGCCCGCGGCCGCATCGTCCTGGTCCCGTAATGCCGGGCCCGGCTGCCGGGGACCTGCTTCCCCGGTCCGGCTCAGTGGGTCCGGCGCAGCGACTCCAGATGCTCCCGCCCCGCTATGAGCAGTCCCGGCAGCTCCGCCGCCCCCGGGTGCCAGCGCTTCTCGTACTCCCAGCAGACCCACCCGCCGTCGCCGGTGAGGGCCAGGCATTCGGCAAGTGGCAGCACTCCGCCACCGAGTGGCAGCGGGGCCAGGTCGTCCGCCGATGCCACGTCCTTGACCTGGACGTAGCCGAGGTAGGGGGCGAGGGCGGCATGGGTGGTGGCCGGGGGTTCGTGGTCCAGCCAGGGGTGCAGGACGTCCCAGAGCGCTCCCGCGTGCCGGTGGCCGACCGTGCCCAGGACGCGGGACACTGCGACGCCTGTGCGATGCGAGTCGTGGGTCTCCAGCAGCACGCACACCCCAAGATCCGCCGCGGCCTCCGCCGCCACGCCCAGCCGGCGGGCGGCCGTCGCGTCCGAGGCCGCCGGGTCCTGGTCGCCGCCGCCGGGGAAGACGCGCAGGTACGAGGCGCCCAAGTCCCCGGCCAGTCCCAGGAGTCCGTCGAGCTCCGCACATACGGCGTCGTCGTCCCCCGGCGCGGCCACCCGTGCGTAACCGGCGACCGTCAGGATCTCCACACCGGCCCGGCTGAACTCCCGGACCACCGCGGCCCGTTCGGCCAGTCCGATCCCCGGGTGGACCGGTTCCTCCGGGGCGGCGCGCAGCTCCACCCCCTGGTAGCCGGACGTCGCGGCGAGGGCGGCCACGTCATGGACGGGCATTCCGGGGACGCCGAGCGTCGAGAAGGCAAGCTTCACAGCGGTGGAGGTCCTTCCTGGAGGGGGAGCCGCCAGTCCTGGCCGACCAGGTCCGCTCCGTACGAGCGGTGCGGCTTCTCGGTGACGAGGGTGAACCCGGCGCGCTGGTAGATCCTGCGGGCGGCGGACAGTGCGTCGTTGGTCCACAGCACCAGCTCCCGGTAGCCGGCCTCGCGGGCGAACTCCACGACCGTGCTCACCAGCCTGTCACCAAGGCCGTGGCCGCGCGCTTCCGGCTCGACAAGGAGCAGCCGCAACCGGGCGGTGGACGGTGCTTCGTCCCGTACGCACATGACCGAGCCGACCGGGCGGCCGTCCAGTTCCGCGATCCACACCCGCTCGAGATGCGGGTCGTGGTCCTGGGCGAAGTCCGCGACGATACGGGCCACCAGACCCTCGAAGTCCGCATTCCACCCGTACTCCGCCGCGTACAGCGCGCCGTGGCGCTGGACTATCCAGCCCAGGTCGCCGGGGGCGGGATCGCGCAGCACGGGGCCCTCGCGGCGCCGGTCCTGGTCGGGGCGGGCCTCGCTCAGTATTTCCCGGACCATGCGCATGGCCTCGGCCAGCCGGGACCGGTCCTGCGCCGGCACGGTGGCAAGGAGCTTGCCGACGGCCTCCCGTGAACGCTCGTCCAGCAGCGTGGTCGCCTCGCGTCCGCGTGCGGTGAGCGTGATGCGCTGGCGCCTCGGGTCCCGCTCGGACGGCGCCCGCTCGACCAGCCCGTCGCGCTCGAACTTGCCGAGCAGCCGGCTCAGGTACCCCGCGTCCAGCGAGAGCTCCAGGCGCAGGTCGGCGGCGTCCGTGCGCGGGGCGTGCGCGAGCTCGTACAGAACGCGGGACTCGGTCAGCGTGTAGGGCGTGTAGAGGTGCTTGCCGTAGTCCAGGGCGCCGATGAGGTTCGTATAGAAGCGGTTGAACGCGCGGATCTCGTGGACGGTCATGATCCACCCCTGACCTTTCCTTTGACTGAGTCAAGGCTAGGTCTCGGGTGCCGCCCCAACAAGGCCTGTGGATAACTCTCGGGCCGGGTGGCGGCGGACCCGGCTCACCCCTTGCGCGGCGGCGCCGTCGACGCCCGCGCCATCAGTTCCGCGCCGATCGTCGCGATGCCCCCCGGCGGCGGGGCCTCCTTGCCCATGGCCAGCCGCCCCGCCCGTACCCCCGCCTCGTGCAGCGGCAGCCGGACCGTCGTCAGCGCCGGTACCGCGTCCACCGCGAACGGCAGGTCGTCGAAGCCGGCCACCGACACGTCGTCCGGAATGATCAGGCCCCGGTCGCGCAGGGCGGCGCAGGCGCCGAGAGCCACCGTGTCGTTGGCGGCGACGATCGCGGTCAGATCCGGGTCGCGGCGCAGCAGCTCCAGCGCCGCGTCGTAGCCCGAGCGGCGGTCGTACCCGCCGTGGACCGTGACCCGGTCCTGGCCCTCGCCGATCCCCGCCGCGGTCAGCGCCGCGCGGTGGCCCTCGAGCCGGTGCCGGGTCGTCGTCCGCTCCTTCGGACCGGCGACGTAGCCGATCCGCCGGTGGCCGAGCGCGATCAGATGCTCGGTGAGGCGCTTCCCGCCGACGCGGTTGTCGAAGGCGAGTGTCGCCGTGACCGACGTGCCCGGCATCGGGGGTCTGCCGCAGAGCACCACCGTCGTACCCGCCTCCGCCATCCTGGCGAGCTTCGCGGACATCGCGGCGATGTGGTCCGGGTCCTCCAGCGCCCCTCCGGTCAGGATGACGGCCGCGGCCCGCTGGCGCTGCAGCAGGGTGAGATAGGTCAGCTCGCGCTCCGGGGAGCCGCCCGTGTTGCAGACGACCGCCAGCTTCTCGCCGCCGGCCCGCCCGGAGCCGCCCGCGCCGATCGCGCTCTGCGCGGCCCCCGCCATGATCCCGAAGAACGGGTCGGCGATGTCGTTGACCAGGATGCCGACCAGGTCGGAGGTGGCCGCGGCGAGAGAGCTGGCCGGGCCGTTCAGCACGTAGTCGAGCTCGTCCACCGCACGGAGTACCCGCTCGCGCGTGGTCGCGGCGACGGGGTAGTTGCCGTTGAGGACCCGGGAGACGGTCGCCGGGGACACCCGGGCGCGGGCCGCCACATCAGCCAGCGTGACTGTCATCGCTTTCCTCCGAGGGGAGATCAGGACGAGCCCTTGTCCGGGCTGCTCCCGGCAGGCTAGCGTCATAGAGCCTAGAAAGCGCTTGCTATGACCGTTTCGCAGCCGAATCGAGAAACGAGTAACCATGGAGGCAGCTTCGTGACACGCAGGACAGTGCGGATCGCCATGAACGGCGTCACGGGCCGGATGGGATACCGGCAGCACTTGGTGCGCTCCCTCCTCGCGATTCGCGAGCAGGGCGGCCTCGACCTCGGGGGCGGCGAGATCCTCTGGCCCGAACCGGTCCTCGTCGGCCGCCGCGAGCACGCCTTGAGGCAGCTCGCCGAGCGGCACGGCCTCACCGAGTGGTCCACGGACCTCGACGCGGTGCTCGCCGGCGGAGCGATCGACATCTACTTCGATGCCCAGATCACCTCCGCCCGGGTCGGAGCGGTCAAGAAGGCGATCGCGGCGGGCACGCACGTCTACGCGGAGAAACCCACCGCGACGGACCTCGCGGGCGCCCTCGAACTGGCCCGCCTCGCCCGGGCCGCGGGCATCAAGCACGGCGTCGTCCAGGACAAGATCTTCCTGCCGGGGCTGCTGAAGCTGAAGCGCCTCGTGGACGGCGGTTTCTTCGGCGAGATCCTCTCCGTGCGCGGAGAGTTCGGCTACTGGGTCTTCGAGGGCGACTGGCAGGAGGCCCAGCGGCCCTCCTGGAACTACCGCGCCGAGGACGGCGGCGGGATCGTCGTCGACATGTTCCCCCACTGGGAGTACGTCCTGCACGAGCTGTTCGGCCGCGTCACGGACGTACAGGCACACGTCGCCACGCACATCCCGCAGCGTTGGGACGAGCGGGGCAAACCGTACGCGGCGACCGCGGACGACTCGGCGTACGCCGTCTTCCGGCTGGAGGGCGGCGCCGTCGCGCAGATCAACTCCTCCTGGGCCGTCCGAGTGAACCGCGACGAACTCGTCGAGTTCCAGGTCGACGGCACACACGGCTCGGCGGTCGCCGGACTGCGCAGATGCCGCGTACAGCACCGCAGCGCCACGCCGAAGCCCGTATGGAACCCGGATCTGCCCGCGACCGAGTCCTTCCGCGACCAGTGGCAGGAAGTGCCGGACAACAGGGAGTTCGACAACGGCTTCAAGGCCCAGTGGGAGCTGTTCCTGAGGCACGTCGCCCTGGGGGAGCCGTACCACTGGGACCTGGTCGCGGGCGCGCGTGGTGTGCAGCTCGCCGAGCTCGGGCTCAGATCCTCGGCGGAAGGCCGTCGGCTGGCGGTGCCGGAGCTGGTGCTGTGACGATCCGACTGCCGGGCCCCGCCGGCGAACTGCGTACGTACGAGCCCTGCGCCGAGCCCCTCGCCTGCTCCGCGGGCCGTTCACCGCTCGTCTCCCGGACGGTCTACGCGGCGGCCCATGTCGTCGCCGATCCCTACGGCGGCACCTGCCCGGACGGTCCGGCCGCCGTCGACTGGGACGCCACCCTCGCGTTCCGGCGCCACCTGTGGGCGCTCGGCCTGGGCGTCGCGGAGGCGATGGACACGGCGCAGCGGGGCATGGGACTCGACTGGGAGACCGCGGCCGAGCTGATCCGCCGCTCGGCGGCCGAGGCGAGGGCCATGGGCGGGCGCATCGCCTGCGGAGCCGGAACCGACCAGCTGGGCCCCGGCCCCGCGGACCTCGCCGCGGTACGGGCGGCCTACGAGGAACAGCTCGCCATCGTCGAGGGGAGCGGGGCACAGGTGATCCTCATGGCGTCACGCGCCCTCGCCGCCGCCGCGCGGACACCCGACGACTACAGGGCTGTCTACGGTCACCTGCTGCGGCAGGCCGGCGAGCCGGTCATCCTGCACTGGCTCGGACCGATGTTTGATCCCGCGCTCGACGGCTACTGGGGGAGCTCGAACCTCGACGCGGCCACGGAGACGTTCATCCGGATCATCGCCGAGCACTCCGACAAGATCGACGGCGTGAAGATCTCGCTGCTGGACGCCGAGCGCGAGGTCGACGTCCGGCGGCGCCTTCCCGAAGGCGTGCGCTGCTACACGGGCGACGACTTCCACTACCCCGAACTGATCGAGGGCGACGACCGGGGATTCAGCCACGCCCTTCTGGGGATCTTCGATCCACTGGGCCCGGTGGCCGCCGAAGCCGTCCGGGTCCTGGACACGGGTGACGCCAAGGGGCTCCGCGCACTGCTCGACCCCACCGTCGCCCTGTCGCGCCACCTCTTCGAGGCGCCGACCCGTTTCTACAAGACGGGAGTCGTCCTGCTGGCGTGGCTCGCGGGCCACCAGACGCACTTCACGATGGTCGGCGGCCTGCACTCGGCGCGATCGCTGCCCCATCTCGCGCGGGCGTACGAACTGGCGGACGGCCTCGGTCTGTTCCCGGATCCTGCGCTGGCCGAGGACAGGATGAAATCCCTGCTCACGGTGTACGGAGTCGCCCAATGACCGCACTTGCGAAACCCCTGTCCCGGTTGAGCATCAACCAGATGACCGTCAAGCAGCTCACGCTGCCGGAACTCACCGAGGCGTGCATGCGGCTCGGCGTACCCGCGGTGGGGCTGTGGCGCGAACCGGTACAGGCGTACGGCGTCGAGGCGGCGGCCAAGCTCGTGCGCGACGCGGGCCTTGCGGTCACCAGCCTGTGCCGCGGCGGCTTCTTCACGGCCACGGACCCCGGGGAGCGGGCACGGGCCCTCGACGACAACCGCGCGGCCATCGACGAGGCGGCGGCCCTCGGCACGGACACCCTCGTCCTCGTCTCGGGCGGCCTCCCGCCCGGCAGCCGGGACCTCCCGGCCGCGCGGGAGCGCATCGCGGACGCCCTCGCCGACCTCGCCGGACACGCGGGCGAGCGGGGCGTGCGGCTGGCGATCGAACCACTGCACCCGATGTACGCGGCGGACCGCTGCGCGGTGTCCACGCTCGACCAGGCCCTCGGCATCGCGGAACGCTTCCCTGCCGAGCAGGTCGGCGTCGTCGTGGACACGTACCACGTCTGGTGGGACGAGCGGGCCCCCGAGGCGGTGGCCCGCGCGGGTGCGTGCGGACGCATCCACGCGCTCCAACTGGCCGACTGGGTCACCCCATTGCCCGCGGGAGTGCTCAACGGCCGTGGCCAGCTGGGGGACGGCGCGATCGACCTGCGGGCCTGGCGCCAACGAGTCGACGCGGCGGGATATACGGGCCCGGTCGAGGTGGAGCTGTTCAACGAATCCCTGTGGGCACGGGACGGCGTGGAGGTCCTGGAGGAAACGGCCGACCGGTACGTCCGGCAGGTTCTGTAGCCCACCGCCGCCTTCAAGAAAACGACTGCCCTCAGCCGTGCAACCCTTCCGGGGTGAGAAGAGTCGTACGTGGCATCAGGGCTTCCGGGGAGGGATCTGGGGGGATCGGGAAGCCCTGACGGAGGGGGAGTGAGCGGGGCCCGGTCCCAGAACCGGGCCCCTTGAACTCGCCGGTGGCGGAGCCCGCCGGTCCGCGCGGCTGTCCACAGGCCCGGCAGGCTGTCCGACCCGGACGGTACCGTCGGTTCATGTCCAATCTGGCAGTGGTCGAAGGGGTCCTCGAGCGGATCACCTACGCCAACGAGGAGAACGGGTACACGGTCGCCCGTGTCGACACCGGCCGCGGCGGCGGTGACCTCCTCACGGTGGTCGGCTCGCTCCTCGGCGCGCAGCCGGGCGAATCGCTGCGGATGGAGGGCCGCTGGGGCTCCCATCCCCAGTACGGCAAGCAGTTCACGGTCGACAACTACACGACGGTTCTCCCCGCGACCGTCCAGGGCATCCGCCGCTATCTCGGCTCCGGTCTCATCAAGGGCATCGGCCCCAAGATCGCCGAGCGGATCGTCGACCACTTCGGTGCCGACACGCTCGACGTCATCGAGCAGCAGCCCGAGAAGCTCATCGAGGTCCCCGGCCTCGGCCCGAAGCGCACGAAGATGATCGGTGCCGCATGGGAGGAGCAGAAGGCCATCAAGGAAGTCATGGTCTTCCTCCAGGGGGTGGGCGTCTCCACCTCCATCGCCGTGCGGATCTACAAGAAGTACGAGGACGCCTCGATCTCCGTCGTGAAGAACCAGCCCTACCGGCTGGCGGCGGACGTCTGGGGCATCGGCTTCCTCACCGCCGACCGGATCGCCCAGGCCGTCGGCATCCCGCACGACAGCCCGGACCGGGTCAAGGCGGGGCTGCAGTACGCCTTGTCGCAGTCCACGGACCAGGGCCACTGCTTCCTGCCGCAGGAGCAACTGATCGCCGACGCCGTGAAGCTGCTCCAGGTCGACACGGGTCTGGTCATCGACTGCCTCGCCGAGCTCGCGGCCGAAGAAGAGGGTGTCGTACGGGAACGGGTCCCGGCGCCGGACGGCGGGGATCCGGTCACCGCGGTCTACCTGGTGCCGTTCCACCGAGCGGAGCTGTCCCTCTCCGCCCAGCTGATCCGGCTGCTGCGCGCGGAGGAGGACCGTATGCCGGCCTTCCAGGACGTGGCCTGGGACAAGGCGCTCGCCTGGCTGGCGGACCGGACGGGCGCGGAGCTGGCGCCCGAGCAGCAGGAGGCGGTGCGCCTCGCCCTGACCCGGAGGGTGGCCGTCCTCACCGGCGGACCGGGCTGCGGCAAGTCCTTCACGGTCCGCTCGATCGTGGAGCTGGCCCGCGCGAAGAAGGCCAAGGTGGTGCTCGCCGCGCCCACCGGCCGCGCCGCCAAACGGCTCGCCGAGCTCACCGGAGCCGAGGCGTCCACCGTGCACCGGCTGCTGGAGCTCAAACCGGGCGGCGACGCGGCCTACGACCGGGACCGGCCGCTCGACGCGGATCTGGTGGTGGTCGACGAGGCGTCCATGCTGGACCTGCTCCTCGCCAACAAGCTGGTGAAGGCGGTGGCACCCGGTGCGCATCTGCTGCTGGTCGGGGACGTGGACCAGCTGCCGAGCGTCGGCGCCGGCGAGGTGCTGCGCGATCTGCTCGCTGACTCCGGGCCGGTGCCGAGCGTCCGGCTGACCCGGATCTTCCGGCAGGCCCAGCAGTCCGGGGTCGTCACCAACGCCCACCGCATCAATTCCGGTGAGCAGCCGCTCACCCAGGGTCTCGGTGACTTCTTCCTGTTCGTCGAGGAGGACACCGAGGAGGCGGGCAGGCTCACCGTGGACGTCGCGGCCCGGCGTATCCCCGCCCGCTTCGGCCTGGACCCGCGGCGTGATGTGCAGGTCCTCGCGCCGATGCACCGCGGCCCGGCCGGCGCGGGTGCCCTCAACGGGCTGCTCCAGCAGGCGATCACACCCGCCCGTCCCGACCTGCCGGAGAAGCGGCTCGGCGGCAGAGTGTTCCGCGTCGGCGACAAGGTCACGCAGATTCGCAACAATTACGAGAAGGGTAAGAACGGGGTCTTCAACGGCACGGTCGGCGTGGTGACGTCACTCAATCCGGTCGATCAGCGGCTGACGGTGCTGACGGACGAGGACGAGGAGGTGCCGTACGACTTCGACGAGCTGGACGAGCTCGTACACGCGTACGCCGTGACCATCCACCGCTCCCAGGGCAGTGAGTATCCGGCGGTGGTGATACCGGTCACCACCGGGGCCTGGATGATGCTGCAGCGGAATCTGCTCTACACGGCCGTCACGCGCGCCAAGAAGCTCGTTGTGCTCGTCGGCTCCCGCAGGGCGATAGGACAGGCCGTTCGTACCGTCTCCGCAGGCAGGCGCTTTACCGCACTCGACCACCGGCTGACAGGTGGAGGGTTCGTGGCAAAGATCACCTAGCACTTCCGGAACCGGGGCGAAGGGGGCAGGATGAGCAGGTTGACGGCACTGAGTGCCGCCAATTGGCCCAATGGTCGACCCCGAGTGCACTCTCCTCAGCCAAATGGGGGATGGTAGAGACAGTCAGGGCACCTCGAAGAAGAGGCACTACGTCGGTGAGGGATGACGTGAGCGACAACTCTGTAGTACTGCGGTACGCGGACGGTGAATACACCTACCCGGTGGTTGAGAGCACCGTCGGTGACAAGGGCTTCGACATCGGGAAGCTCCGAGCCCAGACCGGTCTGGTCACCCTGGACAGCGGATACGGCAACACGGCCGCCTATAAATCCGCGATCACCTACCTCGACGGTGAGCAGGGCATTCTGCGGTACCGCGGCTATCCCATCGAGCAGCTGGCGGAGCGCTCCACCTTCCTTGAGGTGGCGTACCTGCTGATCAACGGCGAGCTTCCCAAGGTCGACGAGCTCGCGGCGTTCAAGAACGAGATCACCCAGCACACGCTGCTGCACGAGGACGTCAAGCGGTTCTTCGACGGCTTCCCGCGCGACGCCCACCCGATGGCCATGCTGTCCTCCGTGGTCAGCGCGCTGTCGACGTTCTACCAGGACAGCCACAACCCGTTCGACCAGAAGCAGCGCCACCTCTCCACGATCCGGCTGCTCGCCAAGCTGCCGACGATCGCGGCGTACGCGTACAAGAAGTCGATCGGCCACCCCTTCGTCTACCCGCGCAACGACCTCGGGTACGTGGAGAACTTCCTGCGCATGACCTTCTCGGTCCCGGCGCAGGAGTACGAGCTCGACCCGGTCGTCGTCTCCGCGCTCGACAAGCTGCTGATCCTGCACGCGGACCACGAGCAGAACTGTTCGACCTCCACCGTGCGCCTGGTCGGCTCCTCGCAGGCGAACATGTTCGCCTCGATCTCCGCCGGCATCTCGGCCCTGTGGGGGCCCCTGCACGGTGGCGCCAACCAGTCGGTCCTGGAGATGCTGGAGGGCATCCAGGCCAACGGCGGCGATGTCGACTCCTTCATCAACAAGGTGAAGAACAAGGAGGACGGCGTCCGCCTGATGGGCTTCGGCCACCGGGTGTACAAGTCGTTCGACCCGCGCGCCAAGATCATCAAGGCCGCGGCGCACGATGTCCTCTCCGCACTCGGCAAGTCCGACGAGCTGCTGGACATCGCGCTCAAGCTGGAGGAGCACGCGCTCTCCGACGACTACTTCGTCTCGCGCAACCTCTACCCGAACGTGGACTTCTACACGGGTCTGATCTACCGGGCCATGGGCTTCCCGACCGAGATGTTCACCGTGCTCTTCGCGCTCGGCCGGCTCCCCGGCTGGATCGCCCAGTGGCACGAGATGATCAAGGAGCCGGGCTCCCGCATCGGCCGTCCCCGCCAGATCTACACGGGCGAGGTCCTGCGCGACTTCGTGCCGGTCGAGGCGCGCTGAGGTCTGCCGGGGGTCCGGGGGTGGTCCCCCGGGGTCAACGCGGCCACGGGCGAGGTCCTGCGCGACTTCGTGCCGGTCGAGGCGCGCTGAGGTCTGCTGTCAGTTGAGCGCTCTGAGGCGTGCCGTGGGTCCGGGGGGCGTCCCCCGGGTCAGCAAAGTGAGAAGTGAGAGAAGCGCCCCGCTGCCGATCCCCCCACGGGTCGGCGAGCGGGGCGCTTCCCATATCCCCGGTGCGGATTCCCCCCACGGGATCCGGCCCGGGCGTCTGCTGCTACTACCAGCAGAAGCTCTTCGCGCGGTCTGCCGGGGTACGTATGTACGGGAGGGCCGCTCAAAGCTCCCCGGTCTACGTGCCCCGGCCAACGCTTGCCTGGGACGTCCCCCAAGACATCCCGTGAACGTCCCCCAAGACGTTCTGGCATCGCCCACTTAGACTCGCGAAGAGCCCGAATGGTTACCTACAAATATCTGTGATCTGGATCTCTTTGTGAAGGTCCTGTGTATCACGTGAAGGATCGCAGAAGAAGACCGGTGTCGGCCACCGGAACGGATGAGAAGGCCATCGCGAATCCGGCACGGCCGGAACCTGAGGGGCGTCGGCGGTCCGCCTCGTAACGCGAAGCAGGGCCGCACCGTCGTCACGGTACGGCCCGGAGGGCTTCGGAATCGGCCGGTTGGTCAGACCCGGCCCACGAGCTCGTAGCCGGCCTCGTCGACCGCGGCGCGCACCGCGGACTCGTCCAGGGGGGCCTCGGAGACCACTGTGACCTGCCCGGTGGCGGCGACGGCCTTGACCGAGGTGACGCCCGCGATCTCGGAGATCTCGCCGGCGATCGCCCCCTCGCAGTGGCCGCAGGTCATGCCCTTCACCTCGTAGACCGTGGTGACGGCGCCCGACTGGGTGTCGGCGGAGTCGCCGCCGTGGCAGGAGCCGGTCGGTGAGCAGCAGGAGCCGGTGGCCTGCGGGATCTCGGTCTTCGTCTCGACGGTCATGGCGTTCTCCTCTTCGAGGGCGTGTCGCGCTTCGCGCTCACTTCGTTCAATGAAGGCATGGTGCGTCACGAGGGTCCTGGGGATGCCGGGGCTCCCTGACGTCCCTCACTGTATACCCCCAGGGGGTATGAATGCCAGTCGCCTTGCCGCGGCCACCGCCGGGCCCGTGCCGGCGGCCGCTGTCCCCGGATAGGTTCGAGCCGACCCGGACGGATCCAGGGAAGGCGGGGCCGATGAAGGCTGTGGTGTTCGAGCAGTACGGACAGGACGCCGAAGTGCGCGAGGTGCCGGACCCGGTGCCGTCGGAGCATGGAGTGGTGGTCCGGGTCGAGGCCACCGGGCTGTGCCGCAGCGACTGGCACGGGTGGATGGGCCACGACCCGGACATAGCCCTTCCCCACGTCCCCGGACACGAGCTGGCCGGAGTCGTCGAGGCCGTGGGCGCGGGGGTCGCCGACTGGCGGCCCGGGGACCGGGTCACCGTGCCCTTCGTATGTGCCTGCGGGCGGTGCCCGGCCTGTGCGGCCGGGGATCAGCAGGTGTGCGAGCGCCAGACCCAGCCCGGGTTCACGCACTGGGGATCCTTCGCCGAGTTCGTGGCGCTGGAGAACGCGGACGTCAACCTGGTGGCCGTGCCCGAGGAGCTCTCGTACGCCACGGCCGCGGGGCTCGGATGCCGGTTCGCGACCGCTTTCCGGGCCGTCGTGGTCCAGGGGCGGGTGGCGCCCGGGGAGTGGGTCGCGGTGCACGGCTGTGGCGGGGTGGGACTGTCCGCGGTGATGATCGCGGCGGCGAGCGGGGCCCGGGTGGTCGCGGTGGATGTCGCCCCGCAGGCGCTGGAGCTCGCGCGGAAGTTCGGCGCCGTGGAGTGCGTGGACGCGACGGCGGTCACCGGCGCGGGCGGGACCGCCGAGGCGGTGCGTGAGCTGACCGGCGGCGGAGCCCATCTCTCGCTCGACGCGCTCGGTTCCCCCGTCACCTGCGCGGCCTCGGTCCAGAGTCTGCGCCGACGCGGGCGCCATGTGCAGGTCGGCCTGCTGCCCTCGGCCGCGGGTGACCCGGTGGTGCCCATGGGGCGGCTCATCGGTCTGGAGCTGGAGATCCTCGGCAGCCATGGGATGGCCGCGCACGCGTACGGTCCGATGCTGGAGATGGTCCGCTCCGGTGTGCTACGTCCGGATCTGCTGGTGACCTCGGTGATCTCCCTGGACGCGGCGCCGGCCGCCCTCGCCGCCATGGGGAAGACCCCGGGCGCCGGGGTGACGATCATCGAGCCGGCCCGCCACTGACCTGCCGTCCTGATCCCTCCAGAGGCCCGGAGGGGCAGCCGAGTGGGCGGCCGCGGTGGACCGCCCGCTCGCGCGCCTGGCCCCGCGCCGGCCGACTGCGGGGACGGGCGGGTCAGTCCCTGCGTCCTCTGTTGCTCGGGCGGTTGGCCACCCAGACGTGGATGGTGTCCGCGTACCAGTAGGGCTTCCCGGCCTCCACGTGGTCGGGAGGCGGAAGGAGGCCGTGCTTGCGGTAGGAACGAACGGTGTCCGGCTGCACCCGGATGTGAGCGGCGATGTCCTTGTAGGACCAGAGCTTTCTGTCCGTCATCTGTGGCACCTCCCTGCGCGCGCCGCAGCGGCGGCCGGGAAGCCGTCGGGGGAGCTGTGACGCGGACACTGGCGATCACTGAGCCTGTGCCTGGCGCACGCCACGGAGTAACGAGCGGGGAGCGGTTGTCGAGGCCCTGTGACGGAAGACCCGCCTAATCGGGATGCGCGTGACGAGCAGGTGACTGACGTGACGTAGGTGGAGGAACCGGAACCGCCCGAACCGTCCAGCCGCCGGTGCCCCTCACCCACCGGCCGGGTCATGCGCCGCAGGAACGGAGGAACCGGCGGGTGCGCTCGGCGATCGGGAAGGGCTTGTCCGGGGGGCACGGGTACATGTCCTGCTCGACGATCGCGAACAGTTCGGCGTCCAGCCGGCGCGCCGCCGCCAGCACTGGCTCCAGCGCGGGGACGCCGGACGGGGGCTCGCACATCACACCGCGCGCCACCGCGGGCCCGAACGGGACCTCCTCCGCGACCACTTGGGCGAGGATCTCCGGATCGACCTGCTTGAGGTGGAGATAGCCGATCCGTTCACCGTAGGTCTCGATGAGCTTGACGCTGTCGCCGCCGCAGTAGGCGTAGTGCCCGGTGTCCAGACACAGCGAGACCAGGGAGGGGTCGGTCGCGTCGAGGAAGCGGCTGACGTTCTCCTCGCTGTCGATGTGGGTGTCCGCGTGCGGGTGGACGACGATCCGCAGCCCGAAGCGGTCCCCGACCTCCTGGCCGAGGCGCTCGGTCAGCGTGGTGAGGTGGCGCCACTGCTCCGCGGTGAGCGTCCGGTCCTCCAGGACGGCGCCGGACTTGTCGTCGCGCCAGAAGGACGGGATGACCACGAGATGGTCCGCTCCCATCGCGCGGGTGAGCACGGCGATGTCGGCGACATGGGCCCAGGTGCGCTCCCAGACGGCCGGCCCGTGGTGCAGCCCGGTGAAGACGGTTCCGGCCGAGACGTTCAGCCCGCGCGCCCGGGTCTCCTCCGTGAGCCGGGCGGGGTCGGTCGGGAGGTAGCCGTACGGGCCGAGTTCGATCCACGCGTAACCCGCCTGGGCGACTTCGTCGAGGAACCGCTGCCAGGGGACCTGTTGCGGGTCGTCGGGGAACCACACGCCCCAGGAGTCCGGGGCCGACCCGATCCGGATGCGGTTGAGCGAGGGTGCGGAGGAGGTCATGGCGGTCAGCTTTCCGGCCGTCCGAGAAAGGTGTCAAGCTTTCGTCCGAATGTAAGGACAAAATGTTGACAGCATTCGGGAGAGCGGGCTAGACCAGGGAACAGCCGGGCGTGGAACCGAAGGGACACGTATGCCTCAGCCGCCGCAGTCGTACGACGTGATCACGATGGGACGGATCGGGGTGGACCTCTACCCCTTGCAGACCGGGGTCCCGCTGGCGCAGGTCGAGACGTTCGGGAAGTTCCTCGGAGGGTCGGCCGCCAATGTGGCGGTCGCCGCGGCCCGGCTCGGCCGCGGTGCCGCGGTCGTCACCCGTACGGGACAGGACCCCTTCGGGGAGTATCTCCACCAGGCGCTGCGGGAGTTCGGGGTCGACGACCGGTGGGTGGAGGGGGTGGCCGGACTCCCGACGCCCGTGACGTTCTGCGAGATCTTTCCGCCCGATGACTTCCCGCTCTACTTCTACCGGCAGCCCAAGGCGCCCGATCTCGAACTGCGGACGGCTGAGCTGGACTTGGCGGCGATCGCGTCGGCCCGGGTCTTCTGGGTGACCGGAACGGGGCTGTGCGCGGAGCCCAGCCGGACCGCGACCCTGGCCGCGCTCGCGCATCGCGCCAAATCCGCGACGACCGTGTTCGACCTGGACTGGCGGCCCATGTTCTGGCAGAGCACGGCCCGGCCGGCCCGGGACGAGGCGCGGCCGTACTACACACAGGCGCTCGCGCACGCCACCGTCGCCGTCGGCAACCTGGAGGAGTGCGAGGTCGCGACCGGCGAGCGCGAGCCGTACGCCGCTGCCCGCGCACTGCTCGACGCCGGGATCGAGCTCGCCGTGGTCAAGCAGGGCCCCAAGGGGGTGCTGGCCGTGCACCGCGACGGCGGGACGGTCGAAGTCCCGCCGGTCGAGGTCGATGTCGTCAACGGACTCGGCGCGGGGGACGCGTTCGGCGGGGCGATGGTGCACGGTCTGCTGGCCGGCTGGGAGCTGGAGCGGGTGATGCGGTTCGCCAACGCCGCGGGTGCGATCGTCGCCTCGCGCCTCGCCTGCTCTTCCGCGATGCCTTACGCCGACGAGGTCGACGCGCTCCTCGCCGACCCGGAGCCCGGCCGCGGGCCCCGTCCCGCACCCGGCCCCGACCCCGCACCCGACCTCCGCCCCGCATCCGCACCCGGCCGCGAGCCCGCACCCGGCCCCCGTCCCGCGCCGGGCCCCGCACACGACCCCCGTCCCGAGCCGGGTCCCGCATCCGCACCCGGCCCCCGTCCCGCGCCGGGCCCCGCACACGACCCCCGTCCTGAGCCGGGTCCCGCATCCGCACCCGGCCGCGAGCCCGCACCCGGCCCCCGTCCCACGCCGGGCCCCGCACACGACCCCCGTCTTGAGCCGGGTCCCGCCCCCCGCCCCGCGCCCGGGGCGCCCTCGTGAGCCGCGTCGATGCCGCGGATCTCGCCGGGATCCGGGCCCACCACCCCGAGGCCGTC
This sequence comes from Streptomyces sp. NPDC000410, assembly GCF_040300305.1. Lineage (NCBI taxonomy): Bacteria > Bacillati > Actinomycetota > Actinomycetes > Kitasatosporales > Streptomycetaceae > Streptomyces > Streptomyces sp. NPDC000410. The sequence continues at coordinate 126,059 of NZ_JBEPDM010000002.1, forward strand.
GCCGAGGCGGCCGCCCGGCGCAGGAGGCGGCCGCTCGTCGGGGACCGCGGCCGGCTGATGATCGTCGCGGCGGACCACCCCGCCCGCGGCGCACTCGGCGTCGGTGACCGGCGGTTCGCCATGGCCAGCCGCCCCGACCTGCTGGAGCGGCTCCGTACCGCCCTCGCGCGCCCCGGCGTGGACGGGGTCCTCGCCACCGCCGACATCCTGGAGGACCTGCTCCTCCTCGGCGCGCTCGACGACAAGGTCGTCATGGGCTCGATGAACCGGGGCGGACTCGCGGGCGCCGCCTTCGAGCTCGACGACCGGTTCACCGGCCACCGGGCCGAGGACCTGGCGCGGCTCGGATTCGACGCGGGCAAGCTGCTGCTCCGTATCGACTACGACGACCCGGGCTCCCTGGACACGCTGCACTCCGCGGCCCGGGCCATCGACGACATGGCCGCGCACCGGCTGCCCGTGTTCGTCGAGCCGTTCATCTGCCGGCGCGTCGAGGGGCGGCTGACCAACGATCTGTCCGCCGAGGCCGTCACCCGCTCCATCGCCATCGCCTCCGGTCTCGCCGGGACCTCGGCGTACACATGGCTGAAGGTCCCCGTCACGGCGAACCCGGACGACATGGCCCGGGTGATGGAGACCTCGACCCTGCCGGCCGTGCTGCTCGGCGGCGAGGTCGGCGCCTCCCCGGGTGCGCAGGAGGGGGCGTACGAGAAATGGCGGGGAGCCCTGCAACTTCCTACGGTCCAGGGCCTGGTGGTGGGGCGTTCGCTGCTCTATCCGGCCGACGGTGATGTCGCAGCGGCGGTCGATACGGCGGTAGGGCTGCTCTAGCGGGTACGGAGATCTCATGGACATCGACAGGCATCTACGAGCGGGCGGCGCGGCCGAGGGGGCGTACGCCCTCGCCGTCGACCCCAAGCGGGCCGGATGGGGGTATTCCGCGCTGCGGATCCTGGAGCTTCCCCCGGGCGGCTCCCACCTCCTGATGGCGGGGGACAGCGAATGGATCGTGCTTCCGCTCAGTGGCGGATGTACGGTTCACATCGACGGCGAGTTCATGGAACTGCTGGGCAGGCAAAGCGTGTTCGCGGGAGTCACCGACTTCGCGTACGTCCCCCGCGATGCCCATGCACAGATCGCCTCCGGCGCGGGAGGCCGCTTCGCCCTGGCAGGAGCGAAGTGCGAGCGACGACTCCCCGCTCGCTACGGCCCCGCGCCGGAGGTGCCGGTCGAGGAGCGCGGCACGGGCAGCTGTGCCCGCCGGGTCAACAACTTCGCGGCCGCCGACACCTTCGTATGCGACCGGCTCATCGCCGTCGAAGTGCTCACGCCCGGCGGCAACTGGTCGTCGTACCCGCCGCACAAGCACGACGAGCACCGGCCGGGCGAGGAGTCGGAGCTGGAGGAGATCTACTACTTCGAGATCCAGGGTGAGCACGGCTTCGGCTACCAGCGTGTGTCCCCCTCGCGCCCCGGCGGCACCGATGTGCTCGCCGAGGTGCGCAGCGGCGACGCGGTCCTCGTCCCCGACGGCTGGCACGGTCCCTCCATCGCCGCGCCCGGCCATGACATGTACTACCTGAACGTGATGGCCGGCCCGGGAGAGGAGCGGGAATGGAAGATCCGCTTCCACCCCGACCACGCGGAGGGATACCGATGAGCACCCGACCGGCCACGCGCCGCCTCACCACCGCCCAGGCCCTCGTCGCGTTCCTCGCCCGGCAGTACAGCGAGCGCGACGGCGAGCGGCACCGGCTGATCGGCGCCGTCTGGGGCATCTTCGGCCACGGCAACGTCGCGGGGATCGGCCAGGCCCTGCTGGAGAGCGGCGGCGCGGACATGCCGTACGTCCAGGGCCGCAACGAACAGGCCATGGTGCACGCCGCCGTCGGCTACGCGCGCCAGTCCCACCGCCTCGCCACCCATGCCGTCACCACCTCCATCGGTCCGGGCGCCACCAATCTCGTCACCGGCGCCGCCCTCGCCACGATCAACCGGCTCCCCGTCCTCCTCCTGCCCGGCGACATCTTCGCGACCCGCCCCGCCGACCCCGTCCTCCAGCAGCTAGAAGTCCCGTACGCGGGCGATGTCTCCGTCAACGACTGCCTGCGCCCGGTCTCGGCGTACTTCGACCGGATCACCCGCCCCGAAGCGCTGATCCCGGCGGCGCTCGCCGCGATGCGCGTCCTCACCGACCCGGCCGCCACCGGCGCGGTGACGCTCGCGCTGCCGCAGGACGTCCAGGCGGAGGCGTACGACTGGCCCGAGGAGTTCTTCGCCGAGCGCGTCTGGCACGTACGCCGTCCGCGGCCGGATGCGGCCGAGCTGGCCGCGGCCGTCGCCGCGGTACGGGCCGCCCGCCGCCCCCTGATCATCGCGGGCGGCGGAGTCCACCACAGCGGTGCGGAGGCCGCGCTGAAGACCTTCGCCGAGGCCACCGGCGTCCCCGTCGCCTCGACCCAGGCGGGCAAGGGCTCCCTGCGCCACGACCACCCGGCGGACGTCGGCGCCATCGGCCATACCGGCACCGCGACCGCCGACGAGCTGGCGCGGGCCGCCGACCTGGTCATCGGCGTCGGAACCCGCTACTCCGACTTCACCACCGCCTCCGCCACCCTCTTCACCCACCCCGAGGTCCGTTTCCTCAACCTCAACATCACCGGCTTCGACGCCCACAAGCTCGCCGCGCTCCCGCTGGTCTGCGACGCCCGGGCCGGCCTCGAAGCCCTCACCGAAGCCCTTCGCGGCCACCACGTGGAGCACAGCTACGAGACGGAGTACACGGACGACAAGGAGCGCTGGGAGCATCGCGTCGACGCGGCGTACGAGGCGCCCGACGAGGACGTACGCCCCACCCAGCCGCAGGTCCTCGGGGCGCTGGACGCCCTGGTCGACGAGGACGACATCGTGATCAACGCGGCCGGATCGCTCCCCGGCGATCTGCACAAACTGTGGCGCGCCCGCTCCCGCGACCAGTACCACGTGGAGTACGGCTACTCCTGCATGGGATACGAGATCCCCGCCGCGATCGGCGTCGCCATGGCCGCGCCCGGCCGGCCGGTGTGGGCGCTCGTGGGTGACGGTACATACTTGATGAATCCCACCGAAATCGTCACGGCGGTGCAGGAACGCGTCCCCATCAAGGTCGTCATCCTCCAGAACCACGGATACGCGTCGATCGGAGGGCTCTCCGAATCGGTCGGATCCGAGCGTTTCGGCACCGCCTACCGCCACCGGACCCCGGAAGGGAGCTATACGGGGCCCCCGCTCCCCGTCGACCTCGCGGCCAACGCGGCCTCGCTCGGCATGCGGGTGATCCGTGCCAAGACCGTGCGTGACCTGCGCGAAGCTCTCTCGGAGGCGCGCGCGACGGACAGTCCCACATGTGTCTACGTCGAGACCGAAACGGCAGACACTGTGTCGGGCGCGCCCCCCGGCCAGGCATGGTGGGATGTGCCCGTGGCCGAGATCGCGACCCGCTCGTCGGCGGTCAAGGCCCGGGAGGAGTACGACCGGCAAGTCGCAGCCCGACGCCGCCATCTCTGAAGGACCTGAAGGAGCTTTTCGTCATGACGAAGACCGTCAACCACTGGATCGGTGGCAAGACCGTCGAGGGCGCGTCCGGCAACTGGGGCCCGGTCACCGATCCGGCGACCGGCGCCGTGACCACGAAGGTCGCGCTCGCCTCCGTCGAGGAGGTCGACGCGGCGGTCGCCGCCGCGAAGGCCGCGTTCGCCACCTGGGGCACCTCGTCCCTGGCCCAGCGGACGACGATCCTCTTCCGCTTCCGCGCGCTGCTCGACGCCAACCGCGACGCGATCGCCGAGCTGATCGTCGCCGAGCACGGCAAGGTCCACTCGGACGCGCTGGGCGAGGTCGCCCGGGGCATGGAGATCGTGGACCTGGCCTGCGGTATCACCACCCAGCTCAAGGGCGAGCTGTCCACCCAGGTGTCCAACCGCGTGGACGTCGCGGCGATCCGCCAGCCGGTCGGCGTGGTCGCGGGCATCACCCCGTTCAACTTCCCGGCGATGGTGCCGATGTGGATGTTCCCGCTCGCCATCGCCTGCGGAAACACCTTCATCCTCAAGCCGAGCGAGAAGGACCCCTCGCCTTCGCTGAAGATCGCCGAGCTGCTCGCCGAGGCGGGGCTGCCGGACGGCGTCTTCAACGTCCTCCACGGCGACAAGGTCGCGGTGGACCGGCTGCTGGAGCACCCGGACGTCTCGGCGATCTCCTTCGTCGGTTCGACGCCGATCGCGAAGTACATCCACACCACCGCCTCCGCGGCGGGCAAGCGCGTCCAGGCCCTGGGCGGTGCGAAGAACCACATGCTGGTCCTGCCCGACGCGGACCTGGACGCCGCGGCCGACGCCGCCGTCTCCGCCGCGTACGGCTCCGCGGGCGAGCGCTGCATGGCGATCTCGGCGGTCGTCGCGGTCGGCTCGATCGGTGACCAGCTGGTCGACAAGATCCGCGAGCGCGCCGAGAAGATCAAGATCGGTCCGGGCAACGACCCGACCTCCGAGATGGGCCCGCTCATCACCAAGGTCCACCGCGACAAGGTCGCCTCCTACGTCCACGGCGCGGCGGACCAGGGCGCCGAGGTCGTCCTCGACGGCACCGGCTACACGGTGGACGGCTTCGAGGACGGTCACTGGATCGGCCTGTCGCTCCTCGACAAGGTCTCCACCGACTCCGACGCGTACCGGGACGAGATCTTCGGCCCCGTGCTGTGCGTGCTGCGAGCCGAGACGTACGAGGAGGGTGTCGCGCTCATCAACGCGTCGCCGTTCGGCAACGGCACCGCGATCTTCACCCGCGACGGCGGCGCGGCCCGCCGCTTCCAGCTGGAGATCCAGGCGGGCATGGTCGGCGTGAACGTGCCGATTCCGGTGCCGGTGGGCTACCACAGCTTCGGCGGCTGGAAGGACTCGCTCTTCGGCGACCTCCACGTCTACGGCAACGACGGCGTGCAGTTCTACACTCGCGGCAAGGTCGTCACCACCCGCTGGCCGGACCCGTCCGACGCCCCGGCGGGCGTGGACCTGGGCTTCCCCCGCAACCACTGACCCCTCCGACCCCCGCGCGGCCCGTACGGAACCCTCACCCCGTACGGGCCGCGCGGCCGTTGCATAGGCTCCGGGTCATGCCGCCCATGCCACCGAAGTACCAGATCCGCGCCCTGCACACCGACGAGACGATCACCGTCTACCAGGCCTACGACCCTGCCCTGGGCGGCCCCGCGGCGCGCGACGGCCGCTTCCCGGCCGCCTGGAAGCGGGAGCGCATGACGTGGATCAAGCCGTCCTTCCTGTGGATGATGTACCGCTGCGGCTGGGGTACCAAGGAGGGCCAGCAGACCGTTCTGGCCGTCGAGATCGCCCGCGAGGGTTTCGAATGGGCGCTGCGCAACGCCTGCCTGTCGCACTACACCCGGGACCTGCACCCCGACCAGGCCACCTGGAAGCGCCAGTTGAGGCAGGCTCCCGCCCGTGTCCAGTGGGACCCCGAGCGCGATCTGCGCCTTGCGCCCCTCCCGTACCGCTCCCTTCAGCTCGGCCTCGCCGGGGAGGCCTCGGCGCGGTACGCGGACGAGTGGACCGTGGCCATCACGGACGTGACCCCGCTCGCGCGCGAGATCCATGGACTCGTGCGCGGCGGGGATCTTGAGGGTGCCGGGCGGCTGTTGCCCGAGGAGCGGGTCTACCCGGTGGGGGAGGGGCTCCTCGGGCACCTCAGGGTGTGAGGGGGGTCAGAACAGCGAGTGGAGCAGCTTGTTCGGGGAGCCCGTGCGCGGGTCCGTGACCTTGCCGCTCGTCGCGTTGGTGACCACGGCGTCGCGGACCTGGGCCGGGGTCGCCGAGGGGTTGGCGGCGAGGTGGAGCGCGGCGACGCCCGCGGTGTGCGGGGTGGCCATCGAGGTGCCGGAGATGGTCTTCGTCGCGGTGTTGTTGTCCTTCCACGCCGAGGTGATGTTCACGCCGGGGGCGAAGAGGTCCAGGCAGGTGCCGTAGTTGGAGAAGGAGGCGCGCCGGTCCGCGCTGTCCGTCGCGCCGACCGTGATGGCCTCGGGGACGCGGGCGGGGGAGGAGTTGCACGCGTTCACGGGCAGGCCGAGGAAGTTTCCGTTGCCCGCCGCGACGGAGTAGCTGACGCCCGAGGCGATCGACCTCTTGACCGCGTTGTCCAACGAGGTGTTGGCGCCGCCGCCCAGGCTCATGTTGGCGACGGCCGGCTTGACGGCGTTCGCGGTGACCCAGTCGACTCCGGCGATGACGCCGGCCGTCGTGCCGGAGCCGTTGCAGTCGAGGACGCGGACCGCGATCAGCTTGACGTTCTTGGCGACGCCGTAGGTCTTGCCGCCCACGGTGCCCGCGACGTGGGTGCCGTGTCCCTGGCAGTCCTGTCCGTTCTGGCCGCCGCCGACGGTGTCCGTGCCGACGCTCGCGCGGCCGCCGAACTCGCTGTGCGAGGTACGGATGCCGGTGTCGATGATGTACGCGTTCACGTTCGACGCGGTGGTGTTGTACGTGTACGTCGTCGACAGGGGCAGGTTCCGCTGGTCGATGCGGTCGAGGCCCCAGGTGGCGTTGGTCTGGGTCGCGTCGATGCGGACCGTGGCGTTCTGCTCGACGTACGCGACCCGTGGGTCGGCGGCGAGACGCGCGGCCTTGGCCTTGGACATCGAGGCGGAGAAGCCCTTGAGGACGGAGCGGTAGGTGTGTTTGGGTGTCACACCCTCCTCGGCGGCGAGATCGGTGACGCGGGTGCTGCCGTCCTTCAGGACGACGATCCAGCTGTCCTGGACGGCGGTTGCAGTGGGGGCGAGACGGAGATCGCCGAGTGGCGCGCTCTGCGCCGTGGGGGAGACGGCGAACTGGAGACCGGCCGCGAGGGCGACTGCGGGGAGCAGCGCGCCCATACGTATGGAGCGGCGGGCAGTGAATCTCATCTCGTGCACCTGACCCTCTCTTTGATCGGAGCATGACAAGGTCGCGTACAGGGTGTCGTGCGGTGATCGCGTGCACAAGGGGTTGTTACTGCTCGGTTCACGGCGAGGTTCCCGCGCCGCGGGCGATATGACGGACACCACCTACCGCGTCTGGTGTAGGCGGCGACCAGGTGTACTACCCGAGGAGGTCGGTGAGTTCCGCCCGGCGGCAGCCGCAGTGGGTGCGGGGTCCCGCTTAAAGTTTCAAGCATGAAGATCCGACTTCCCGGACGGGACGCGAGACCCAGGCGCCGCGTGCAATGGCTCGCGGGCCTGGCCGCCTTCGCGGTGCTCGCCGGCGCCGGCACGTGGACGGCCACCGCATCGGACGAACCACCGGACGTGCACCGCGAGGACCACGTGCTCTCCATGCCAGGGGCGAGGATCGACACCTCGTACTACACCTCCGGCACCGGACGCAGGCCCGCGGTGCTCCTCGGGCACGGATTCGGCGGCAGCAAGGACTCGGCCAAGGAACAGGCGGAGGCGCTGGCCCGCGACGGGTACGCCGTACTGACCTGGTCCGCGCGCGGGTTCGGGGCCTCCACCGGGCAGATCGGGCTCAACGATCCGGACCACGAGGTCAAGGACGTCTCCCGGCTGATCGACTGGCTGGCGAAGCGCCCGGAGGTACAGCTCGACGCGGCGGGCGACCCGCGCGTCGGCATGACCGGCGCGTCGTACGGCGGCGCCGTCTCGCTGCTCGCCGCCGGGTACGACAAGCGGGTCGACGCGCTCGCCCCGCAGATCACCTACTGGAACCTCGCGGACGCGCTCTTCCCGAACGGGGTCTTCAAGAAACTCTGGGCCGGGATCTTCTTCACCACGGGATCCGCCGCCATGTCCGGACCCACCCCGGCCGCCCCCGGACGCCCGGGGGCCACGGAGGCGCAGGCGTGCGGGCGCTTCCAGCCCCAGCTGTGCGCCATGTACGAACGCGTCGCCACCGCCGGGCGCCCCGATGCCGAGGCCCGCGCCCTGCTCGAAGCGCGCAGCCCCGCAGCGGTCGGGAACCGGATCAAGGTGCCCACGCTCATCGTGCAGGGGCAGTCCGACTCCCTCTTCCCGCTCACGCACGCCGATGCGATGGCCTCGGCGATCAAGAAGAACGGCGCGCCCGTCGCCGTTGACTGGATCGCGGGCGGACACGACGGCGGCGACCTGGAGGCCGACCGGATCCAGGGGCGGGTCTCCGCATGGTTCGACCGCCATCTGGGCGGCGACGAGGCCGCGGACACCGGCCCCGGCTTCCGGGTCAGCAGATCCGGAGGCATCGACTCCACCGACGGGCGGGCCACCCTGCGCGGCGCCACCGCACCCGGCTACCCGGGCCTGAACGCAGGCACCCGAACCGTCGAACTCACCGGGCGGACGCAGTCCTTCCGTAACCCCGCGGGCGCCAATCCGCCCGCGATCTCCGCCGTACCCGGCGTCGGCGGCGGTCTCTCCCAGCTCTCCTCGCTGGGCGTCGGCCTCTCCCTCGACTTCCCCGGGCAGTACGCCCGCTTCGACTCCCGGCCGCTGAACGCCCCGATGCGGATCACCGGTTCGCCCACCATCCGGGTCGGTGTGACCTCCGACAGCGGCGAGGCGGTGCTCTTCGGGAAGGTGTACGACGTCGGGCCGGACGGACGCCAGCAGGTGCTGCCCGCCCAGCTCGTCGCCCCGGTCCGGGTCGACGGCGCCAAGGCGGGCCGGACGGTCGAACTGACGCTGCCCGCCGTGGACCACGAGATCGAGGCCGGACACAGCCTCCGCCTCGTCCTCGCCGCCACCGACCTCGGCTACGCCTCCCCGGCCGCGCCCGCCGCCTACACCGTGTCCCTGAAGGGGCAGCTGACGGTGCCGACCGCGTCCGCCGTCACCACCCAGGCGACCGCGCTGCCCTGGTGGGTGTGGGGTCTGCCCGCCGCCGGAGCCGCCGTCGCCGTGGCACTCCTCATCACCGCCCGGCGCCGGACCACCGCGCCCGCACCCGATCCCGAACTCTCCGACGTCCCCCTGCAGATCACCGGACTGACCAAGCGGTACGCCAAGTCCGCCGACCGGTACGCCGTACGGGATCTGTCCTTCCGGGTGGAGAAGGGGCAGGTGCTGGGGCTGCTGGGGCCCAACGGCGCCGGAAAGACCACCACCCTGCGCATGCTGATGGGCCTGATCACCCCCGACGAGGGCGAGATCCGCGTGTTCGGCCAGGCCATCCGGCCCGGCGCTCCCGTCCTCTCCCGGGTCGGAGCCTTCGTCGAAGGCGCCGGCTTCCTGCCCCACTTGTCAGGCCGGGAGAACCTCGAACTGTACTGGCGGGCCACCGGCCGCCCCGCCGAGGACTCCCATATCGACCAGGCACTGGAGATCGCGGGCCTCGGCGACGCGCTCGCCCGCGCCGTGCGCACGTACTCGCAGGGCATGCGCCAGCGCCTCGCCATCGCCCAGGCCATGCTCGGCCTGCCCGATCTGCTGATCCTCGACGAGCCGACGAACGGACTCGACCCGCCACAGATCCGCGAGATGCGGGACGTGATGATCCGGTACGCGGCCGGGGGCCGGACCGTCATCGTCTCGAGCCACCTCCTCGCGGAGGTCGAACAGTCCTGCACCGACCTGGTGGTGATGGACCGCGGCCGGCTGGTCCAGGCAGGACCGGTCGCCGAGATCACCGGTGCCGGCGACACCCTGCTGGTCACCGCCTCGGCGGAGGTGTCCGAGCCGCTGGTCGAGAAGGTCGCGGCCCTGCCCGGCATCGGCTCGGCGGTCCGCACGGACGACGCGGCCGGGCTGCTGGTCCGGCTGGACGGCGCGAGCGCGGCGGAGCTGATCGCCGAACTCGTACGCCTGGACGTGCCCGTGACCGGCGTCGGTCCGCACCGCCGCCTGGAGGACGCGTTCCTCACCCTGATCGGAGGGGAATCCGCATGAGCACGACCACGACCACGGACACGACCACGACCACGGGCGCGGGCACGGTGACGGCGGCGCCCGGCTATCGGGCCCGGCACACCCTGCCGCTGCGCGTCGAGGCCGTACGGCAGCTGAAGCGCAGGCGGACGCTGGTGATGGGCGCGATCCTGGCCGCACTGCCGTTCGTCCTCATCGCGGCCTTCGCGATCGGCGGCACTCCGGACGAGCGCGGCGGAGGCGGCGACCGGATCACGCTGATGGACACCGCCACCGCCTCCGGCGCGAACTTCGCCGCCACCTGCCTGTTCGTCTCGGCCGGGTTCCTGCTGGTGGTGCCGGTGGCGCTGTTCTGCGGGGACACCGTGGCGTCCGAGGCGAGCTGGTCGTCCCTGCGCTATCTGCTGGCGGCGCCGGTGCCCAGGTCCCGGCTGCTGTGGTCGAAGCTGGCGGTGGCGCTCGGATTCAGCGCGGCGGCGATGCTGCTGCTGCCGGTGGTCGCACTCGCGGCGGGCACGGTGGCCTACGGCTGGGGCCCCTTGAAACTGCCCACTGGAGGCTCTCTGGCGGCCGGCGAAACGGTGCCGAGACTGGCGGTCGTCGTCGCGTTCATCTTCATCACCCAACTGGTCACGGCCGGGCTCGCGTTCTGGCTGTCGACGAAGACCGACGCTCCGCTGGGTGCGGTCGGCGGCGCGGTCGGGCTGACCATCATCGGCAACGTCCTGGACGCGGTCACGGCGCTCGGCTCCTGGCGGGACTTCCTCCCGACCCACTGGCAGTACTCCTGGGCGGACGCGCTCCAGCCGCAGCTGGAGTGGGGCGGCATGCTCAAGGGCACGGCGGTCTCCGTGACCTACGCCCTGGTCCTGTTCGCCCTCGCCTTCCGCGGGTTCGCCCGCAAGGACATCGTGTCCTGACGGACCGGCGCCTGCCCGGCGCACATCAGATCCAGCCCCGGCGAGCCGCTTCCGCACCCGCGCGGAAGCGGCTCGCCGTGCCCAGAGCCGCCATCAACTCGCCGACACGACGGCTGTAGGTGCGGGCCGACATGCCGAGCCGGACCGCGGCCGCCTCGTCCGTGAGCCCCGCCATCAGAGCCTCCAGCACCGGACGCAGATGCGCGGGTGCGCTGCCCGGCGGGGCCGTCAGGTCGTCGCCGCCGTCCCACCACGCGTGGTGCGTACGCACCAGGGCCTGGACGACGACCGGGTCGCGGACCACCAGCAGCCCGTTGCAGTGCAGCTCCAGATCGAGCGGCAGGGCCGCGACCGTACGATCCGCGACGACCAGCTTGAACGGGATGGAGTCCGTCACCCGCGCCCGGCCGTCGACGCGGGCGTCCGGCGGAAGATGGGGCAGAGCCCGCCGGGGCACGATGCGCCGGACCGTCGCCTGCCGCCCCGCGGCCGCCCGCACACAGGCACCGGCCAGAGACCGGAACGCCTCGGGCACACCCGGCGGTGTCACCGGGTCGTCGAAGGTGAGCAGCTCATGGCGGGCCGAGCGGACCAGACCGGCCAGCGCCGCGGTCACCCCGGCCGCGCCTCGCACCGGCTGTGTGGGCGCCTCCGGCCATGCCGGCGGTCGGCACAACACGGAACCGGGCACAACGGTTGCTTCAAGCACGGCTACCACCGTTCCTCATCAGTGAGTAGGAGTGAGTCTTGGACCCATTCCTGTGCACTGCGGACATCCCGAACGGTTTGGGTGCCCTGGTTGCCCGCGTTCGCTCCACGTCAGGCGGCGGGCATCCTGTGCGCGGTCCGGGGATGTGGGGGCGGGTTTCCTCACGCTCCCGGGCGCCCGATGCGGCCTGGACGGTCCGATGCCCACGACGATCGCTCTGGTCGTCGTGGGGCGGTGCCGTCCGTCGCCGGATCGGGTGCCCGAGGGCGCGTCGCCCGATCGCGATACCGGCGGCATCGTGTCGGGACATTTTGCGGCGCGGGGTGGCCAGCGGCTTGCGCCAGTGTTCATTGCCCCACACGGAGATGTATGCGGGGTCCACGGCGACGATCGCCAGGCCCTGCTCTGCGGCCATCGACACCAGCCGGGCCTTGAGCCTGCCGGTGGGCATGCCGGAGATCAGCCGTCGGAACCGCTTCCTGCGGCCGTGCTTCTCCCGGGTCTTCTCCGCCGCGAAGTCGAGGTTCTCGATGCCGATCGCACTGACGCCGCACCGCCGGGTCCAGTGCAGCAGGCGGGTGATCGCGTGCCGCACCTGCGCATCGCGATGATCAGCGGACCCGGTGAGGTCGTAGTGGAAGCGGCGCGGGTTGCCGATGGAATCGAGCCGGGAGGCGGCGAAGTGGTCGGCGTTGGTGTCCACCCCGACCATCCCCGCAGCGCGCGCAGCGTCCAGCGGGACCGTCTTGACGACGGGCCGCTGCCACGACGCGGTCAGGTACCAACGGCCCCGGGTCACGTCCAGGTGGATTCGGTAGGCCACCGCACTGTTGCCGTGGATACGGTCGGCCCACTCCTCGCCCCGATGCGCGAAGGCGACGCGGGAGGCCAGGACGTACCGGCCGCGCGGGGCGTTGGCCAGGTGCGCGAGCGGCGCGGGCAGCTTGATGGAGGCCTCGCCGTCGGGTGTGACGCGGATCGTCTCGTTCCCGAACCTTTTGCCGGACTCGCCGTCTGCGGCGAGGAACCACCGCTCGGCCTCCCAACGGTCCCGCCACTCCGCCTCGGTGAGCTGGGCTTTCTCCAGGTTGTGCCGGGTGTTCAGCAGCCGCCGGCCACCACGCACCACACGGACGACGCCAGCCTCGCGTTCGGCGCGGGCGACATCGAGGCGGCGCTGGAGCAGATGCAGACGCCGGGACTTCATGAACCACTCGTGCTTGGAGCGGTATCCGCCCGGGGCGCGCTTACTGCCCTTCTCCCCGACCGGGAGCGACAGCCGGTGCATCAGCGTCCGCACACCCGTCTCAAGGCCCTGGATGTACGCGAGCTGCGCCCGGCGTGACAGCGCCCACTGATCATGGGTGGCCTTCGTGATGCTCCCGGCCCAGCGGGACGAGGACTCCTCGGTCAGGTCCCGCTTACGGGCCGCCCACGTCTCGCTGTTGTGATCCAGGCCCTGCGCGCACCGCGCAGCCAGATCACCGGACGCCAGGCGGCCCAGATGCGCGCCGACCAGGCGCAGCACCTGCTCATCGGCGGGCGTGAGGTTCTTCAGCCGGTCGCGGATCGCCACACCGGACGGGCTGAGCGCGACGAACGGGTCATCGACCGGACGCAGTCGCCGTTCCGTGCCCCGCTCCACCACTCACCCCCTTCCGTGACCAAACAGCCCGAACCTACAAGCCGCCACTGACAATCCGGCCCGCCCGCTCCCGCACCACTGCCGAGGACTGGCTTACTCGCTCTTACACACACTCCTGCTCGCCTCAACCAGCAGGAGCCACCCCCGTCCCCTCGGAGCTGTACGCCACTACATGTACGCACGTGACTGCGCATCGTGACAAGCCCCAGTTCAGGGGATGGCGAGTCCTTGCCAGTCGCTTCGGCGGGGGCTGGGCCGGGGCAGTCTGGAGGAGCGGCGCGAGAAGCGGGCCGTGTGTCGAGAGTGGAGAAGGGAAGATCACCATGATCCGACGCCTGACCGTACGGACGGGCAGAGGGCGTGTCCGGGCCCGCTCGATCCTGGCCGCCGTGGCGGCGCTGCCCCTCGCTGTCCTGTTCCCGAGCGCAGGTACGGCACTGGCGGACGGCCCCGGCGGTCCGGACGACCCGGGCGAGACCCGCGTGGCAGCAGGCCTGCTCTCCTGCGGTACGACCTCCGACGGGCGGACGGGCACGGCGAATTGCTCCAATCCGAGCAGTCAGGTCGTCGCGTTCCGCGCCGTCGTGGTCTGCGGCGAATGGCCGGACCAGGTCGGTGACTGGGTGACGCTGAATCCCGGCGGCTCCGGTTCCTCCTCCGCCACCTGTTCGCACGGGACCGGCGTCGGCAGCGTGAGCTGGGAAGAAGGCTGACCCGGGGAGAGGACTGAACCGGGAGGAGGGGTGACCGAGCCCATGCCGTAATCCCCCCCCCAGTGATCCCCCTTTAACGTCCCCCCCCATAGCGGCGGGAGTTGCCTTGCGGCGGCAGGGTGACTCCCGCTCAGGGGGCGTTGTCCGGGCGCTTGCCGTTGCCGCATTGAGATCCATCCGCAACTCCTTCGCATCCTCCTTCCGGCCGTCTCGCACGTCACATTCGCAAGTGCTGACGATGCCAGGGGGCGGACGATGAAGCTCTGCGCAAGGACGTACAGGGAAGCGCTCGTGGCGCTGCTGGCTGGGGGTCTGCTGCTGACCGGCTGTGCGGCGGACGGGACCGTTCAGGCCGACCGCGCTGCCAAGGGCGGCGCGCGGCCCGCTCCGGTGGCACCGGACGGCGGGGGCGGCGGCTCGGGCGGTTCCGGGGGCGGGCAAAGCGGAGGACGCCCGGCGGAGGACGGCGGCAGCCACGAGGGTGGGCAGAAACGGGAGACCGGTGGGGACTTCGCGCCGCCCGCCGACTTTCTGTCCACCTTCGCGCTGGACGTGGACACCGCCTCCTACGGCTACGCCCGGCGCACCCTCGCCGAGGGGCGCCTGCCGGAGCCGGACTCGGTCCGTCCGGAGGAGTTCGTCAACAGCTTCCGCCAGGACTACCGCCGCCCCGAGGGCAACGGCTTCTCGGTGAGCGTGGACGGCGCGCGTACGGGCAGCTGGCGCGGCGCCGAGTGGTCGCTGGTGCGTGTCGGCCTCGCGACCCGAACGGCCACGCCGAGGAAGGGCGAACGGCCCCCGGCCGCGCTCACGTTCGTCGTGGACATCTCCGGGTCCATGGACGAGCCCGGCCGGCTCGACCTGGTGCGGGAGTCCCTCGGCATCCTCACCGATCAGCTGCGTGACGACGACTCCATAGCACTCGTCACCTTCAGCGACGTGGCCGAGACCCGGCTGCCGATGACCCGGCTCGCCGGTAACCGGGACCGCGTCCACGACATCATCGACGGGCTGGAACCGGCCGACTCCACCAATGTGGAGGCGGGGGTGCGCACCGGCTACGACGTGGCCGTCAAGGGCCGCAGGAGCGGGGCGAACAACCGGGTCGTCCTGCTGTCGGACGCCCTCGCCAACACCGGTGAGACCGAGGCCGACGCGATCCTGGAGCGGATCGAGGGCTCCCGTCGCGAGTTCGGGATCACGCTCTTCGGCGTCGGTGTCGGCAGCGAGTACGGCGACAAGCTGATGGAGCGGCTCACGAACCGGGGCGACGGGCACACCACGTACGTCTCCACCTCGGCACAGGCCAGGCGGGTGTTCGTGGACCAGCTCCCCGCCCATGTCGAGCTGCGCGCCCGCGACGCCAAGGCGCAGGTCGCGTTCGACCCGCAGACGGTGGAGGAGTTCCGGCTGATCGGGTACGAGAACCGGGCCGTTGCCGATGAGGACTTCCGTGACGACCGCGTGGACGGTGGCGAGGTGGGCCCCGGGCACACGGTGACCGCGCTCTACGCGGTACGGCTCCGGGAAGGAGCGCGCGGGCACGTCGCGACGGCGACCGTACGCTGGCTGGACCCGAGGGACCGTGCTCCGCACGAGGCCACGGGGACGGTGGAGACAGGTGGGCTCGGGCGTGACCTGTGGTCGGCGGAGGCGCCGCCGCGGCTGCGGATCTCCGCCGCCGCGGCGTACCTCGCGCAGGCCCTGAGGGGGGCGGAGACCCCGGGAGCGCCACGGCTGGACGTGCTCGCCGAGCGGACCGGGGCGTTGGCGAGGCAGACGGAGGACGCGTCGGTGCGTGCGCTGACCACGGCGATCGGCCAGGCCGACCGGTTGCTCGGCTGAGGCCTGCCCCTCCGGGTGCCGGGTGCCGGGTCCCGGGCACGGGAAGGGCCACGGGCACGGGAAGGCCGCCGGCAGGGGAAGGGCCACGGGCACGGGAAGGGGCCCGGCGGGGAAAGATCGTCGAACTGCCCTGCGAGCAGCCCGAAGCAACGTCATGATGTGGGCATGGCTGCCACATTGCTGCTCGTCCTCGCCGTCGTGTCGACGGGGCTCTACGCGGGCTTCATGCTGATCTTCCAGACCGGGATCATGCCCGCCCTCGCGCGGCTCTCCGACGATCAGTTCGTGCCGGCGATGCGGCGGATCAACGAGGATGTGCCGCGCGCCGTGTTCATGGTGGTGTTCCTGGGCGTCGTCGCGTTTCCGGCGGCGGCCCTGGCCGTGCCGGTCGAGGGGCGCTCGGACACCCAGAAGTGGCTGATCGTGGCCGCGTTGGTGTGTGCGGTGGCCAATCATCTGGTGACCATCGCCGGGAACATTCCGCTGAACAACGCGCTGGCCTCGTCGGAGCAGGCCCCCGACTCCGAGGTGCGGGCGGCGTTCGAGCGGCCCTGGAACCGGTTCCATGCCATCCGGACCGTGCTCATCCTGGCCGCGTTCGTTCTGCTCGCCTTCGCCGCGGTCGGCTGACCACAGGCGGACCTGAGCCCGACGGGGGCCCGACGGGGCGGAAAGCCGCCCTGTCGGGAAACCGACAGCTCCCCGGGGCCCGGACCCTTGTACGCTCGTCCCGACACGGGTTTCGACATCGTTGTCGTACACGCGTCGCGGCCGAGACCGAGACCGGGCGGGTTGCCCCCAGTCGTCCCGCCCACCGAGTGGGGACGAGCCCCCACCTGAGGGCGACCCGCCCCCTCGCGCGCCCGCCCGGAGAGCCGGCCTAGAGACGCGCCGGAGGGGCGGATTCGGCGCCGCGCCGTACGCTCGCGGCGGTCTGGAGGACCACCGGCGCCAGTCGTGCGAACTGCATTTCGTCGATAGGGCCGCTGACGGACACCGCCGCGAGTGCCGACGAGTCCTCGGACGCGATGACCGGCGCCGCGACGCTGCCGATGCCCTGGACGAACTCCTCGCGGTCGAAGGCGACTCCCCGCTCGCGGATATGGGCGAGCTCGGCGCGCAGCCGGTTCGGAACGTCGACGTGGACGGCGTCGGGCGAGCAGCGCGTATGCGCCAGCAGGGCCTTGCCCGCCACCGTGTGAAGGGCCTGCGGCCGTGCGCCGACCAGCAGCCGCGAGGGCATGCCGGCCCGGCTGCCGAACTGCAGCAGGTACACGACCTTCCCCTCGTCCAGCACGGCCGGCTGGGAGGTCAGCCCGGTCGCCCAGTGGAGCTGCTGGAGGTACGGCATCGCCGCCGCTCGCACCTGGTCCTGGTGGTACACGGCGGAGCCGAGCTCCATCAGCCGCATGCCGAGCCGGTACCTGTTCCCGTCGCGCTGGAGGAAACGGACCGTCGTGAGGTGTTCGAGGATGCGGTGGGCCGACGAGCGCGGCAGGCGGCAACAGCCCGGCGCCGGACCAGCGCGTGGACGCGTCCCTAGTGCCTGTCCGGAGGATCAGGCCGGGCTCGCGGCGCCCTGGGATCTCGCCGGGATCCGGCCCGATCCGCCGGACGCTGAGGTCTCGGGATCTCGCCCGGCCCTACCCCTCGTCGCCCGGCGTGAACGTGACCGGCAGTCGCTCCGGGCCCCGCAGGCCGCCGGGGCGCCAGCGCAGTTCGCCCGGTGGGACGGCCAGGGCCAGGTCGGGGAGGCGGCGCAGGGCGGTGCCGATCGCGATCTGGCCCTCCAGCCGGGCCAGGGGCGCGCCCAGGCAGTAGTGGATGCCGTGGCCGAACGCCAGGTGGGCGTTGTCGCGGCGGGTGACGTCCAGGCGGTCCGGGTCGGGGAAGCGTGCCGGGTCGCGGTCGGCGATGGCGGAGGCGATCACGACGGTGGCGCCGCGCGGGATGCGTACGCCCGCGATCTCGGCCTCCTCGCGCGCGAACCGGGCGATCCCCGGGCTGACCGGGCCGTCGTAGCGCAGGAACTCCTCGATCGCCGTCGGCAGCAGCTCCGGGTCGCCGCGCAGCAGCTCCAGCTGGTCGGGGTGGGCGAGCAGTGCCGCGATACCGCCGCCGATCAGGTTGACCGTGGTGATGTACCCGGCAGCCAGCAGCAGGAACGCCATGGCGATCAGCTCGTCCTCGTTCAGCCGCTGCTCCTCGTCACGGGCGGTGATCAGCGCGCTGAGCAGGTCGTCCTCGGGCCGGGCGCGCTTGGTCTCCAGCAGCTTGGTCAGATACGCGTGCATCTGCTGCCAGGCCGCGTCCACCACGGCAGGGTCCGGCGGCTCCGCCCCGCGCAGGATCATGTCGTCGGTCCAGCGCTGGAAGTCGTGCCGGTCCGACACGGGAACCCCGAGCAGTTCGCTGATCACCGTGACCGGCAGCGGCAGCGCGAAGTCCGCGACGAGATCGGCGCGGCCTGTCGGCACGACCGCGTCGAGCAGCCGGTCGGTGATCGACTGGACGCGGGGCCGCAGCCCGGCCACGCGGCGCGCGGTGAACGCCTTGGAGACCAGGCGGCGCAGCCGGTCGTGGTCGGGCGGGTCGGAGCGGAGCATGTTGCTCACCAGGGACTCGCGCTCGGTGACGGGCAGCGTCTCGAGGAGGCGGGGATCCGACGCGTCGCGCGCGTCGTTGCTCAGACGCGGGTCGGAGAGGGCGGCGAGGCCGTCCTCGTACCGCGTGACCAGCCAGGCTTCCAGTCCGCCCGCGATGACGACGCGGCGCACCGGGCCGTCCTCGCGCAGCTGCCGGTAGAGCGGGAAGGGGTCTGCCACGAAGGCCGGGTCGGCGTAGGGGAGAAGGACCGGCTGCTGGCTCATCATGCCTCCCGGAATGCGTCGCGCACCGTCTGCCACGGCACGGTCGGAATTTGAGGGTATATGCACCAGTGTGGTGGATCACGGGATTACATCGATGTGACCGAAAGTGAGCGGTGCGATGGAGCGGACCACATGTTGTGTGGTGGGCGGCGGGCCGGCCGGAATGGTGCTCGCCCTGCTGCTGGCGCGGGCCGGGGTGGACGTCACGGTCCTGGAGAAGCACGGTGACTTCCTGCGCGACTTCCGCGGTGACACCGTGCATCCGTCCACGCTGGCGCTGCTGGACGACCTGGGGCTCGCCGAGCGGTTCGCCCGGCTGCCGCAGCGGCGGGTGACGACGGTCCAGCTGCCGCTCGGTCCGGATCGTTCGCTGGTCACCGTCGGGAACCTCGGTGCGTTGCCGGGCCCGTACAACTACATCGCGATGGTGCCGCAGTGGGACCTGCTCGACCTGCTGGCGGACGAGGCCGGCCGGGAACGGTCGTTCTTGCTGCGGATGAGCACCGAGGCGACGGCGTTCCTGATGAAGCGCGGACGGGTCGTGGGAGTGCGCTACCGGGAGTCCGGCGGACGCACCGGTGAACTGCGGGCCACCCTCACGGTGGCCTGCGACGGCCGGGGCTCGCTGGCCCGGTCGCTGCCGGAGCTGGGTCTGAGGTCGTTCAGCTGCCCGATGGACGCCTGGTGGCTGCGGCTGCCGCGGCACGAAGGCGACCCGCACGGGCTCGTGGGAGGTGTCGGGGGCCGGCTGTTCAGCGCCATGATCGACCGCGGCGACTACTGGCAGTGCGCGGTGCTGATCGCCAAGGGAACCGACGCCGCGCGCCGCGCCGCCGGTCTCGACCGGTTCATGGCCGAATACGCCGAAGCCGTCCCCTGGCTCGCGGACCGGGTGCACGCGCTGCGCTCGTGGGACGACGTGAAACTGCTCGACGTACGGCTCGACCGGCTGCAGCGCTGGCACCGCCCCGGGCTGCTGTGCATCGGGGACGCGGCGCACGCGATGTCGCCGGTCTTCGGCATCGGCATCAACCTCGCCGTCGAGGACGCGGTGGCCGCCGCGCGGTATCTCGTCGAGCCGCTGCGCGACGGCGCGGTCGGCCTGCGGGACGTCCGCGGCGTCCAGCGCCGCCGGTGGCCGACCACGGTCGCGACGCAGGGCCTCCAGCGGTTCGCCCACGCGCGCGTCATCACGCCGCTGCTGGCGGGCCGCCCGCCCGTGGCCGACCCGAGGCGGGCGCGGCGGCTGATCGAGCTGGTCACTACGTCGCGGTGGCTGAACCGGGTACCGGCGTACTTCCTGGCGTACGGCGCCGTCCGCGAACGCCCTCCGGCGGCCTCGGTGAGGTGAGCCGGGCACGGCGCCGGGGCGACCCGCGCGCCACAGGCTCGCTCAGGCGTGATCCGCGAACGCCACGGCGCGCGGTGGCGGCACGCGTTCGAATACGGGGAACGCGCCGTCTCCGGGCCGCCGGCTGCCGCCGGCGCGCCGTCTCCGGGCCGCCGGCTGCCGCCGGGAGCCGGTCAAGTGAACAAGACCGTAGGTGACCTGAGCCGGCGGATGCCACGGCCCGACAGGTGATGGCCGCGCACGGCTGTGAGCGGCGTGTGCCGGGATTGCCCTTCTCTGGGTTCCGAGATGTGACGGCCAGTAAGGTGACAATGAAAACGATTATCGATAACGTACGGCCGCGTCAAGGCGCGCCGCCCACCTGCGTGTCGAGAAGGCCACCGCCGCCACCCGCCCCGTCGAGATCCCGCACCCGGGAGCCGTGGAGGCCACGGGGTGGGCACGGTGCCGGGCGGTGGCGGACCCGTTGCGGCACCGGCACGACCAGAACGTCACGGAAGGGGAACGGTGAAGCTCAGCCTGCGCACCGTACGGCTCGAACTCTCCGAGCCGCTGCGCATATCCCGCTCGACGATGACCGCCCGCGACGCCGTCCGGCTGTCCGTCGAGCACCAGGGGCTGCGCGGCCACGGAGAAGTCGTCGCCAGCGTGTACTACGGCCTCGACGCCGGCACCATCGGCCGCCTGTCGCGCGAAGCGGCCCTGGACCTGGCCCGGTTCGCCGACCCGGAGAGCGCCCTGGAAGCCCTGCGCGCCGACGGCGTACCGTCCGCGAGCTGCACGCCCCCCGCCGTGCGGGCGGCGGTCGAATCGGCCCTCCTCGATCTGGCCGGGAAGCGGGCCGGTGTCCCCGTCCACCAGTTGCTCGGTACGTCCGAAGCGCCCCGCGCGGCGACCGCCCGGACCATCGGAATCACCTCCCCGGAGCGGGCCGGGGCCCAGGCCGCCCGGCTGGCGCGCGACGGCTTCACGGTCCTCAAGCTCAAGGCCGGGGCCCCCGACCCCGAGGACGACGTCACGCGCATCCCGGCCGTACGGGCCGCGGCTCCCCACACGCGGCTGCTGCTGGACCCCAACGGCGCCTGGACCGTCGCCACCACCGAGCGGCTCCTGCCCCGCCTCGCCGAGCTGGGCATCGAGGCCGTCGAGCAGCCGATCGCCCCCGGTGACCCGGAGGCGCTGGCGAAACTCGCCGAACGCTCGCCGCTGCCGGTCATCGCCGACGAGGACGCGGTCGGCCACGAGGACGCCCGCCGCCTCGCCGGCCGGGTGCAGGGCATCAACGTCAAGCTCGCCAAATGCGGCGGCGTCACCGCCGCCCTGCGGATCGCCGAACTGATCGCCGGGACCGGCACCGAGCTGATGCTCGGCTGTCTGACCGCCAGCACGCTGGGCATCGCCCCCGCCGTGCACCTCGCCGACCGCGCCCGGTGGACCGACCTCGACGGCCACCTGCTGCTCGCGCACGACCCGTGGACGGGCATCGGCGGCGCCGACGGCACCGTACGGACGAGCCCGCGCCCGGGACTCGGCGTGCATCCGCGCACCGAGGGGGATCAAGGGTGAGGACCTGGCACGAGATACGCGGCTTCCCCCTCGCGATACGGCTGCTCCTGGTCAACCAGCTCGGCGTCAACACCGGCTTCTACCTGCTCATCCCCTACCTGGCCGTACATCTGACCGAGGATCTCGGGCTGTCGGCCGCCGTCGTCGGCATCGTCCTCGGCGTACGCAACCTCAGCCAGCAAGGCCTCTTCCTCATCGGCGGATCGGCATCGGACCGGCTGGGGGCGCGCGGGGTCATCATCGCCGGATGCGCGCTGCGCACCGTCGGCTTCGGCCTCTTCGCACTCGGCGACGGGCTGACCGTGCTGCTGGCCGCCTCCGTGCTCAGCGGGCTGGCCGGGGCGCTGTTCAACCCGGCCGTGCGCGCGTATCTCGCCCTGGAGGCGGGGGAGCGCAAGGCGGAGGCGTTCGCCCTGTTCAACGTCTTCGCGACCACCGGTGCCCTGATCGGGCCGCTGCTCGGCAGCGCGCTGCTGCTCGTCGACTTCCGGGCGTCCGCCCTGACCGCGGCCGGGATCTTCGCGGTGCTCACGATCGCCCAGGCCGTGGTCCTCCCGGCGCGCGCGGTCGAACCGTCCACCGGCGGTGTCCTCGCGGACTGGCGCGAGGTGGCCGGCAACCGCGCGTTCCTGGCGTTCGCCCTGGCCATGGTCGGCATGTTCACCATGGAGAACCAGCTGTATCTGCTGCTGCCGGACGGCGCGCGCCGGGCCACCGGCTGGGACGGTGCGGCGGGCCTCGTCTTCCTCGTCGGCACGCTCACCAACCTCTGGCTCCAGCTGCGCATCACCCGGGTGCTGAAGGAGCGTGGCAGCCGCGCGCGCTGGATCGGCACCGGTCTGGCGCTGATGGGACTGGCCTTCGTACCGCCGATGCTGGTGGCGGGGGCCGGGACGGGCGGGGATCCGGTCGGCGTGGTCCTGCGCTCGCTGCCCGTGCTGGCCGGGGCGCTGCTGCTCCACGTCGGCGTCATGATCGCCCAGCCGTTCGTGATGGAGCTGATCCCCCGCTTCGGCCGCCCGGAGCTCACCGGCACCTACTTCGGGCTCTTCTACGTGGTCTCGGGCATCGCCGCGGCCGTGGGCAACACGGTCGTGGGCTGGGCCATGGACACCGGCGAGCGGGCGGGGGCGAGCTGGCTGCCCTGGGCGTGCTGCCTGGCCTTCGGGCTCGTGTCGGCCGCGGGGGTGGCGTGGCTGCACCGGCTGCGGGCCCTTCCCGCGACCCCCGTGGCGGCCGCGCCGGTGACCGCGTGAGGAGCGACGCGTATGAGGAGCGACGCGTGACGACACGACGCGTGACGACACGACGCGTGACGACACGACGCGTGACGACACGACGCGTGACGACACGACGCGTGACGACACGACGCGTGACGCCCCGCGCGCATGACGAGACGACGCGCCTGAGGAGACGACGTATGAGCGGCGCCATGGACGGCGCGAACCTGCTGACCGACAACCCGGCCCTGTACGAGGCCCGGTTCCCCGACGCGTCCCGGCTCGCCGGACGCTGGGCCGAGGACTGCCTGCGGCGCCACGCCGCCGGCCCGCGCGTCCTGGACCTCGGCTGCGGCACCGGCCGCGACGCGGCGTATCTGCACGGCGCCGGCCGTACGGTCACCGGCGCGGACCTGTCCGAAGCGATGCTGGCGCACGCCCGCCACCACCACCCCGGCCCCGCGTACGTACGGGCCGACCTGCGCGGATTCGACCTGGGGGAACGGTCCTTCGATGCCGTGGTGTGCCTGGACAGCGCCCTGCTGTACTGCCACACGAACGAGGAGCTCGACGGGCTCCTGGCCTCGTGCGGGCGCGCCCTGGCGCCCGGCGGACTGCTCGTCGCGGAGATGCGCAACGGCGCCTTCTTCCTGGGCCGTACGGACCTGCTCGACACCCCGACGGTCAACGGCTTCACCTGGCAGGACAGCGACTACCGGTCCACCACCACCCTCCGGGTCGACCGCGCCGCGCAACTGCTGCGCCGCAGGCGGGTGTGGACGCGGGACGACGGATCGCCGCCCGTCGAGCAGCACTCCGCATGGCGGCTCCTCCTCCCCCAGGAACTGCGGTACGTCCTCGCCGCCCACGGCTTCGAGGTCCTCGACCTGTACGACACGCCCGGACCGCGCACCGAGCCCCCGTGGCGCGAGGGAGACCTGCCCGCCACCACGGCCGATGCCGACCGCCTGCACGTCGTCGCCCGCCTGACCCGCACCCCCCGCTGACATCCGCTCACCCCGCACGAAAGCAAGGACCTGAGATGAACGACGTCCCCGTCACCCCCCTGTCGTCCGGCCTGCGCCGCCGCGGCTTCCTCGCCGCCGCCGGCGGCGCGGCCGGACTCGGCGCGCTCGCCCTCGCCGGCTGCGCGGGCGCCTCCGACCCCGCCACCGGCCCCGCCGGGGGCAGCGGCAAGCCCAGGCGCGGCGGCCGGCTGCGCGCGGCCTTCGCCGGCAGCGGCGCGAGCGAGACCCTCGACCCGCACCTCGCCAACCTCTTCGCCGACGTCGCCCGCGCCAAGGCCCTGTTCGACAAGCTCGCCGACTACGGGCCCGATCTCTCCGCCAAGCCCAGACTGGCCTCGGCGTGGGAGCCGAACGCGGGCCTGGACCGCTGGAAGGTGACCCTGCGCGAGGCGGCCTTCCACGACGGCAGGCCCGTCACCGCCAAGGACGTCCTCTACAGCTACCGCCGCATCACCGACCCGGCGAAGGCCTACCGGGCCAAGGCGTCGCTCGAACCCGTCGACCTGAAGGCCAGCCGCGCCGTCGACGCGCGGACGATCGAGTTCGTCCTCAAGCGTCCGACCGCCGAATTCCCCAACGTGCTCGCGGCGTTCGGCGCGTACATCGTCCCGGACGGCGCCACGGACTTCGACCGGAAGCCGGTCGGCAGCGGCCCGTTCCGCTTCGTCTCCTTCGCACCCGGCAAGTCCGCCGTCCTCGCGCGCAACGACGCCTACTGGGAGGGCGCCCCGTACCTGGACGAGCTGGAGTTCGTCGTCGCCAACGAGGAGTCGGCGCGCGCCAGTGCCCTGCTGGGCGGGCAGGTCGAGTACGCCCACGAGCTGAACCCCGCCACCGCCCGCGCCCACGAGAGCGGGGACCGGATCCGGATCATCCGGCTGCGCAACAGCACCATGCAGGGCTTCGTCATGAAGACCGACCGGCCGCCGTTCGACGACAAGCGGGTGCGCGAGGCGTTCTTCCTCATCGCCGACCGCAAGGAGCTCGTCGACGGCGCCCTGTCCGGCGCGGGCGAGATCGGCAACGACCTGTTCGGCAAGGGCTACCAGTACTACGCGGCCGGCCTTCCGCAGCGCGAACAGGACCTCGACCGGGCCCGCGCGCTGCTCAAGGCGGCCGGGGCCGAGAAGCTCAAGGTCACCCTCGACACCTCCCCGGTCGCGGCCGGATTCACCGAGGCCGCCGCGATCTTCCGGGACCAGGCGGCCAAGGCGGGCGTGACGATCACGATCAGGACCGGCAGCAAGGACAGCTACTGGAAGGACATCCTGGACTCCGGAACCCTCGCCTCCTACCGGTCGGGCGCCATGCCCATCGAGTCCCACATCTCCCAGCGCTTGCTGACGGGCTCCACCACCAACGCGACCCACTGGAAGCACAAGGACTTCGACGCCCTCTACCAGCAGGCCCAGTCCACCAGGGACCCCAAGGCCCGCGCCGCCGTCTACGACCGGATGCAGCGCCGTCTGCACGCCGAGGGAGGCTTCCTGGTCTGGGGCTTCGGCGACTGGATCCTCGGCACCGCCCGAAACGTCCACGGAGTCGACCCGAAGGCCCCCGCCAACAGCCTCGACTGGGCACGCTTCGACAAGGTCTGGCTCGCGTGAGCGGACTCCGCTCCTTCGTCGCCCGGCGGCTGCTCCTCGGCGCCGCGCAGACGGCAGCCGTCGTGCTGCTCGTCTTCGCGCTCACCGAGGCGCTGCCGGGCGACGCCGCCGTGGCCCTCGCCGGGGACCAGCCCGACCCGGAGCGGATCGCGGCCATCCGCGCGGCGATGCACCTGGACCGGCCGGCGTACGAACGCCTGGCGGACTGGGCCTCCGGGCTGGCGCACGGCGACTTCGGTACGTCCCTGGCCTCGGGACGCCCCGTCAGCTCGTACCTCGCGGACGGCTTCGGCCCGACCCTGCTGCTCGCCGCCCTCACGGTGGCGCTGCTGGTCCCGGCCGGGGTCGGCCTCGGTGTGCTGGCCGCCCGCCACGAGGGCCGCTGGGCGGACCGGCTGGTCAGCTCGGTGACGCTCGGCGTGTACGCGGTCCCGGAGTTCGCCTTCGGCGTGTTGCTGGTGACCGTGTTCGCGCTGCGGCTCGGATGGCTGCCGCCGACCGCCGTCGGTTACGGCACCGACCTCCTGGCCCATCCCGAAGCGCTGGTCCTTCCGGTCCTCGTCCTGCTGTCCCGTCCGGTGTGCTCGCTGTCCCGGCTCGTACGCGCGGGCATGATCGACGCGCTGGCCTCGCCGTACGTCGCCCAGGCGCGCCGCTACGGAATCCCGGACGTCCGCGTCCGTTACGCGCACGCGCTCCCGGGCGCGATCGCGCCCGCCGCCCAGCAACTCGCGCGCACGATCGACTGGCTGCTGTGCGGGGTGATCGTCGTGGAGGCGCTGTACGTCATCCCCGGCCTGGGAACGGTGCTGATGAACGCCGTCGCCGAACGCGACGTCCCCGTGGTCCAGGGCCTCGCGGTCGTCTTCGGAGTGACCGCCGTCGTCCTCAACCTGGGCGCGGACCTGGTCGCCCACCGCTTCGCGCCACGGGCGGGGGTGGCGGCGTGAAGCCACGTGCGACGCTCGGCGCGGTCGTCGTCGGCGTACCGCTCGCCCTGGCCCTGCTCG
The DNA here is from genome assembly GCF_040300305.1 of Streptomyces sp. NPDC000410. NCBI lineage: Bacteria > Bacillati > Actinomycetota > Actinomycetes > Kitasatosporales > Streptomycetaceae > Streptomyces > Streptomyces sp. NPDC000410. Next base: position 152,432 of record NZ_JBEPDM010000002.1, read on the forward strand.
GACCGCTGGTCGCGGGCGAGCCGGGACCACGGGCGGCGTCCTTCACCCTCGGCGGCGGACACCCGCTCGGCACCGACTTCGTCGGCCGCGACGTCTGGCACCAGGTGCTGCTCGGCGGCCGGTCGGTGGTCCTCGTGGCGCTCGCCGCGACGGCCCTCGCCTACCTGGTGGCGCTGCCGCTCGGACTGGTGGGCGCGCTCACCCACCGCGCATGGCTGGAGGAGCTGCTGATGCGGCCCCTGGACGTGCTGCTCGCCATCCCCTCGCTGTTGCTGATCCTGCTGGCGGCCGCCGTCCTCCGGCCCGGCGTTGCGGGCCTCTCCCTGCTGGTGGCCCTGGTCAACATCCCGGACGCCGCGCGGATCGTACGGGCCGCCGCGGCCGAGGCGGCCTCCCGCCCGGCCGTCGAAGCCCTGCGCATGCAGGGGGAGACGTGGCGGCGCATCGCCGTCGGCTACGTCGGCACGTCGATCGCGCGCACGCTGGCCGCCGACGCGGGCGTACGGCTGACCGGCGTGCTCTACCTCGTCGCCACCGCCGCGTTCCTCGGCGTCGGCGTGGCACCGGACGCCGCCGACTGGGCGGTCATGGTGGACCGCAACCGTACGGGCCTGTTCGTACAGCCCTGGGCCGTGGTGGTGCCCGCCCTGCTGATCGTCGCCCTGACCATGGGCGGCAACCTGCTCGCCGACGCCGTACTGGAGAAGAGGAAGCGCCCGTGAACGCGATCGCCGAGATCCGGGACCTACGCGTGGAGATCGACGGCCGGGCGATCGTCGACGGCGTCGGCCTCCGCGTCATGCCCGGGAAGATCACCGCGCTCGTCGGCGCGTCCGGCAGCGGCAAGACGACGACGGGCCGCGCGCTGCTGGGGGAGTACCCGGCGGGGGCGCGGGTGAGCGGCGACGTACGGGTGCCGGACGGCCTGGTCGGATACGTACCGCAGCACCCGGCCGCCGTACTGAACCCGGCGCGCAGGGTCGGGGCGCTGCTGCGGGACATCGCGCGCGTCCGGACGCGCCATCTGCCGCGCCCCGAGCGCCGGATCCGCCACCGCGTGCTCGAAGCCCTCCGCCTGGCCCAGCTCCCCGAAGGGGAGACCCTCCTCCGCCGCTACCCGCACCAGCTGTCGGGCGGCCAGCAGCAGCGCGTCGTCCTGGCCCAGGCGCTGCTGCTGGGCGCGCGCGTCGTGGTCGCCGACGAACCCACCACCGGCCAGGACGCGCTGACGAAGCGGCGCGTCGTCGACCGGCTGGCGGCGGTCGCCCGGCAGGGCATCGCCGTGGTCCTCCTCAGCCACGACCTCGACGTCGTGCGGGCCCTCGCCGACGACGTTTTGGTCATGCGCGGCGGCCGGGTGGTGGAGTCGGGCCCGGCGGACCGGGTGCTGCTCGCGCCGCGGCACCCCTGGACCGCCGAACTCCTGGCGGCGGAGACCACCGCGTCCCCCGCCCCGCCCGCGCGCGCCCCGGGCCACCCGGTGCTCGACGTACGCGGCCTCACCGCGCGGCACGGGGACACGGCGGTGCTGCGCACGCCCGGACTCACCCTCCGTACCGGCGAATGCCAGGCCGTCGTCGGCCGCTCCGGCAGCGGCAAGACCACGCTCGCCCGCTGCCTGGCCGGGCTCCACCGCCACTACGAGGGCGACGTCCTGCTCGACGGCACCCCGCTCCCGCGCAGCCTGCGCTCCCGGACCCGTGAGCAACTGGCCGCGGTGCAGTACGTCTTCCAGGACGCGAGAGCCGCGTTCGACGAACACCGCCCGGTCCTGGACCAGGTGGCCCGCACGGCGGTACGGCTGCGCGCGGTGCCCCGCGCCGAGGCCCGGACCGAGGCACTGACGACCCTCGCGTCCCTCGGCCTCGCGGAGGATCTCGTACGCCGCGCACCGGCGGAACTCTCCGGCGGCGAACTCCAGCGCGCCGCCCTCGCCCGCGCCCTGCTCGCCCGCCCCCGAGTGCTCATCTGCGACGAGATCACCTCCGGCCTCGACACGGTCACACGGCGCGGCCTCCTCGACACCCTCGACGCCCTCCTGCGCGACCGCCACGAGCTGGCCCTGGTCCTGATCACCCACGACCTGACCGCCGCGGCACCGGCCGCAAGGATCGCCGTCCTGGACGCCGGCGAACTCGTCGAACAGGGCCCGGCGCACCGGGTACTGACCTCACCCCGCCATCCCTTCACCGTCTCGCTGGTCGAGACCTCGGCGACCCTGGCGACGGCGACGCGAGGGTAGAGGGTGTCCGGTGGACCATGCCGGGCTCACGACCCCCTGGAGCAGAATGCACGGTGTCCACATCGCTCTCGAGTCGGGGGTTTCCCGCATGTCCGACCGGCCGAAGAAGCCGTTCCTGTACGTCGTCGTCTGCGCGGCCGGAATCGCCGGGGACGTCGGCAAGCTCATCACCGCCGCGCAGGAACAGCACTGGGACGTCGGCGTCGTCGCCACCCCGCAGGCCCTCGGCTTCATCGACCGCACCGCCGTCGAGACCCGCACCGGCTACCCGATCCGCTCGGCCTGGCGCCGTCCCGGCGACCCGCGCCCCCTGCCGCCGGCCGACGCGATAGCGGTCGCCCCGGCCACCTTCAACACGATCAACAAGTGGGCGGCCGGCATCTCCGACACCCTCGCTCTGGGCATCCTGTGCGAGGCCTACGGCTCCGGCATCCCGACGGCCGCCCTCCCCTGCCTGAACGCGGCACAGGCCGCGCACCCCGCGTACCGCGAGAGCCTGCACCGGCTGCGCGAGATGGGTGTCCTGATCGGCTCGCACGAACCTCACCGTCCCGCGCCGGACAGCGGCGCCCCGCACTTCGACTGGGAAGAGGCCCTGACACTGCTCGCGCCCGAGGTAGGCGGCCTCTCCTGACGGCCTCTCCTGACGAAGACGGCTGGATCGCCTCTACGCCAGGAGGCGTTCGAGGCTGTCGTGCGCGAAGAACTCCGCGGGCGAGGTGACCCCCGCCGCCACCCTGGCGAACCCGTCCTGGGCCGGACGGCTGCGTGACACCGCGCCGAGCAGCCGCCGCAGCTCCGGCGGCGGTGGGTCCAGTGCGGCGAGCTGGGCGGTGAACTCGTACATCGGCATGACCTGCCGGTCCCTGCTCTCCTGGTAGTCCTTCATCGCCGCGTCGAACGTCTGCCCGCCGGTGAAGGTCCGGTCGAGCGCGTGCGCACACAGTTCCGCGTCGCGGAAGGCGTCCTGGATGCCCTGGGCGGTGATGAAGTCCTTGAGGTATCCGGCGTCACCGACCAGCGCCCAGCCGGGGCCGTACGGTCTGCGGAAGAAGTTGGGGACCGCCGTGCCGACGAGTCGTTCCACGCGTGTGGCCGCCGCGGCCCGTTCGGCGAAGGACGGAACCAGCGCCATGGTGGCCAGGTAGCCGGCTTCGACGTCCGACCGGTTGGCCTTGAAGTCGCGCATCGGCAGCCCGCAGATGACCACGGTCCGGTCGTCGTTGGTGGGCCATGCGGCGAAGGCCCGGTCCGGCCGGATGTAGGTCTCGAACCGGCGGTTCATCGGCAGCCCGGTCCAGTAGGAGTAGTAGCTGCACTGGAGCTTCGGCTTCTCGGCGTACCGGACGGCGCCGACGGCCTTCGCGACGAGGGAGTGGGCCCCGTCCGCGCCGACGACGACGCGGGCGTACTCCGTGACGCCGTGCCCGTCGGCCCCGTGGCCCCTGATCCCCGTCACGGTGTCGCCCTCGATCACGAGGCCCTCGACGGTGAACGCCGGGCGCACCTCCGCGCCGGACTCCTCCGCCGCGTCGACGAGGATCTTGTCCAGGACCGTACGGCGCGGGGCGTACGAGGCCGGGAACCCGGCGCCGGCGGGAGACCCCTCGATGGTGAAGGGCCCGAAGTCGAAGGAGTACGTGTCGATCGGCGGACAGCCGCTCGCGACCACCGGGGCGAGCAGTCCCCAGCTGTCCAGTGCGGCGAGGCCGGGCGGGTGAATGAGATGCGTGGAAACCGTGTCGCTCGGGAACGTCGCCCGGTCGACGAGGAGCACCCGGTGGCCCCGGCGGGCCAGGAGCATCGCGGTCGGCGCCCCGGCGCAGCGTGCCCCCACCACGATGGCGTCGTAGATGCGGTTCGTCATGACATCACCTGCCCGTCGGTCGGCATCCGAGGCGATGGCTTTCGTATGGATCCACGCTAGGCGGTGGGCGGGGCCGAGCACCGCCCGGGCGCCGCGCGCCGCACCGGCCGCCGGGAGGCACCGCACCCCGCGCCCGTCCGCCGGCAGCGCTCAGCAGGGGAGGACCCCAGGGGCGCGGTACGCGAGCCCGGACACGACCGGGACCCCTCGCGCCGTGACCGCGACCATGGCCTCGTCGAGGAGCTCGCCCGGAAACCTCGGATCCAGTGTGCCGTCCCGCCGACGGCGAGCACCCGAACACGTTCTGACCAGCGAAAACGCCCTCCCGGAGGGAGGGCGGAAAGTGGCGCCCCCGGCAGGACTCGAACCTGCGGCCAAGCGCTTAGAAGGCGCCTGCTCTATCCACTGAGCTACGGGGGCCGGATGGGGCCTCGGTGGCCTGGAGCCCCTGGTGGGTCGTCCGTGACCTTGCCCGGACAAGGATAGGGCTCCGATCGCCTTGGCCCGGGCGCTTCACCTGCGTGGCACGATGTGGAGGTTCAGTGAAGCGAACCGATAATCGCAGGTGGGTGCGATTCTCGCAGCGCTTTTTTCACCTCACGCACCGGGTGTTGTGCACTCGTTATGCCTGCGCCCCACTCGTCCCGTCTATCCCGTCTGTCTTATCGGCGCGCAGAGACGTTTATACGCTTCAAAAAGGCACGAAAATTGGGCATTCTTCGCATGTGGTGACCATGGAAGCTCGGCCTCAGCTGATCGACGCACTCTCCGCCCTGCGCGACTGTGTCGCCGCCGTGCGCCTCCCACTCCCCCTTCCCGGCGCGCCGCGCGCACGGCGGACGAGAGCCGAGCTGCTCGCACAGCTGGATGACTATTTGCTGCCCCGCCTGAAAGAGCCCGAAGCGCCGCTGCTCGTGGTGGTCGGCGGATCGACCGGGGCCGGGAAGTCGACGCTCGTCAACTCGCTCGTGGGACGCCGGGTCAGCGAGGCCGGGGTGCTCAGGCCCACGACCCGCACGCCCGTGCTCGTCTGCCACCCCGAGGACCACCACTGGTTCGCGGGGATGCGGGTGTTGCCGAACCTCACGCGAGTATGGCTGCCGCAGCAGGAGGACACCGTCGGCGGCGAGCGCGGGCCCGTCGAGGAGAACACGCTGCGGATCGAGACCGCCGGGTCACTGCCGCGCGGGCTCGCGCTGCTCGACGCCCCCGACATCGACTCGCTCGTCGTCGAGAACCGGGTCCTGGCCGCCGAGTTGATCTGTGCGGCCGATGTCTGGGTGATGGTCACCACCGCCTCCCGGTACGCGGACGCCGTCCCCTGGCATCTGCTGCGCACGGCGAAGGAGTACGACGCCACGCTCGTGACCGTGCTCGACCGGGTGCCGCACCAGGTGATCACGGAGGTGTCGCGTCAGTACGCGGCGCTGCTCACGAAGGCCGGGCTCGGGGCCGTGCCGAGGTTCACCATCCCCGAGCTGCCCGAATCGGCGGGCGGCGGGAGCGGGTTGCTGCCGGACAGCGCCGTCGCCGCGCTGCGGGACTGGCTGGCGCACCGGGCGTTCGATCCGGCCGCGCGCCAGCAGACCGTCGTACGGACCGCCGCAGGCGTCATCGACTCGCTCAACGCGCGCATGCCCGAACTGGCGGGAGCCGTCGCCGCGCAGTACGCCGCCGCCGTACGCCTGACCGGCGCGGTCGAGGAGGCGTACGCGCTGGAGGCGGAGCGGCTGCGCAAGCTGGTGGGGCGCGGCGCGGTGCTCGCGGGCGACGCGCGTACACGCTGGCGCGGATATCCCCGCGACAGCTCGGCCACCGAGCTCCTCGACGCGCTCGCCGAGAGCCTGGCCGAGCTGCTCCAGTGCGCCGTGGCCGCCGCCGACGAGCGGCTCCAGGAGGCGTGGCGGCGCGAGCCGGCCTCGGGGGCGGTCGGCGGCGGGTCCACGTCGGCCGACGGGGAGTCCGGCGAGCGCATCGGGATGGCCGTACGCCGCTGGCGGCGGGAGCTGGAGGAGCTCGCCGAGGAAGAGGTACGCGACATGGAACGTTCCGTCGCGCCCGACCCCGAGACCGTCGCCGCGCTGCTCGCCGCCTCGCTGCTCGGCGGCCGGCGGGCCCGCCTCGCCGGGGACGGGCTGGCCGAACGGATGGGCGCCCAGGGCGCGCTGCGGCTGCGCGACCGGGGCGGCGAGTTGATGTCCTCGTGCATCGGGCGCGTCCTGAGGGAGGAGCGCGAGCGGCGGCTCGCGCCGCTCGACGCGCTCGATGTGCACCCGGAGCCGCAGGCAGAGCTGATCGCGGCGCTGTCCGTACTGCAGAAGGAGAGGTGACCGGGTGGCTGCTGTCGCCGGGCAGACCGAGGACCGTTCCGAGAACCGGTCGGAAAGAGAGGGCCGGTCGGAAAGAGAGGGCCGGTCGAAAGGGGAGGGGCGGTCGGAAAGAGAGGGCCGGTCGAAAGGGGAGGGGCGGTCGGAAAGAGAGGGCCGGTCGAAAGGGGAGGGGCGGCCGGAAAGAGGGGGCCGGTCGGAAGGAGGGGGCCGAGCGGGGGTCGAGGCAGGGGCCGGAGCAGAGGGCGGAGCAGAGGCCGAGGAGGGGGCCGGGGAAGGAGGCACCGGCGAGCGGCACTGGGACGACGGGCTCATCGCCCGCCGCGCCGCCGGAGCCGACGCCCACGGGGACGAGGACGCGGCCGCGGCGGACGCCGCCGGCTCCGACGAGCCGCACGTACCCATCGGAGGGCCGTACGACGGCCCGCTGCGCGCCCGCCTCGACGCGCTGCGCGAACTCGTCGGCCTCTCCCGTACCCGGCTCGACGGCAAGGCCCTGGCCGAGGCGGGGCGGGTGCTCGACGAGGCCGCGGCGCGGCAGCAGCTGTCGGCGCAGCACACCGTCGTCGCCATCGCGGGCGCCACGGGCAGCGGCAAGTCGACGCTGTTCAACGCGCTGGCCGGAGTGCCCATTTCGGAGACCGGGCTGCGCCGTCCCACCACATCGGCGCCGATCTCGCTGAGCTGGTCCGAGGGCGCGGCCGGGCTGCTCGACCGGCTCGCGATCCCGGGGCGGCTGCGCCGCAGGCCGCTGGCGGGCGGTACGGGGGACGAGGCGCTCCAGGGGCTCGTCCTGGTGGACCTGCCCGATCACGATTCCGCCCTGACCGTGCACCGTCAACAGGTGGACCGGGTACTCGCCCTGGTCGACGCGGTCGTCTGGGTCGTCGACCCGGAGAAGTACGCCGACGCCGCCCTGCACGAGCGCTATCTGCGGCCGTTGGCCGGGCACGCCGAGGTCACCTTCGTCGTGCTCAACCAGATCGACCGGCTGCCCGGCGACGCCGCCGACCTCGTACTCGACGATCTGCGCAGGCTGCTCGACGAGGACGGCATGGCGCTCGGCGAACACGGCGAACCGGGCGCCACCGTCCTCGCGCTGTCCGCACTCACCGGAGAGAACGTGGGCGAGCTGCGCGAACTGCTGGGACGGTTCGTCCAGGAGCGGACGGCGGCGCACCGCCGGATCTCCGCCGACGTCGACGCGGCCGCGCGGCGGCTGCGTTCGGAGTACGTCGCCTACGGACGCTCCGGGCTCGGCGAACGGGCCCGTGCGGACTTCGGCGCCCGGCTCGCGGGCGCGGTCGGGGCGGCGGCGGTCGGTGAGGAGGCCGAACGCCAGTGGCGCAGGAACGCGGGCCGTGCCTGTGGAACGCCCTGGCTGCGGCTGTGGCGCTGGTACGAGCGCGTCCGTGACGGGGGCAGCCTGCCGCAGACCCCGCAGCCGGCGGAGGAGGAGCTCACGGCCCGGCAGCGGGTCGAACAGGCCGTACGCACGGTCGCGGACGAGGCGGCCCACGGGCTGCCCGCGCCCTGGGCGCAGGCGGTGCGCGAGGCGGCGGTGCGAGGGGCGGCCGGGCTGCCCGAGGCGCTGGACGAACTCGCGGTCGAGCTGGGTACGCCGAAGGCCCGTCCGCCGCGGCCCGCGTGGTGGCCGGCGGCCGTGCTGGCGCAGGTCTCCATGACGCTGCTGCAGATCTTCGGCGGGCTGTGGCTGGTGGGGCAGATCGTCGGGGTCGTGGAGCCGGGGCTGCTGCCGCCGGTGCTGGTGATGGTGGGCGGGATCATCGGCGGGCCGCTCGTGGAATGGGCGTGCGCGGCGGCCGCGAAGGGGCCGGCGCGGCGGTACGGGCAGGACGCGGAACGGTCCCTGAGGGAGGCGGCGGCGGAGTGCGGCCGGGCGATGGTGCTCGATCCGGTCGCTGCGGAGCTGATGCGCTACCGGGAGGTGCGGGAGCAGTACACGACGGTGGCGAGGCGTTGACCGGTTCTGTATCTGTTTGTATGTGTACGTGGGGAGGCTCCGCCCTCGTAAGGGTGGCGGAGTTGTCCACAGGCGGGGCTGCTTCCACAGGCCTCGGCGGGATTCCTGGCCCCGGTCCAGCATGAGATCTGTCAGCGCGACCGGACGGTCCGGCCGCGGACGGGGAGGGATCTCATGTCGAACGACACGATGGTGACCGTGGTGGGCAATGTCGCGACCAGCGTGGAGTACCGGGAGTCCGCGACCGGGGGAGTGGCCCGGTTCCGGTTCGCGGTCACCGGGCGCCGCTGGGACCGGCAGCGGGAGGTCTGGGCGGACGGGAGCACCAGCTTCTACACGGTGTGGGCGTGGCGGACGCTGGGGCTGAACCTGGCGGCCTCGGTGTCCGTCGGCGAACCGCTGGTGGTGCACGGCCGGTTGAAGGTGCGGGAGGAGGAGCGGGACGGGCAGCGCAGGACGTTCGTCGACATCGACGCGGTGGCGGTCGGTCACGATCTGGCGCGGGGTACGTCCGCGTTCCGGCGTATGGCGAAGGGGGAGGTGAGGCAGGCCCCCGGCCCCACCACCGCCGTTCCGGACCCGGTGCCGTCCCCGGACCCGGCCCTGGCGCCGTCCCCGGACCAGGCCCCGGCGGTGCCCGCTGCGGCTTCCGTTTCCGCTCCCGTCCCTGTTCCCGCTCCCTGACCTGCACTTGTGGAGATTTGTCGATTCTCTGGGAGGGGACGCGGAGGCCGCGATAACAATTCCGATTCGGAATGGTTATCTGATGGCATGACGGGGGATCAGGTCGCATCACGTGTACCTAGGATTCCCCAGTATTCACGGGGCACTTGAGTCTGCAGGCGAGGCACCCCCCACACGCGTCCCACGCGAATGGGCCTCGCCCGGAGGGGAATTCTGTGTTTTCTGCGTTCTCGGTACGTGGGCGGGGATCCGTCCGTCTCGCCGTGGCCGCCCTGGTGTCGGGGCTGTTCGCGGCGGGTTCGATGGTCGGGGCGGGACCGGCTGTCGCCGACGATGCCCCCCGGCACCAGGGCGGCGCCGTCGCCACCCTCGACGGACTGACCACCTTCGACCGCGCGGTCCTGCGCGACGGCGGCCGGAACCATGAGCTGCCGGCCGGTCTCTTCGAGATGACCGTCGACGGCGGTGGCAGGCTCAAGACGTACTGCATCGACATTCACAACCCCACCCAGGAGCAGGCCAAGTACCTGGAAACCCCCTGGGCGCAGACCTCGCTCGGCAGCAACAAGAACGCCGGCAAGATCCGCTGGATCCTTCAGCACTCCTATCCCCAGGTCGACGACCTCACGGGGCTCGCCGACAAGGCCGGCACGGGGCCGCTCACCGAGCGGACCGCCGCCGCCGGCACCCAGGTCGCCATCTGGCGCTACTCGGACGGTGCCCGGGTCGAGGCCCTCGACCCGGCGGCGGAGAAGCTCGCCGACTGGCTGGAGAAGAAGGCCAAGAACGTCGGGGAGCCCCACGCCTCCCTCAGCCTGGAGCCGAGCGCCGTCTCCGGAAAGGCCGGAGGGCGGCTCGGACCGGTCACGGTCCGCACCGACGCGGACCAGGTCACGATCACCCCGCCCGCCGACGCCGCCGCCAGCGGCATCAAGGTGACGGGCAAGGACGGCCTGCCGGTCACCGCCGCGGTCAACGGCAGCGAGCTGTACTTCGACATACCCTCCGAGGCCACCGACGGCTCGGCGGAGCTCACCGTGCAGGCGACCACCTCCGTGCCGGTCGGCCGGGCGTTCGCCGGGGTGACCAAGAGCCAGACCCAGATCCTGGCCGGGTCCAGCCGGTCCACGGTCTCCGCGACCGCCACCGCCACCTGGGCCACGGCCGGTCCGATCCCCGCGCTCTCGGCGAAGAAGAACTGCGCCAAGGGCGGCGTCGACATCACCGCCACCAACACCGGCGACGAGGCGTTCCGCTTCGAGCTGATGGGCTTTGAGCACTCCATCGCCGCCGGTGAGTCCCGCACGATCACCGTCCCGGTCCCGGAGGACCAGGCGTACGACTTCACGATCACCGGCCCCGGAGGCTTCAGCAAGAGCTTCAAGGGCGTACTGGACTGCAAGACCACCGGCAACGCGGGGCCGTCCCCCGACGGGCCCGTCTCCCAGCTCGCCCCGGCCTCGGCCGGCGGCGCGGCGGGCGGCACCTCCGACACGAATCTCGCCGAGACGGGTGCCTCCAGCACGACCCCGATGATCGCCGGTATAGCCATCGCCTTCGTCCTGGTCGGCGGCGGCGCGGTCTTCTTCGTCCGCAGGAAGCAGGGCCCCTCCTCGGAGGAGTAGGGGAGCACACCGGGCAAGGAGGGCACCGCCACCCCGTCGCAGCCTCGCCGCTGCCCCACGGAGCGGTGCCCTCCCGCTGTCTCACCGCAGGACGCGCGGCAAGGCCATTCCGGGTCGCTACGCGCTCTCGTCGTGCTCGCGCACCGCGATCCGGGCCAGCTTCGTCAGCATCATGCCGTTGCGGATCGCGACGATGTAGTCCACGGGGAGTCCGTGCATCCGGGTGCCGGGCCCCCGGAGGGGGTGCCAGTCGAGGACGAACAGGGTGCTCCCGCCCCAGGGGATCAGGTTCATGGCGATGCGGGCCGCGCCGAAGGGTTCCGCCTTCGCCTCCAGCTCCAGGCGGCGCTGCGGTTCGCAGATCCGTACGACAACGGTGTCGTCGAGCGTCAGGGGACCGGCGCCGACCCGCACCCTCAGCCGGGCGCCCACGTCCGGCCAGTGCGGGTCCGCCTCAAGGACCTGCTGGGTTCCCGTCACCCACTCCCCGTAGCGGTGGCCATCGGACAGCAGGCGCCAGACCTCGGGGGGCGAGCTCAGGATCAGACGGCGGTTCCGGGCCACGGAAATCACGCTCCTGGAGGGTGGGACCCCTCCAGCCTCACGCGACCGCCGCCGGTGCACAGCCCGACAGGGCCGGACGGGTGGCTCGCCCTGCTACAGGGCCGGACGGGTGGCTCGCCCTGCTAGTAGGACAGCGAGTCCCAGAAGTACACGTAGTACGCGGCGAGCACGATCGCGCCCGCGAGGAAGCCGAGACCCGATGCGACGAGGGCCTTGGCGAGGGGGCTCAGGCGGCGCGGGCGTTTCTGCTGGGGAGCGCTATCGCTGGAATCGATCACGGGAAGAGCTTCCCATGCCGCCCCGCCGCCTCCGGCCCGGGCCTGTCCGTGGCCAGGGAGAGGCCCGAAAGAGCTGGTCAGGCAGGCCTCGACTAACTGGTTTCGTTCCTGGGGTGGCGGTCAGGCAAGATGGGGTGTATCTGCCCACTGCCCACTCCCACATTGCCGGACGGTTTCTCTTGGCTGAGTACATCTACACCATGCGCAAGACGCGCAAGGCGCACGGCGACAAGGTGATCCTCGATGACGTCACCTTGAACTTCCTGCCCGGTGCGAAGATCGGTGTGGTCGGCCCGAACGGTGCCGGTAAGTCCACCGTTCTCAAGATCATGGCGGGCCTTGAGCAGCCCTCCAACGGCGACGCCTTCATCTCGCCCGGCTACAGCGTCGGCATCCTCATGCAGGAGCCGAAGCTCGACGAGTCCAAGACCGTCCTGGAGAACGTCCAGAACGGCGTCGCGGAGATCAAGGGCAAGCTCGACCGGTTCAACGCGATCGCCGAGGAAATGGCGACGAACTACACCGACGAGCTGATGGAGGAGATGGGCAAGCTCCAGGAGGACCTGGACCACGCCAACGCCTGGGACCTCGACGCCCAGCTGGAGCAGGCCATGGACGCGCTGGGCTGCCCGCCCGGCGACTGGCCGGTCACCACCCTCTCCGGTGGCGAGAAGCGCCGCGTCGCCCTCTGCAAGCTGCTGCTGGAGGCCCCCGACCTGCTGCTCCTCGACGAGCCCACCAACCACCTCGACGCCGAGTCCGTGAACTGGCTGGAGCAGCACCTCGCCCAGTACAAGGGCGCCGTCGTGGCCGTCACCCACGACCGGTACTTCCTGGACAACGTCGCGGAGTGGATCCTCGAGCTCGACCGCGGCCGCGCCCACCCCTACGAGGGCAACTACTCCACCTACCTGGAGAAGAAGGCCACCCGCCTCAAGGTCGAGGGCAAGAAGGACGAGAAGCGGCAGAAGCGGCTCAAGGAAGAGCTCGAGTGGGTCCGCTCCAACGCCAAGGGCCGTCAGGCCAAGTCCAAGGCCCGTCTCGCTCGCTACGAGGAGATGGCGGCCGAGGCCGACAAGATGCGGAAGCTGGACTTCGAGGAGATCCAGATCCCGCCGGGCCCCCGCCTGGGCAGCATCGTCGTGGAGGTCGAGAACCTCTCGAAGGCCTTCGGTGAGAAGGTCCTCATCGACGACCTGTCCTTCACTCTCCCGCGCAACGGCATCGTCGGCATCATCGGCCCGAACGGCGCCGGCAAGACGACGCTCTTCAAGATGATCCAGGGCCTGGAGGCCCCGGACTCCGGCCAGATCAAGGTCGGCGACACCGTCAAGATCTCCTACGTCGACCAGAACCGGTCGAACATCGACCCGAAGAAGACCCTCTGGGCCGTCGTGTCGGACGAGTTGGACTACATCAACGTCGGCCACGTCGAGATGCCCTCGCGGGCGTACGTCTCCGCCTTCGGCTTCAAGGGGCCGGACCAGCAGAAGCCGGCCGGGGTCCTCTCCGGCGGTGAGCGCAACCGTCTGAACCTCGCGCTCACCCTCAAGCAGGGCGGCAACCTGCTGCTCCTCGACGAGCCGACCAACGACCTCGACGTCGAGACGCTGTCCTCGCTGGAGAACGCGCTGCTGGAGTTCCCCGGCGCGGCTGTGGTCGTCTCCCACGACCGCTGGTTCCTCGACCGCGTCGCCACGCACATCCTGGCGTACGAGGGCGAGTCGAAGTGGTTCTGGTTCGAGGGCAACTTCGAGTCCTACGAGAAGAACAAGATCGAGCGGCTCGGTCCGGACGCGGCGCGTCCGCACCGTGCCACGTACAAGAAGCTCACTCGGGGCTGAGGAAGTCAGTGGCTCGGCATATTTACCAGTGCCCCCTGCGCTGGTCGGACATGGACGCCTTCGGGCACGTCAACAACGTGGTCTTCCTCCGCTATCTGGAGGAGGCCCGGATCGACTTCATGTTCCGGCTGGCGCCGGGGGACGGGTCCCCGTCGTTCTCCGGCGGCTCCGTCGTGGCCCGGCACGAGATCGACTACGTACGGCCGCTGGTCCACCGGCACGCGCCGGTGACCGTCGAGTCGTGGGTGACGAAGATCGGCGCGGCGTCCCTGACGATCGCGTACGAGATCAAGGACGCCGACCAGATCTACGTCCGGGCCTCGACCGTCGTCGTGCCCTACGACCTGGAGAAGGCGCGCCCGCGCCGGATCAGCGCAGAGGAGAAGTCCTTCCTCCAGGAGTACCTGGACGAAGGCGTGAAGGACGCGCTCGCGGCATGACAGCGCCCGTGCAGACCCTACGGCTCGCCGATGCCCGGGAGGCGGCGGACCTCGCCGCCTTCCTCGGCCGGCTGATCCACTACGACCGCGCCGCCGCCGTCCGGCTCCAGGCCGGCGGCGGCGCGCTCGCCGTGTTCGGCAGGCCGCCGTCGTTCGAGGTCCTCGCGATCCGTACGGCCCGGCTGGCGGAGTCCGACGAGGGCGTGCAGCTCGATGTCACGGTCTCCGCCGGAGAGCTGCTGGAGTCCGTCGAGGGCGCGGGGCTCGCCGTGCCCGCCGCGGTCACCGGGCCGCCGTGGGCCGGATTGCTCCCCCCGCGCGGCGGCTGGCGGGAGCTGCCGGGGCTGCCCGGCGTGGCCGAGATGCGCGCCGCGGTCTCGGTCGCGGTCGCCGAGTTCCGCAGGCGGGACGAGGCGTTGCCGGGCGAGCGGCGCACCCGGGCCGAGCGCGACCGGATCGGCCGCGACATCTGGTCCCGGACCGTGGCCGGCACGGATCTGCCGCTGCGGGCCGTGCACGCCGCACAGTCGCTGGGCTTCCTGCGCCCGACCCCTGAGGGCGTCCGAGGCGCGGCGCTGCTCGCGGCGGGCGGCTGGCTCCGGCTGCGTACGCCGTTCGGCTCGATCGCCGTGCGCAGGGCGGGGCTCGGCGGGCTGACCGTCACCCCTGCCTGAGTTGTTCCACCGGGTCAACGTGCAGGACTTCGACGCCTGCGAACGCACCCAGCCCGCCATGGACTCACGGGCGTACCGGGCGTGATGGGGTGCTCGTGCCCAGCGAGCACCACATAGGCGCCTTCCACGCGTGGGTGACGGAGAGGCTCGGTTAACCGGCGGTGTTCACCATCGAGGCGGCGGCGTAGGTGAGGTAGTTCCACAGCTGCCGCTCGTGGTCCTCGGACAGCCCCAGCTCGTCGACCGCCGCCCGCATGTGCTTCAGCCAGGCGTCGTGCGCGGCCTTGTCGACGGTGAACGGTGCGTGGCGCATCCGCAGCCGGGGGTGCCCGCGATGATCGCTGTAGGTCCGAGGGCCGCCCCAGTACTGGATGAGGAAGAGTACGAGGCGCTCCTCGGCCGGGCCCAGGTCCTCCTCCGGGTACATCGGGCGCAGCAGCGGGTCCTCGGCGACACCCTCGTAGAAACGCCGGACCAGGCGCCGGAAGGTCTCCTCGCCACCGACCTGCTCGTAGAAGGTCTGCTCCTGAAGCGTGCCCCGCGGGATTTCCTTCACGTGATTAAGCCTCGCAATTGTCGACCCGGTCCGCCCCGGGCTCGTCCCGCCCGGGGGTCCGGGGGTTGCCCCCCGGGGATACAGCATCACAGAGCCATGGTCTCAGACGGCCCGGCCGAAGACCGGAGGCCTAGGGCTACTCGCCTCGGCGACCCCCGCGAAGGAAAGTGGAGATATGGGTGCAGACCAGGACGCACGCGTGGTGCGCGACCCGTACGCGGCCTCCGCCGCCGAGCTGCGGCGGGCGCTGGTGCGGCGGATCGCCCAGGCCGGTGCGCTGGACGACCCGGCCTGGCGGGCGGCGTTCGAGGCGGTGCCCCGGCATCTGTTCGTGCCGTACTACTACGTCCCCACCTTCACGGGCTACGAGCGGCTCTGGTCCGGGGACCCCGACCCGGACCGGCGCGAGCGCTGGCTCAGGGGCGCGTACGCGGACGGGCCGATCGCCACCCGCGTGCGCGAAGGCGAGCTGGTGTCCTCCAGCAGCCAGCCCTCGCTGATGGCCAGAATGCTGGGCGAGCTGGAGATCCGCGACGGGCACCGGGTCCTGGAGATCGGCGCCGGTACCGGCTACAACGCCGCCCTGCTGGCCCACCGGCTCGGCGACGAGCTCGTCACCACGGTCGATCTCGACCCGGAGATCACCGAATCCGCCCGGGTCCATCTCGCGGCGGCCGGGTACCGGCCCACCGTGATCACCGCCGACGGGGCGCGCGGCTGCCCCGCGCGCGCCCCGTTCGACCGGATCATCGCGACCTGCGCCCTGCCGTCCGTGCCGCAGGCCTGGCCGCGGCAGTGCCGGCCGGGCGGCAGGATCCTCGCCCCGCTCGCCACCGGGCTGATCGTGCTGAGGGTGCACGACGCGGGCCGTGCGGAGGGGCGGTTCCTGCACACCCCGGCGTACTTCGTCCCGTTGCGCGGCGGCACGCCCCCGCGCCCGCCGGTACCGCGCGCGGCAGGGCTGTCGAGGCGTGCGAGGGGGAGCGAGCTGTTCGGCTTCCTGCTCGGCCTGACCGCGGGCAGCCTGGATCCGCACGAAGCGCTCTCGCTCTGGCAGCGCGAGGAGCGGCCGGAACGAGAGCGCTTCGGGGTCACCCTGAGCGGGGGACGGCAGTGGGCCTGGCTGGACGACCCCGAAGGGCCGTACGCCTGGCCCCTGGGCGGAGTCAGCCGCGACGAATCGTGATCGTCGTCCAGGCGCCGACGTGCACCCGGTCGCCGTCCTTGAGCGGGATGGGGACGTAGGGCTGGATCGGGTCCTCGGCGCCGTTGACCGTGGTGCCGTTGGTCGAGTTCTGGTCGACCACGGACCAGGTGCCGTCGGGCTGTTGGACGAGGACCGCGTGCTGGTGCGAGACGCCCGGGTCCTCCGGGGGGACCGAGAGGTCGATGTCGGGCGACTCGCCGGTGGAGTGGCGGCGCCGGCCGATGGTGACCTGGTTCCCGGAGAGCGGGAGCTGCTGCTCGGGGGAGTACGCGGGCAGGTTGAGACCGGCCGCCTCGGGGCCGCTGCGCTGCATCATCGCCATGAAGTACGCACGGTCGGGGGCGATGACCGCGGTCCAGCCCCCGGGGGTCTGGTACTGCGGCTGCGGCGGTCCGGGCTGCATCTGCTGCTGGGGCTGCGGCGGTCCCGGCTGCATCGGTTGCTGCGGTTGCTGGGGCGCGTGCGGCTGCGAGGGCGGCGAGATGACCCAGTCGTCCCCACCGGGCAGGGGCTGCTGCGGTTGCTGCGGCGGAGCCGGGACGGCCTGCGGGAACCCGGGCTGCTGGAACGCCTGCGGCGGCGCGGGCGGACCCGGAGGGCCGGACGGACCGGGCGGGCCGGGCTGCTGGAACGCCTGCGGCGGGGGCGGCGGACCCGGAGGGCCGGACGGACCGGGCTGCTGGAACGCCTGCGGCGGCGCGGGCGGACCCGGCTGCGGCTGCGCGGGGTGCGGCGCGGCCGACGGGTCGCCGGACAGCGGCTCGGCGGGGCGGTTCATCTGCGAGGGCCGCGAGCCCTGGTACTCGTACGGGTCCGGCGGGCGGGGCGGCTGCTGCGCCTGGAAACCGGGCGGCAGGTTCAGCCCGGGCACCGGTGCGCCGGGCGGGGCCACCGGTGTGTACGAGGTCGCCGTGTTCGTCAGGAAGTTCCAGCGGCATTCCTCGCAGAACGGAGCCATCGCCTCGCGCGGCGTACGGCACTGCGGGCACAGCTCGGCCTGGCCCGTGGCGCCGTGGCCGGGGCTGCCCGGTCCGCCCGCGCCGCCGGGTCCCGGGTATCCGTACCCCGGCGGGGGCGAGGGGGACGGCGGAGGGGGTGGCGGAGGCGGCACCGCGCCCGCCGGAGCCCCCGCCCCGGCCATGCGATGGCCGCAGACCTCGCACCAGTCGTCGGAACCCGACTGGTGTCCGTTCGGGCAGGTCGGCATGTCGGCGCTTCCCCCTCTCCTCCGTCCGCCCCGGGCGGACACGTCCTGCTTGTGGTCTACGTCGGTCTACTTCTGGGCTACTTCTCAGCTACTTCTTGACGCGAACTGTCTTCGTGGAGCGCGTTTCGAGTGTCATCTCGTCCGCCTCCGCGACCTTCGCCTTCAATCGCACAGTACCTGTCGCCACGTCGACGATGTCGACCACCTTCGCAAGCAGTTTCGCAGTGTCCTCGTTTCCCGAGGCCGCCGCCAGCTGCACGGCGCGGCCCAGTTTCGCCGTTGCTCCGTCGAAATCACCCGACTTGCGGGCATCCAGGCCCTGCTGGATGGCCTGGGCCAGCTCGGCCTGCCCCGTGTAGTGCGCGACCTGAGGGTTGATCGAGGTCGACGCCGCCATGTCGTCCGTCCACACCGCCCGCACCAGGCCCTGCGAGAGGGTCTGCGGAGTGCCGCCCGCCGGGTCGGGAATGATCAGCGAGACCCGGGCCGCCAGCATCTCCTGGCCGATGGACGCCTGCGGGACCTGCACACACACGTGGTAGTCGCGGGACTCGTCGCCCCACGAGCCGGTGGGGTAGTCCCCGGCGCGCGGGCCCGCCTGGGTGCGGCGGCCGGTCAGCTCCTCGACGGTCGGCGCCACCTGCTTGACGAACTTGATCTCCACACCGACGGGCGTCCAGAGCCGCAGCGCCACGTCCGCGACCTCCTTGCCCATCGCGTTCTCCATCATCCGCGTGAAGTCCGCGGCGAGATGGGACGGGTCGGCGACGATATCGGCGCTGCCGAGGAGCGCCGAGGCGATACCGGTGACCTCCTTGACCTCCCAGTCGGTGCCGACACCGCGGGCGTCACAGGTGAAGCGGCCCGCGCAGGCGTCCAGGGCGGCCCGCAGGTCCTGCGGCTCCTCATGCTCGTTGCGTCCGTCGGTGAGCAGGATGCCGTGCCGGATGCCGACGTCCGCTGAGTGCAACAGCCGGTCGGCGAGCCCCAGCCAGGTGCCGATCGCGGTGCCACCGCCCGCGCTCAGCCTGCGCAGCGCCTCCTTGGCCTCCGCCCGGGTCGCCGGACCGGCAGTGGCGAGCCGCCCGCCGCCCGGATAGACCTCACTGGCCACGTGCGTACCGGCGACCACCGCGAAGGCCGTGCCGTCGCGCAGGGTGTCGATGGCGGCGGCGGTGGCGTCGCGCGCGTTGCGCATCTTCGTCGGCGGGTAGTCCATCGAGCCCGAACAGTCGACCATCAGCACCACCGCGGCGTCGGCGCGCTGCCCCGGGACGGCCGAGGGAGAGGCGGACGCCGCCGTGAGCGGGACCCCGCCGCTGGTGCCACCGCCGGTGGAGGTGACCGTCACGATCGCGTTCACATCGCGCCCGCCCTCGGGCAGGAACTCGTTCTGGTACACGTCGACGGAGAATTGGGGCACGTTCGACTTCGAGAAGTTCGCCATCCTGGGGGCTCCTTGCCTCCACGGAACAGATAGATAACAGGCAGAAAGACCAAAGGCCTTGTTCAGGCCGATCCTGCCCCTTGCTGCGGCACGGCGAACGGCAGCACGGCCACTGTTACGTTGTCGTGGCCGCCGCCGTCCAGCGCGTGACCGACCAGCACCTGGGCGGCGCCCAGGGGGCGTCCGGCCGCGTCCCGCGGCAGGACCTGCGCCATCTCGTCCGCGGCCTCCGCGTAGTTCCACAGGCCGTCCGTGCAGACCACGACCACACCGGGGCGGTCGGGCTTGAAAGCGGCGGTGTGCGGCTCCAGTTCGTACGCGTCCGCGCCGAGCCAGCCGGTGATGGCGTGGGCGCGCTCGTCCGCGTACGCCTCGGCCTCGCTCATCAGGCCCGCCGAGACCATCTGCGCCGCCCACGAGTCGTCCTCGGTGAGCCGGGCGGGCGGTCCGTCGCGGTCGTCGGGCACCCAGTAGGCCCGGCTGTCGCCGACCCAGCCCACCACCAGCAGACCGGCCGCGGCGACGGCGCCCACGAGGGTGCACGCCGGTGCGTTCTGATGGCGGTGCGGGTCGTGCTCCATGGCCCCGGCCGGCTCCGCCGCCAGCGCGTTGACCGCCTCGGCGGCCGCGATGATCGCCTCGTGCATGGCCTGTTGCGGGTGTGTGCCGCGGGGCAGCGACTCCAGCAGCGACTCGTTGGCACAGCGCGCCGCGGTCTCGGACGCCTCGTCGGGCCGGGTCGCCGACGACACGCCGTCGCAGACGATCGCGATCACGGCGGGGGAGCCGTCGGGCAGCGCCGTCGAGGACACCGCGAAGGAGTCCTCGTTACGGTGATGACGCAGGCCCCGGTCGCTGACCGCGGCCACCGCGCCGAGCTCCTGCTCCATGTGGTCGCGCTCGCGGGGCTGGGCATGCCCGCAGTTCTCGCAGTAGCCGTCGGTGTCGACATGGCCGGCGCGGCAGGCGACGCAGAGCTTCGCACCGGCCGGGGGCGCGGCGGCGGGGCTCTGGGCGGTGCGGGGGTCCGGCGTGGCCGGCGCGCAGTCCCCGGACACGTCGGAGGCTCCGGGGGTGACGTCGGTGGCGCGGGCGTCGTGACGGACCGCCGTGGCGGCGGGCGGCGTTGCGGCGACCGACGTCGTGGCGGGCGGCGGGCCCCCCGGGGCCGTGCCCGCCACCGCGGACGTGCCGGCACCACCGGCGCCATCCGTAGCGGCCACGGCCTCGCCCCGGCCCACCAGGGTGCCGATCGCGATCGTGGGGTGGTCCTGCGGCGGCTCGGGTACGGCCGAGAGGTCGTACCCGCAGGCGCCGCAGAACAAGTCACCCGACTCCAGAGGCTCCTCGCAGCTGGGGCACGCGGAGAGCTGGTGCATCCGGTCCATCACTCACACCCACGTCCGGGGGCGGAAACGGTTTGCCCGCTCCACCAGTTCGATGCGCTCCTCGCCCTCCTGGGCGAGCCGGGCGAGCACCCGGAACGAGCGTTCAAGACCGAAGCGCAGGCCACGCTCGTCCAGTTCGCTGCCGAGCAGGACAGTCGCGGCGGGCCGCGCTCCGGGGCTACCGGAGAGTATCCAGTCCAGTGCCGTACCCAGCACCTCGGTGGACAGCCGCTCACGGTGGACCGCGTCCAGGCCGAACCCGCGCAGCGCCTCCACCTGGCCGGCGGCAGCGGTCAGATCGTCGATCAGGGGCTCGTGCGCGGCGCGCCTGCGCAGCCTCGCCCGGACCGCGGCGATGCGCGCCGCGGTGTAGTGGATCGACGCCTCGGGCACGGACTCCAGCGTTCGTACGGCTCCGACCCGGTCCCCGGCCGCGAGCTGCACCCGGGCCAGGCCGAACGCGGCGCTCACATAGCTCGGGTCCGTCGCCCACACGAGGCGGTAGTACTCCGCCGCGTTGTCCAACTGGCGCAGCACCTCGGCGCACACACCGAGCGCCAGCTTCGGCGCGGGCTCGCCGGGGAAGGCGTCGTAGATCGCGTCGAAGGACAGCGCGGCCGTCTCGTTGTCGCCGGTCGCGAGGGAGGCGATGCCGCGGTACCAGACGACCCGCCAGTCGTCCGGGTACTGGGTCTCGAGATGGGCCAGCGCGGTGGTCGCCGCGAGGAGATCGCCCATCTCCAGGCGGGCGCGCAGCTCGCGCAGGCGCAGCTCCACGGAGGTGGCGGGCGCGGTGTGCAGCGCGGCGATCAGCTCGGTGGGGGCGGACGCCATGAGGCCCGTCAGGAACCCGGCGTTCCGATCGTTCGGATCGACCCGGGGCACCGGCAGCGCGAGCGCGGTCGCACGCGCGTCGAGCCCGGCGAGCTCCGGCGCCACCGCCACCTCGGCCTGCGCGTATGCCCCGGTGGCGGCACCGCCCGGGTACGCGGCTGCGCCACCGAAGCTGCCGACGACCACGTTCTGCCCGGCGCCGACGCTGCCCGCGGGCAGCGAACCCGCTCCCGGGTGCCCGGCGGCCGGATGGCCGAAGCCGCCCGCGGCGCCGGAGGCGGTGCCGGGCACGGCCCCCGCGACCCCGGGGCCCGGGTACGACCCGGGCGGCGAGCCCGCGGCAGGGCCGCCGGGCACGGCGACCGGTGCGGTGGCGGGGCCGGACGGGCCGACGGGGCGGCGGCGGAGGGCGGCCCTGCGGGGCGGGGTCCGCGTGCCCAGGGCCGAGACCTCGCCGTCGAGTTCGGCGAACAGCTCCGTGTCCGTGACCCGAAGCTCGGGGCCGAACTGGGTCGACAGCGCGGGCCGGGGCCGGCCCGTCTGGAGCGCCACGACCTCGCGGAGGACACCCGTCAGCTGGTCCGCCATCTCCTCGGCCGAGGCGAACCGGCGGGCCGGGTCCGGGTCCGTCGCGCGGACGAGGAAGCGGTAGAAGGACTCGTACGTGCGGAACACGTCGATGTTGTCCGGATCGGGCAGGGAGTCCACGAACACGTTCGTGTAGCCCTGGAAGTCGAACGTCAGGACCGCCAGCGTGCGCGCCACCGTGTACAGATCGGAGGCGACCGACGGGCCCACCTCCGCGACCTCAGGCGCCTGGTAGCCCACCGTGCCGTAGATCGCCGACTCTTCGTCGTCCATCCTGCGCACCGCGCCCATGTCGATGAGCTTGAGCTGGTCCTCGGACTGGATCGCGTTGTCGACCTTGAAGTCGCAGTACAGCAGGTTGCGGCTGTGCAGATGGCCGAGCGCCCCCAGGGCCTCGATGCCGTACGCGCAGGCCTGCTCGACCGGCAGCGGGTCGCGCTTCCCGTCCAGCGCGCGCCGCTCGTTGGCGATCTCCTTGAGGGACTTGCCGCCGACGTACTCCATCACGATGTACCCGTCCAGCGATCCGGTGCGCTGGTCGAGGTGTTCGACGAAGTTGTAGATGCGGACGATGTTGGAGTGCTCGATCTCCGCGAGGAAGCGGCGTTCCGAGATCGCGGCGGCCATGGCGTCCTGGTCGCCGGTGTCGAGCAGGCCCTTGAGGACGACCCAGCGGTCGGACACGGCCCGGTCGACGGCGAGGTAGATCCACCCCAGGCCGCCGTGTGCCAGGCAGCCGACGACCTCGTACTGCCCGTGCACGATGTCGCCCGGTCGCAGCTTGGGCACGAACGAGTACGGGTGGCCGCACTTGGTGCAGAAGCCCTCGGTACGGCCCGGACGCTCGCCGCGGGCCCGCCCCACCGGCGCCCCGCAGTCGCTGCGGCTGCAGAACCGCTTCCGCTCGGGGACCTCGGGGTTCTCCATCACCGCGGAACGGGGGTCGGGGCGCGGCACGTCCGGCACCAGGACCAGACCGGCGCCCAGCCGGTTGCGCCCGGAGGAGGAGGCCGTGGAGCCGGAGCTGCGCACCGAGATCGAGCGGCCCGAGGTCGCGCCGGACAGCGAGCGCGACAGCCGGCCGGAGACCGACCGCCGGGACGTCGAGGACCGTGACGAGCGCGAGGAGGACCGGGACGAGGCCCGTGAACTGCTCCGCGAGGAGCTGCCGTTGGTTCCACGGCCGCCGCCCGCGACCCCGGTGGGCGGTGACGACAGCGCGCCGTTCACCGAGACGACCGGGGCGAGCCCGCAGGTGTCGCAGTACAGCTCGCCGCCGCCGACGTCCTCGTACGACCCCTCGCAGCCGGGTCGCTGGCAGGCGGGCAGGGCGGACCCACCTCCAAGGGCGGACCCACCTCCAACGGCAGCCCCAACCACCACGGCGGACCCGCCCGCGCCGCTCCCCGAGGTCTCGGGGGCGAGCCCGCAGGTGTCGCAGTACAGCTGTCCGCCGCCGACGTCCTCGTACGACCCCTCACAGCCGGGGCGCACGCACACGGTCATGGCACTCACGCTGCCCCCTCCTCGATTCCCCGCCCGATCGGCGGACGTACGCTCTTCGTTCTCCTCCGGGGCCCGGTGGCCTCGCGCGCGCCGCTCACGAATCCCCCCGCCCGGCCGTACCGTCCCGGGGACCCGACTGCCTTGGGACCAGGACCTCCGCCGCGGCCTGCTGGTACCGCAGCACCGCCTGCTCGGCGACGCGCAGATCGCACGGCGCGCTCCACAGCATCCGGCGGGCCGCGTCGTACCGCTCGATCAGGAACGGGTCCTCCGCCATCCCGTGCCGGGCGACCTTCGCCTTGTACGCGTCGAGGCGGCCGCGCAGCTCCGCGCGGACCGCGAGCGGCGCCGTCACGGCCGTCAGCGACTCCCGTGCCCGCAGCAGTTCGTCCTCGGCCTCCCGCTCCAGGGACTCCAGCAGCGGCGAGAGCCGGTGCCACTGGGCGTGCCGCCGGTACTCGGCGGCGGTGGCGAGCCGTTCCTGAAGGACCGTCGGAGGGCCGCTGACCGCCGGGACCTCGGACGCGGCGATCTTCGCCAGCACCTCGCCGCGGGCCGCCCGGGCCTCGGTGAGGGTGCGGTCCGCGCGGGAGAGCACGTCCCGCAGTCGGACCAGCCGCTCCTCCGAGTCCTGCCGCACCGCGAGGACCGCCTCGATCTCGCGGCGGATGTCCTCGAGCGCGCGGGCCGCCCGGTCGTACCGCTCGGTGTCGGGGCGGCCCCCGCCGGGGGCGGAACTCAGGCCCGCGGGCGTCCAGAACGCGAGCGGGTCCGACACGACCTGGGAGCGCAGCGTGACCAGCTCGTGGGTGATCGACTCCAGGTCGTCGCCCGCCGGATGCTCACCCGGCCGCACGCCCACCGAGTGGGCCAGCGAGCGGGTGCGCTGCAACTCGGCGGAGAGCAGATCGATCCGGGCGGGCAGCGCGGACCAGACGGAGTCGGCGGCCACGACCATGTCGAGCGAGCGCGCGTACAGCTGGTTCATGCGGCCCACCAGGGCCTCCAGCGTGAACCGCTCGGAGAGCTTGGCCGGTCCGGTGAGCGACGGCTCCGGGTGCGCGGCGGAACCCGCGACGGTGACACTGGCGCCGCGCAGCCGTTCGGTCAGCTCCACGAGGTCGTCGCGGTTCGGCCAGCGGCGCCGGGCCCTGAGCTCGCTCGCCGAACGCAGCGCCGCCGTGTACGCGTCGAAGTAGCCCCACAGCAGGGTGATCGCCTGCTCGGTGGAGGCCCAGCGGTCCTTGGTGACACCCGTCAGCTCCGCGCCCTCCAGGAGCCGGCGGCCCGCGTGGTCCTGCAGGGCGAGGAGCGAGGTCTCGATCGCCTCGTGCTCCTCTCCGAGCCGCGCCAGCGCACGGTCCACCTCGTCCCGGTCCATTACCGGCCCGGGGGGTCCCGCGACGCTCATCGATCACCTCTCCGCTCGTGCTCTCGGCTCCGCTGCCCGGCGCATGGCACGGAGGCCATGGCGTCGGGGCGGAATCAGCTCTTCAGGTACTTCGGCGCCGGCGGCTTGGTCATGCCGGGCAGGTCAGCCTGCAGCCATTTCTTGTACGCCGTCAGCCACGGGCCCTGGCGGTAGCTTTCCAGCACCTTGTTGACCCGGCGCACGAGATCGTCCTTGCCCAGTTTGGCGGCCACGCCGTAGTACTCGGTGGTGAAAGGCTTCCCGCCTTTCAGTTCGACGGCCGGGTCCTGCGCCGCCTGACCGGCGGCGAGGGCCGCGTCCGTCACCACCGCGTCGACCTCGCCGAGCTGGAGCCGGACGAGACAGTCCAGCTGGTTGGGGACGGTCAGCTGGTCCCTGTCGCCCGGGCCGTTGTCGTCCTCGTCCTCGAAGACCGCGCCGAACGACTGGTTCTTCAGTGCCTCGAAGGCGGTTGAGCCCTCGGCCGTGCAGACCCGCTTGCCCGCGAGGGACTTGTCATAGCCGGTGATCGTGGATTCCTTGGGGGCGAGCACCTGCTGCCCGGTCTGGAAGTACGCGGTGGAGAACGCGACCTGCTTGATCCGGGCGCAGTTGATCGTCATCGTGCGGACGACGAGGTCGACCTTGCCGTTGTCGAGTGCCGGGATCCGCTGGTTGGTGGGGATGGCGCGGAAGATGACGGCGTCGGGGCTGCCGAGGATGTCGGCGGCGATGGCGCGGGCCAGATCGATGTCGAAGCCCTGCAGGTCCTCCTGCTTGCCGTCGTTGGTGCGGTATCCCCACCGGTAGCTGTTCTGGTCGACGCCGACGACCAGCTTGCCGCGCCGCTTGATGTCCGCGATCGCCGGTCCGTCCACGGCGGACGGCAGCAGTGACGCCTCCGGGTCCGTGCAGGTGTCGGCCTTCGTGGGCGCCTGGGCGGCCGAGCCCGCCACCTTGCCGGTGACCGCGCCGCCGTGCGAGAGCGGCAGCAGGGTGAGCGCGGCCGTCAGGGCGCACGCCGCCGCCATCGCGGCGACACCACCCCAGCCGCGGAGCCCGCGCCCGGCCCGGCCCGTCCGGACCCGCCGCGCCGAGGCCGCGTCCGGCGTCACGTCCGCGGCCAGGACCGGGTCCGTGTCCCCGGCCGCCGCGGCCGTCCCCTTCGGCTTCTCCGGCATCGCGCCGGACACCCCGCTCCTCATCGCTCCCCCTCTCACCGGTACTCCGACAGCCTGCGGCCGATGCCCAGAACCGCGCTCGCCGCGCCGAGCACGGCCAGCACCGCCGTGCCGACCGGCAGACCGGTCAGGGCGGCCCTGCCGTCGCCCGCGAACTTCGTGAACTCGCCCTGCTCGTGGGTGAGCGCCTTGTCCAGCGCCTCGTCCACCCGGTCGAAGGACTCGCCCGTGGAGCCCTTCCCGCCGATCACCTTCATGACGGCCTCGTCGTAGTCACCGGCCCTGTCGGTGTCGGCGGCGGACTTGTGCCGGGTCTTCCACTCGGAGACCGCGGAGACGGCGGACGCGACCGGGATGCTCCCCGGGTCGTCCCCGGCGAGCTCCTGGGCCTCGCCGAGAGCCGTGGTCAGCCGGTCCATGCCCGCCGCGTAGTCCGTCTCGTACTTGTCGCCCTTGCCGTCCGGGGTGAGCACGGCGCCGCGCGCGACCAGGGTCAGGTTCTCGTTGGCGCGGGCCTTCAGCGAGTTGATCCGGGCCTCGTTGAGGACCCTGAGGGAGGCCTGGCCGCGCGTCTGCGCGTCGTCCAGCCCGGCCCTGGCGACCGTGTGGCCGACCGCCAGCCACAGCAGGACCACCGTCGACGCGGCCGTGGCCGCGAGCAGGCCCTGGTTGAACATCCGGTTCGTCCGGTGGTAGTCCCGGCGCTGCGCCCACACCAGGCCGCCGAGCGCCACCACACCGATGGCCAGGGACAGGAACGGCCACAGCTGGGCGTCCTCCTGGTCCGCGTCGAGGCGGGCCGTCTCCGCGTCGTACAGCTGCTGGGCGGCCGGGAGCAGCTCGGTGGTCATCTGCTGGTTCGCGTACCGCAGATAGGCGCCGCCCAGGGGCAGGCCCTGGCGGTTGTTGGCGCGGGCCCGCTCGATCAGGCCCGTATAGCGGGGGAGCTGCTCGTTGAGCGCGGCTATGGAGCGGCCCGAATCGGACGAGACGTCCGTGGTGGCCGCGGCCTTGACCAGCAGCCGGGAGGCGTTGGCGATGTCCTTGCGGTAGCGCTCCCGGGCCTCGGCCGGCTCCTCGGCGCCCGCCAGGAAGCCGCTTGCCGCGGCCGTGTCGGCGTCGGCCAGCGAGCGGTAGATGCTCGCGGCGTCGGCGCTCAGCGGCTGGCTGCGGCTGACCACGTCGTCGGCGGCGGACGCCCGGTCGGAGACCTCGAACGCGGTCACCGCGCCGAACGCCACGACGAGAGCGGCCAGGACGGCCCCGATGACGCGCAGCCGGCCCGGCTCCGTCGTCGCCGCTGCCCGCAGCCGCGCCGATGTCTCGGCCCAGGCGCTGCGCCGGGCGGGCGATGTGGGCGCGGGCGGGGACGCCGACTGGTCCCCGGACGGCCGCGGCTGCCCGGGAACCCGCGCCATCGGCGGCGCGGGCGGCGGTCCTGCCGCGTTCGGCGTGTGTGTCACCAGACCTCCCCCTCGGTCACTGACGGCGTCCCGACCCCGCGGGACGGGGGACGGCGGCCCGGCCAGTATGGCCGCAGGGGAGGATACCCACACCCAGGATTGACTGGATCTTGAGCTATCTCGTCCGTCGCGTCAACGCCGCCAACTCCACGCCGTCCACGCCGTCATCGCCGCCAACCCCGCCTTCGGCCCCACGCCCACGTCCTGCCGCCTGCCCCGAGTCCCACCTTGTATACGCCGCCCGCGCCCGATCGGTTCCCATTCCGGGTCAAGAACCCTCGTAGTGCGCCCGCAGCCGCGCCCGGACCTCCGCCGCCGCACCGAGCCGGTCCACGCCCAGCAGCGCCGCGCCGAGCACCGGCGGGGACGTCACCACGCGCACCGACGCCTTCGGCGCCCGGACCGCCAGCAGTTCGGCGATGCGGGCGTCGAGCCGCGGATGACGGGCGGCCAGGACGCTGCCGCCGAGCACCACCGGCACTTCCTCACCGAGCAGCCCGAGCCGGCCCAACGCGACCGTGGACATGGCGACGACCTCGTCCGCGAGCCGGTCGACGACCGCACGGGCCACCGGGTCACCGCCCGCGCCGGTCGCGAACAGCACCGGGGTCAGCTCGTGTTTGCGCCCGGCGTCGATGTGGCCCAGGTGCAGCGCCTCGATCAGCGCGTACATCGTCGGCAGGCCGAAGTGCCCCGGCAAGGTGCGGGCCAGCTCCGTCGGATCGCCGCGCCCGTCCTCCGCCCGCGCCGCGAACCACAGCGCCTCGTCGGCGAGTGCGGCGCCGCCGCCCCAGTCCCCGGAGATCTTGCCGATCGCCGGGAAGCGGGCGGTACGGCCGTCCGGCAGCATGCCCACACAGTTGATGCCCGCGCCGCAGACGACGGCCACCCCCCTGGGCTCCTCGACCCCGGCCCGCAGGATCGCGAAGGTGTCGTTGCGGACCTCCACGGTCCGTCCCCAGTCGCGCGCCCGCAGCGCGGCCGTCAGCTCCTGCTCCTCGACCGGCAGATCGGCGTTGGCGAGGCAGGCCGAGACGTGCTCGACGCGGTCGACGGAGTCGCCCCGGTCGGCGGCCCTCGCCAGCGCGTCGCCCACCGTCGCGGCGATCGAGTCGAACGCCGCCTCGATGCCCGTGCACGGCGGCTGGAAGCCGCCGCCGCGCGCGGCGGCGAGCACCGACCCGTCCGTGCCGACCAACGCCACGTCGGTCTTGCTGTTGCCCGCGTCGATGGCGAGTACGGAAGCGGTCACGCCCACGCCAGGTGCTCCCGGTTGTGCGCGACCAGCCGGTCCGTGAGCGCCTCGGCGTACTCGTACTGGCCGATCAGCGGATGGGAGAGCAGCGCCTTGAACACCCGGTCGCGGCCGCCGCGCAGCGCCGCCTCCAGGGCCAGCTCCTCGTACGCCGTGACCTGGGCGATCAGCCCGGCGAACAGCGGGTCGACCTCCCGTACGGCCAGCGGCGTCGCGCCCGCCGGGCCGACGGCGGCCTGCGCCTCGATCACGGCGTCGTCGGGGAGGAACGGCAGCGTCCCGTTGTTGTACGTGTTCACCACCTGGTACGGGCTCCCCCTGCCGCCGAGCAGCGACGCGGCCAGATCGACGGCCGCCTCCGAGTAGAAGGCGCCCCCGCGTTCGGCCAGCAGCTCCGGCTTCTCCGCCAGCGCCGGATCGCCGTACATCTCCAGCAGCCGCTTCTCCATCGCGGCGACCTCGGCGGCCCGCGACGGCTTGGTCCTCAGTTCCCGTACGACCTCGTCGTGCGTGTAGAAGTACCGCAGGTAGTACGACGGTACGACGCCGAGCCGGTCGACGATCTCGCGCGGCAGGCGCAGGTTCCCGGCGATGTCGTCGCCGTGCTCGGCGAGCAGCTTCGGCAGGACGTTCTCGCCCTCCGGGCCGCCGATGCGCACACCCGTCTCCCAGGTGAGGTGGTTGAGCCCCACATGGTCCAGATGGACATGGCCCGGAGCCACGTCCAGCAGCTTCGCGAACCTGCGCTGGAAGCCGATCGCCACGTTGCACAGCCCGACGGCCCTGTGACCGGCCTGGAGCAGCGCGCGGGTCACGATCCCGACCGGGTTGGTGAAGTCGATGATCCAGGCGTCCGGGCTGGTCCGCCGCACCCGTTCGGCGATGTCCAGCACCACCGGCACCGTGCGCAGCGCCTTGGCGAGACCGCCCGCGCCCGTCGTCTCCTGCCCCACACAGCCGCACTCCAGCGGCCAGGTCTCGTCCCGCTCGCGCGCCGCCTGCCCACCGACGCGCAGTTGGAGCAGTACGGCGTCGGCGCCGGCCACGCCCGCGTCCAGGTCCGAGGTGGTCGTGATCGTGCCGGGATGTTCCTGCTTGGCGAAGATCCGCCGGGCCAGTCCGCCGACCAGCTCCAGCCGGTCGGCCGCCGGGTCGACGAGCACCAGCTCGCTCACCGGCAGTGTGTCCCTCAACCGGGCGAAACCGTCGATCAGTTCGGGTGTGTAGGTGGATCCGCCACCCACGACTGCGAGCCTCATGAACACCTCAGCCCTTCACTCCGGTCAGTGTGACGCCTTCGACGAACGCCTTCTGGGCGAAGAAGAAGACGACGATCACGGGGGCCATGACCAGCACGGTCGCGGCCATGGTCAGATTCCAGTCCGTGTGGTGGGAGCCCTTGAACGACTCCAGGCCGTACGAAAGCGTCCAGGCGGCAGGGTTCTCCGAGGCGTAGATCTGCGGCCCGAAGTAGTCGTTCCAGCAGTAGAAGAAGTGGAACAGCGCGGATGCGGCGATGGCCGGCCTGGCCATCGGCAGCACGACCTTGATCATCGTGCGGAACTCGCCACAGCCGTCGATCCTCGCCGCCTCCGTGTACTCGCGGGGGATCGTCAGCAGGAACTGCCGCAGCAGGAAGATCGTGAACGCGTTGCCGAACGCGAACGGGATGATCAGCGGCCAGAGCGTGCCGGCCAGATCCATCTGCCTGGCCCAGAACAGATACATGGGGACGATGACCACCTGCGGCGGAAGCATCATCGCCGCGATCACCAGCATCATCATCACATTGCGGCCGCGGAAGCGGAACTTCGCGAGCGCGTACGCCACCGGGATGCTGCTTGCCACGGCGAGCACGGTACCGAGCCCCGCGTACAGCAGCGTGTTGCGCCACCACGTGAGGAACCCGGACGTGCTCCATACGGTGGCGAAGTTGCCCCACTCCCAGGTGTGCGGCCACAGATCGCGGGTGAGTGCCTGACTGTCGCTCATCACGGCGGTCAGGAACACGAAGACGAAGGGCAGCAGGAAGAAGAGCGCCGCGGCGACGGCGAGCGCGTGGACCGCGATCCACTCCAGGGCAGCCCTGCGCCGCGCCGCCCGCCTGGCCGCGGTGCCGCTCGGCGACGGCGCGGCGGCCATGGCGGCGCGCACCGGGGAAAGTGTCGTGCGAGTCATCGTCGATCAGTCCTCCGCCGCCATGAAGCCGCTGCGCCGGCGCATCAGGAATCCGGTGAAGAGCATGGCCAGTACGAACAGCACCAGCGCCACCACACACGCCGCCCCGGTGTCGAAACGCTGGAAGCCCAGGTTGTGGACCACGTGCGGCACGGTCAGCGTCGACCTGTCCGGATATCCGGGCTCGAACTGCTGCCCGGAGCCGCCGATCACGCCACTGGCGACCTTCGCGGCCACCAGGGGCTCGGTGTAGTACTGCATCGTGGCGATCACTCCGGTGATCACCGCGAACAGCACGATCGGCGCGATGTTGGGCAGGGTGACGTACCGGAAACGGTGCCAGGCGTTCGCGCCGTCCAGTTCGGCGGCCTCGTACTGCTCCTTGGGCACATCGAGCAGCGACGCCATGAAGATGACCATGAGGTCGCCGATGCCCCACAGGGCGAGCAGCGTGAGCGACGGCTTCGACCACGCGGGGCTGCCGAACCAGTCGGGCTCGCCGAGTCCGAGCGCGCCCAGGACGGTGTTGGCCGGTCCCGTGCCCGGGTTGAGCAGGAAGACGAACGACATCGTCGCCGCCACCGGCGGGGCCAGACAGGGCAGGTAGAAGAAGGTCCGGAACAGGCCCCCGCCCGTCCTGACCTTGGTGATCAGCAGGCCGATACCGAGCCCGAAGGCGACCCGGCAGGTGACCATGACCAGCACCAGCCAGAGCATGTTGCGCAGGGCCGGCCAGAAGAAGGGGCTGTCCTGGAAGACGTACGCCCAGTTCTTCAGGCCCACCCAGCGGGGCGGGGTGAACCCGTCGTACTCCATGAACGAGAAGTGGACGGTCGCGATCAGCGGATACGCGAAGAACACACTGAACCCGACCAGCCAGGGCGAGAGGAACCCGAGGGTCCGCAGAGCGCGCTTCGCCCTCAGCCCACTCGACCCACTCGGCACAGGGGCGACGGCCATCTCAGCCGGCCTGCTCGTTGTCCTTGTCGACCTGCGCGTCGTTCTTCCTCAGCAGCGCGTCCAGGTCCTTCGCCGCGCCCTTCTCGTAGGCGATGCCGCTGTCCTGCAACGTCAGCAGGAAGGCGCCGCCGTTGACCGAGGAGGGGGCGTGCGAGCTCCTGGGGTGCTGGGCGATGCCGACGAACGTGCGGTAGAGCGGGTCGGTGCTCAGCTTCGGCGACTTCAGCGCGGCGACGGTCGACGGCACGTTGTGGATGGCGTTGGCGAAGCCGACGACCGCGTCGGTGTCGGTGGAGAGGTACTTCACCAGCTCCCAGGCGGCGTTCTTCCTGGGGCTGTTGCCGGCGATACCGAGGACCGTGCCGGACAGATAGCCCTTGCCGTAGTCGGCGACCCGGTCGTCCGGGACGGGGAAGGGCGCGGCGCCGATCTCGAAGGGCAGCTTGGCGTTCGAGGCCATCCTGCCGCGCCACTCGCCGTCCAGCTGCATGGCGACCTGGCCGGTGTGGAAGGGGTGCTTCGCGCCCCACTCGTCGCCGAACGAGGTGCGGAACTTGTTGAGTTTCCGGTACCCGCCGAGGTCGTCCACGAGCTTCTTCTGCCAGGCGAACATGGCCTTGACCGCCGGGTCCTCGGCGGTGTTCGACTTCCCGCTCCCGTCGAGGTACGTGATCCCGAAACTGCCGCCGTAGTGCTCGACGGTGGTCTCGTAACCCTGGTAGAGCGGCATGAAGCCGAGCCGCTCGAAGCCGTCGCCCTTGGGCTTGGTGAGCTTCTTCACGACCGCGTCGAACTCGGACAGCGTCTTCGGCGGGGCCTTGATCCCGGCCTCCTCGAAGGCCTTCTTGTTGTAGTAGAGGCCGTACGCGTCCCCGAGCAGCGGCACGGTGCACCGGGTGCCGTCGTGCTCCGTGTACTTGGCCATCTGTGGCAGGAAGGTCTTCTCCGGGTCGATCTTCGATTTCTCCAGGAACGGCTTCAGATCGGTGAGTGCCCTGGAGGAGCAGAACCGGCCCACGTTGTCCGTCGTGAAGGACGACACCACGTCCGGCGCGTTCGAACCGCCCGTACGCAGCCCCTGGTTGAGCTTGTCGTCCGAGATGCCCTTGACGAGCTTCACCTTGATGTGGGGGAACTCGGTCTCGAAGGCCTTGACGTTCGCCTCGATCGCCTTGACCTCGCCGGGGTCGCTCCAGCCGTGCCAGAAGGTGAGCGTGGTCCTCGCGTTCGGGTCGTCGTTCGCGCCGGCGTCGTTCGAGCCGGTGCAGGCGGTGGCGAGCAGGGCTGTCGCGGCGGTCACGGCCAGTGCGGCGGCCGTCTTCCTGCGGATTCCGGGCATGGCGGGGTCTCCCTGTGGCGGGTGGTCCTTCGGGAAAGCGGGGGTTCAGCGGAGGGTCGTGTCGAAGACTTCGTCGCGGGTCGAGGCGAGGGCGCTCTCCAGCGCCCCGCGCAGCACGGGCTGCTCGCGTACGTCGCCGATGACGAGCCGGGGCCGGGACGCGGCCAGTTCGGCGAGTTCCGCGTGGACGCGCTCGCGCAGGGGCTCGCCTCCGGCGAGGATCACCTCGCCGGAGAGCACCACGAGCTCCGGGTCGATCACGGCGACCATGGCGGCGATCCCGGTGGCGAGGCCGGTCCCGAACGTGTCGAGCAGGGTGCGCAGCGGCGCCGATTCCTCCGCCGCGGCCCGGGTCAGCAGCTCCGTCGCCACCTCCACGTGGGTGCCGTTCCCGATGCCCGGGATGCCGAGCTCCCGGGCGAGCCTCCGCACCGTCTGCGCACCGGCCAGCTCCTGGAAGCCGCCGCTGTTGGCCTTGGAGACCTGCCGCACCAGCGGCGTACCGGGGACCGGCATGAAGCCCACCTCGCCCGCGCCACCGGTGAAGCCCCGGTGCAGCCGGCCGCCGATGACCAGCGCGGCGCCCAGGCCCTCCTCGTTCCACAGCAGCACGAAGTCCTCGTGCCCGCGGGCGGCGCCGAGCCGCTGCTCGGCCACGGCGACCAGGTTGACGTCGTTCTCGTACTCGACGGGCATCGGCAGCGCGGCGGCCAGCTCGTCGAGCAGCGTGGGCGAGTGCCACCCGGGCAGATGCGCCGCGTACCGCAGCCGCCCGGTGGACGGATCGAAGGCGCCCGGCGTCCCGATGACGAGGCGGTGCACGTCGGCGCGGGTGATTCCGGCCGCCTTCGCCGCCCCGTCGAGCGCCTCGGTCACCTGCCGTACGACGCCGTCGGCGCGCCGGCCGGGCTTCGGCACGACGAACTCCCCGACCGTCGAGCCGGTGATGTCGGCGACGGCGGCACGGATGCGCTGCGGGGTCACGTCGAGCCCCGCGGCGAAGGCGGCGCGCGCGTTGATCGCGTACAGCTGCGCGTTCGGCCCCGGGCGCCCCTCGGTGGTCCCGGTGGCGACGACCAGACCCGCGGCCTCCAGCCGTGCGAGCAGCTGCGAGGCGGTGGGCTTGGACAGCCCGGTCAGCTTGCCGATCCGGGTCCGCGAGAGCGGGCCGTGCTCCAGCAGCAGATCGAGTGCGGCCCGGTCGTTCATGGCGCGGAGTACGCGCGGTGTCCCCGGGGTAGCCATGACGGCCCACCTGCCCTCTCGAGCATTGTTAGGAAAGGTTCCTATCTGATGCCGTGAAAAGTAGGGCCGCGTCAGCTGCCCGTCAATACCCGCAGACAAGAACACCCCCGCGGCACATGCCTGCGGGGGTGTCCGAGGACCGGGGTTACTTCGAGAGACTCGGCGGGGGACTGATCGGGGACGCCGCCATGGACTGCGGCGACGTGTTCGACGCGTACGCCGAGGGGGCCGCCACGCCCGCCGCCGGGTCCTTGACCGGCGGCTCGTCGTCGGCCTGGAGCGGCAGACCGCCCACGATGCGGATGCCCGCCTCGTCGAAGGCGCGCTTGATCCGCCAACGCAGCTCCCGCTCCACGCCCAGCGCCTTGCCCGGCATCGTCTTCGCGGAAACGGACACGGTCATCGAGTCCAGCAGCACCTCGGACAGGCCCAGCACCTCGATGGGGCCCCACAGACGCTCGTTCCAGGGCTCGTCCTTCGACATCGCCGAGGAGGCCTCCTCGATGACCTTGCTGACCCGGTCCAGATCCTCCGTCGGCCGCACGGTCACCGCCACCGACGCGGTCGCCCAGCCCTGGCTCAGGTTGCCGATCCGCTTGACCTCGCCGTTGCGGACGTACCAGATCTCGCCGTTGTCGCCGCGCAACTTGGTCACGCGCAGGCCGACCTCGATCACCTCGCCCGAGGCCACACCCGCGTCGATGCTGTCACCGACGCCGTACTGGTCCTCCAAGATCATGAAGACGCCCGACAGGAAGTCGGTGACCAGGTTCCGCGCACCGAAACCGAGCGCCACACCCGCGACACCGGCCGAGGCCAGCAGCGGGGCCAGATTGATGTTGAGGGCGCCGAGGACCATCAGGCCCGCCGTGCCGAGGATCACGAACGACGCGACCGACCGGAGCACCGACCCGATCGCCTCCGAGCGCTGCCTGCGCCGCTCGGCGTTGACGAGCAGACCGCCCAGGGCCGTGCCCTCCACCGCCTGGGCGCTGCGGTTCATCCGCTCTATCAGCTTGGTGAGCGCACGGCGGATGGCGATCCGCAGCAGCACCGCGATCACCAGGATGAGCAGGATGCGCAGGCCGATGCTGAGCCAGGTGGACCAGTTCTCCTCCACCCAGCCCGCGGCGTTCGTGGCCTTTGCCGCGGCCTCGTCGAAGGTGACGGGCGGAGCGGACGGGTCGGCTGCCAGGGACACGGTGGGTACCTCCAGGACGTACGGCGGTCCAACCACACTAACGGGGCATACCCCGTGCGCCCGGCGTTCCGTTCGAAGGACCTGGAGGTCTGTGGCCGACCGCACACAAAATCCCTCCGGCCCGTTACGGGGACGTAGTGGCGCTTCGACCAGCCAGGAGGAGAGACTGAGAGCAGATCGTCCCGGCGCGAGCCACGCGCCGCCGGCGTACAAGGAGGCATCCGTGCCGCATGTCCTGGTCCTCAACGCGTCGTACGAGCCGCTCGGCGTCGTACCGCTCCGCCGCGCGCTCGTCCTCGTCCTCGAGAACAAGGCCATCTGTCTCGAAGAGTCCGGCGCCTTCATGCACAGCGCGACCCACATCATGCCCGCGCCCAGCGTGGTCAGACTCAAGCGCTTCGTGCGGGTCCCCTACCGGGGGCCCGTTCCACTTACCCGGCGCGCGCTGTTCGCGCGCGACGGGGGCCGCTGCATGTACTGCGGTGGCGTCGCAACCAGCGTCGACCACGTCATTCCGCGCAGCCGGGGCGGTCAGCACGTCTGGGACAACGTGGTGGCCGCGTGCCGCCGCTGCAACCACGTCAAGGCCGACCGGCACCTGATGGAGCTCGGCTGGCGGCTGCGTCACAAGCCCGC
This sequence comes from Streptomyces sp. NPDC000410, assembly GCF_040300305.1. NCBI lineage: Bacteria > Bacillati > Actinomycetota > Actinomycetes > Kitasatosporales > Streptomycetaceae > Streptomyces > Streptomyces sp. NPDC000410. The sequence goes on from NZ_JBEPDM010000002.1 coordinate 188,563, forward strand.
TCCGCCCACGGGGCTGGCGTGGCGGATCATCGGCACGGGGCATAGGGATCCGCGCTGGCTGCCGTACTTGCAGCCGTTCGGCGCGGATGACGCGATGGCCCGGATCGACGGCATCTCTGCCTGAGATCCGGGCCTTCGCGTAGGCCCTCCGGGCGGGGCCGGGTGCGTGCCCCGTACGGGGGGCGCCCCGGCACCGGCCCGGGCGGGGCTGGGTCCGGTGCCTCCTGAGGCACGTACCCGTCTGCGGGCCGGTGGGTGGTTTGTGCCCACCCGTTCCGCCCTGCGGAACGTATGCCCACAAACCGGAAGGACCCGGCCAGGCGCACGGAGGGGGACGCGGCGGGGTCGTGTTCGGGACACTAAAGCGTGATTTGTGGCGCATGACTCAGAGTGCCTTTACGAGGGCCCGCAGGCGCCGTACGGGGGTCTGGGGGTGTCCCCCAGAAGACACAGCATGCCGTCCCGGACACGAGCCCCGGAGCGGCCCCCACAGCAACCGACCCGGACCGGGTCCACCACGACCGCCCCGAGGTGCACGGCCCGGCACGGGCCGACCACGACCGGCCCGAGGTGCACGGCCCGGCACGGGCCCACCATGATCGCCCGGCAACACCGACGAGCGGAGCAGTCTCGTCAGTCCGCGACCGCGTACGCCTCCGCCGACCACAGCGAGTAGCCGTACGGCGTCGCCCGCGCGTCCCCCTGGACGCGGAGGAACCGCGTGCCGGGCGCGTCCAGGCGGACGACCTCCCGCCCGCCCCGGCCGTCGCGGACCGTGGCCGCCGTGCGCCACGTCCGGCCGTCCCCGGACACCTGGACCCGGTACTTGGTCGCGTACGCGTCCTGCCAGTGCAGCACCACCTGCCCCACCCGCGCCGGCGCCGCCAGCTCCGCCTGCCACCACGCGCCGTCCTCCGCCGGGGACGACCACCGCGTCGCGGGGTCGCCGTCGACGGCCGACGAGGCCGGGAAGTCGGGCGTCTCGTCCCCGGACGAGGAAGCCGTGGCCGTCCGCAGCAGATCGGGCCCATCGGTCTTCGGATACGCCCGCACCGTCAGCGTGCGCTCCTCGCCGGCGAAGGCGACCGGCACCCGGTACTCCCCGGACGGCGTCCCCGGCGGGACGGTGACCTCGACCGGCACGGCCGTACGCGCACCCCGGGGCACCCGGACCTCCGGCGGGACCGTCACCGTGATCCCCGGCGGGGCCTTCGCGGTGAGCGCCCCGCGCACCTCGTCGGGCCGCCGCGCCGAGACGTACGCCTCGGTCCGCTGCGGCCCGCCCCCGATCGCCGCGTCCAGTTCGCCCCGTACGAGTGCCAGCCCGGCACGCGGCTCGTCCGCGAACCACGGCACCAGCCGCCGCACGACCGGCGCCGCGTCCGCGTCGCCGGACCACGCGATCCGTACGGCGTCCGCGCGCAGCCCGCGCCCCGCCGTCTGGGTCCAGCCGGACGGGGCGAGCGCGCCCAGCGGCCGCCAGCCCTGGCCCGGCACATGGGCCTCCAGCCGCCCGGTGGCCCCCTCCCCGCCGGGCTCGGCCATCGCGGTGAGCGCCTCGACGGGCCGCGCGCGGTCGAGCCGTACGGTGTACGCGGAGGCGGTACGGCTCACCGACCCGGCCGGCCGGTCCGCGCCCGTCCAGGCCGCCGACTCCTTGGCCGCCCGGTCCAGGAACGGATCCAGCACGCCCTTGCCGACGGTCACCCGCTGCCCGGCGATCTCCTTCCGCAGCGGCTCCAGGGCCAGCGAGGCCGCCCAGGCGGCCTGCCCGTCGCCGCGGGCCTGGGCCTGAAGCATGTCGACCGCGAGTTCCCCGGCCTGTCCGTAGCGGCCCAACTGCTCGGCCCACGGCCGTACTTCGGCATCCAGCCCTGCGAGCCGCCCCGGCGCGTTCCGCATGACCGTGAACGCGGCCCGCAGCCGCACCGCCGCCTCGCCCCGCGAACCAGGACCCGTACCCGTACCCGTACCCGTACCCGCACCGGCCCCCGAACCCGCACCCGCCCCCGCTTCCGCCGCCGCCCCCGCACTCCCACCCGTCGTGCTCCGCGCCCGCCAGAACTCGGCCATGAGCGGCCGCAGATACGCGGACTCGTTCGTGCTGAGGATCGACGACGCGTGGTTCCCGGCGAGCGCGCCGAGCGCCTCCCGGGTCTTCGGGTCGCCGCCCGCGAGATCGGCTATCGCCGCCTGCCAGGACTCCTGGGGCTGGTACCCCTTCGGGTTCCAGGCGTAGTCGGCGGCGGTGAAGAGGGGGATGCGGGACGCGGTGGCCTGCTCCATGGCGTTGGCGAGCAGCGCGGCCGAGCCGGTCGCGACGGCCGGCTCGCGACCGGTGTAGGGGCCGAGGAAGATGCGGTCCTGGGCGTAGTCGTTGACCGGGTAGTTGTCCATGGTCACCAGCGGGTGCCGGAACACCTCGCGCGCACCGGCCAGTTCCCGCCCGGTGATGGTGCGCGGTACGACCCCGACACCGGTCCACGCGACCTGTACGCGGCTGTCCAGCGCGTCGGCGAGTGCCCGCCGGTAGTCGGTGGCGCCGTCCTGGTAGAACTCGGTCGGCATGACCGTGAGCGGCTCGGCCCCGGGATAGCGGTCGGCCAGATGCCGGGCCAGTTCCCCGGCCAGCCGCGCCTGCGCCTCCGCCGCGGCCTCGGGCCCCGAGCCGAAGGTGTCGGCGTCGTCGTCGCAGTGCCACTCGCTGTAGCTGACGTCCTGGAACTGCAACTGGAAGGCGCGCACGCCGAGCGCCCACATGGCGTCGACCTTGCGCTTGAGGGCCTTGACGTCGTCGGCGGATGCCATGCACATGGACTGGGCGGGGGCGACGGCCCAGGCGAGCGTCACATGGTTGGCGCGGGCCCGCTCGGAGAGTTCCCGGAAGGCCGTACGCTCCGCAGCCGGGTACACCTCGCGCCAGCGGGCCTGCCGGAACGGATCGTCGCCGGGGGCGTACAAGTAACGGTTCTGCTTGGTGCGGCCCATGAAGTCGAGCTGCGCGAGGCGCTGTTCGTGGCTCCAAGGCTGTCCGTAGAAACCTTCCGTCAGCCCGCGTACGGCGGTGCCGGGCCAGTCGCGTACGACGACCCCGGCGACCGAGCCGTCGTCGCCGACCAGCTGACGGAGTGTCTGCGCGCCGTGGAACAGCCCGTCGGCCCCGACGCCGTCCAGGGCGATGGTGTCCCGCCCGGTGACGCGGCCCACGGCGATGCGGTAGCCGCCGGCGGGCAGATCGGTGCGTTCGGGTGCGCGCAGGGCGCGCAGGGCCTCCTGCGCGCCGGTGCCACCGAGGTGGACGACGGGGCCGCGGCCGGGCAGCGAGCTGTGCACGGTCCGTACGCCCGCGGCGCGCAGCAGCGCGCGTACGGACTCGACGGCGTACGGATCGGCACCGGGCGCGGCGATGAGCGTGACGTCCGCACCGAGGCGCACGGAGCCGCCGGCGGCCTTCAGCGACTGCGGTCGCGGCCATACGGCGGGCGGTGTCGCGTCGCCCTCGCGGTCGGGAACGGTGTCGGCGGTGGCGGCGGGCGCGCCGGGGACGCCGGGGGCCGCGACGGCGCCGGGAGCGGTGCCGAGCAGTCCGCCGATCACGGCGACGGCGACGGCGGTGGCCGTCTGCTTGCTGCGCCCGAACCGCACGTCAGTCCCCTCTCGCCGGCAAACCGAATGCGAGCCCACCACCCGTGCGGTGAGGGTGTCAACGCGTGCGCCGGTTGTGTCCCCTTTGCCCTCCGGCGCGCGCGTTCTGTTCAACTGCCGTACCCGCTTCCGTAGGTGCAGCAGAATGTGACACGGAACACGTTGACGAATGGTCTACGTCTGCGGCCGCGCCTACGGGGTAGGGCTGCACTGTCCTGTTGTCCATGTTGAGGGAGGCCCCCGTGGCCGCTTCCGCGCTTCTGCTCTCCGCCCTGTCCAAACCGACGCTGCTGCCGGGCCCGCTGACCAGCGAGCCCCCGCTTGCCGACGCCGCCCCGCTGACCAGCGAGCCCCCGCTCGCCGCCCCCGCGCCCCTCACCAGCGAACCGACCGCCCCCGGCACCGCCGGCGGCACGGAGCCCCCAGGAGTCTGAATGGGCCTGGCCCGGCTCGCCGCGCTGCACGGTGTCGCCACCACGCACTCGCCGTCGGCGGGTGTCACCGTCCCCGTCCCCGACTCCACGGTCGTCTCCGTACTCGCCGCGCTGGGAGTGGACGCCACCACGCCCGAGGCGGTACGGGTCGCCCTGACCGCGGCCGAGTCGTCCGCCGCGCGCCGGCTGCTCCCGCCGACGGTCGTCCTCTGGCTCCCGGCCACGGAGCCCCCCGCCCCCCTCCCGCGCGGCACACGCGTCCGGGTGCGCCTGGAGTCCGGCGCCACGACGGAATGGCACGAACCGGCACCACGATCGCCGGCGCCCGGCGTGTCCGACGCCGACGAGCCGGCTCCCGGCGACCCCGCTCCCGGCGCGGCCGTGGCGCCGGGCGAGCCTGTGCACGACGAGCCCGTGCACGACGAGCCCGTGCACGACGAGCCCGCCGCCCCGCCCGCCGGGGCCCCCGGCTGGGACCGGTTGCCGGCCGGGGTGCACCGGCTGGTCGTCCGGACTCCCGACGGGCGTGACGCCCGTGCCACGCTCGTCGTCACGCCCGCGGGTGCGCCGCGGGCGCCGGAGCGGGCCCACGGGTTTCTCGTCCAGCTGTACTCGCTGCTGTCCGGGCGGTCGTGGGGGATGGGCGACCTCGGGGACCTGGCGGAGCTGGCGGCGTGGGCCGGGCGGGCGTTCGGGGCCGGGTTCGTGCAGGTCAATCCGCTGCACGCGGCGGTGCCGGGCGCGCCGACCGATCCGTCGCCGTACCGGCCGTCCTCCCGCCGCTTCCCCGACCCCGTCCATCTGCGGATCGAGGACATCCCCGAGTACGCGTACGTCGGCGGCCAGGACCGCGTCCGGCTGGACGCGCTCGTCGAGAAGGCCGGCCACCTGCGTGCCTCCGTACTCGACAAGGGAGCGCTGATCGACCGCGACGCCGTCTGGGAGCTCAAGCTCCGGGCGCTGGAGCTGGTGCTGCGCATCCCGCTCGGCCCCGGCAGACGGGCCGCGTACTGCGACTTCCTGGCCGCGCGCGGCCAGGCGCTGGACGATCACGCCACCTGGTGCGCGCTGGCCGAGGTGTACGGCTCCGACTGGCGCTCCTGGCCCGCCGGCCTGCGTGACCCGCGCTCGCCCGAGACCGCCCGCGCCCGGGGCGAGCTGATGGACCGGGTCGACTTCCACTGCCGCCTCGCCTGGCTGACCGACGAGCAGCTGGCCGCCGCCTCCCGGGCGGCCCGGGACGCCGGGATGGCCGTCGGCATCGTCCACGACCTCGCCGTCGGGGTGCACCCGGACGGCGCGGACTCCTGGGCGCAGCAGGACGCCTTCGCCGCCGGGATGTCCATCGGCGCGCCCCCGGACGCGTTCAACGCGCGCGGCCAGGACTGGGGCCTGCCCCCCTGGCGCCCGGACGTGCTGGCCGCCTCCGGCTACGCCCCCTACCGCGATCTGCTGCGCGGACTGCTGCGCCACGCGGGCGCCCTGCGCATCGACCACGTCATGGGCCTGTTCCGGCTCTGGTGGGTGCCGAGCGGCGCCGAACCGACCGAGGGCACGTACGTCCGCTACGACGCCGAGGCGATGCTCGCCGTCCTCGTCCTGGAGGCCCACCGCGCCGGCGCCGTCGTCATAGGGGAGGACCTCGGCACGGTCGAACCGGGCGTGCGCGAGACCCTCACGCGCCGGGGCGTGCTCGGCACCTCGGTGATGTGGTTCGAGCGCGACTGGGCCGGCAACGGCCGCCCGCTGCCCCCGGAGGCCTGGCGCGAGGGGTGCGTGGCGACGGCGACGACCCACGATCTGCCGTCCACCGCGGCCCGCCTCACCGGTGGGCACGTGGACCTGCGCCACCGGCTGGGGCTGCTCGCCCGGCCACTGGAGCAGGAGCGTACGGAGGACTCCGCGGAGGTCGCCGAGTGGCGCGGCTATCTGACCCGGCTCGGCCTGCTGCCCGAGGGCACGCACGACGAGGAGGGCGAGATCCGGGCCGTCCATCGATTCCTGCTGCGCACCCCGGCCCGGATGGTTGGCATCTGGCTGCCGGACACGGTGGGGGACCGGCGGCCGCAGAATCTGCCCGGCACCTGGGACCAGTATCCGAACTGGCGGCTGCCCGTCGCGGATGCCGAGGGCCGTCCGCTGAGCCTGGAGGAGCTGGCCGCGTCGCCCCGGCTGCACGCGCTGATGGAGGTGTTCCGGCCGCCCGGTCGATCCCGCGGAGCTCCCCGTACGGGCACCCCGGACGCGCGGCTCGTATGACCGTTCGCTACTTTGGCACCGTGGACAAGAAAAACGCCCTGCGCACCGGCGCCGTCGCGGCCGGTACGACGCTGATGATGCTGCTCATGTCGTCCCCCGCGCTCGCGCTCACCCGCGACGACGGCGACGACCCGGGTCCGGGCCTGAGCGTGGGCGAGACGCTCGGCCTGTACGTCGTTCTGCCGATCGTCCTCTTCCTGGTGATCGCCGGCCTGGTGATGGTCCTCGACAAGTCCCGGAAGCAAGCCTGACGCGATAGACCAGCACGAGGGCGCCGCACGGTGGGCATACCGTGCGGCGCCCTCGCGCGTTCACGTACCGGATCACGCCCCAACAGGCCCCGACCGGGCACGCCCCCTAGCGGCCCCCACCGGCCACGCCCCTACCGGGTCACGCCCCTACCGGGTCACGCCCCTACCGGGTCACGCCCCTACCGGGTCACGCCTCCACCGGGCACGCCCCCAACAGGCCCCCACCGGTCAGGCCCGACCGGGTCACGCCCCCATCGAGTCGAGCAGCTTCCGCAGCAGCCCGGCCAGCTGCTCCGCCTCATCCGCGTCGAGCGCGCCCTCCAGGGCCTCCCGCTGTGCCGACAGCCCGGCGCCCACGGCCTGGTCCACCAGCTCCCGCCCCCGCTCGCTGAGCGTCACCCGCAGTCCGCGCCGGTCGTGCGGATCGGGGCTGCGGCTCAGCAGCCCGGCCCGCTCCAGCTTGTCGAGCCGCCCGGTCATCCCGCCCGTCGTCAGCATCAGCGTCGCCGACAGCTCGCGCGGTGAGAGCGTGTACGGCTCTCCCGACCGCCGCAGGGTCGCCAGTACGTCGAACTCGCCGCGCGAGATGCCGAAGGGCGCGTACGCCTTGTCGATCCGGGCGGCCATGGCGCTCGACAGCCGGTAGATCCGTCCGAAGACGGCCATCGGAACGGTGTCGAGGTCGGGCCGTACCACTGCCCATTGCGCGGTGATCGCGTCCACGGGGTCCTGAGAGTCCATGACCGCAGTGTCCCGTCCCTCCCGCTCGTCGGCAAGTAAGCGACAAGGAAGTTTCTTACGAGAAAGCTGCTTGCGGATAAGTGGCTTAGCTGTAAGCTACTTATCACCGAGCTACTTCCTGGCACTGCGATTCGGAGGGGACGACCATGTCCCGCAAGGCCACCGTCATAGCCCTGACCGCCCTCGCCCCCATCTCCTGGGGCACCACCTATGCCGTCACCACGGAGTTCCTGCCGCCGGACCGGCCGCTGTTCACGGGTCTGGTGCGCGCGCTGCCGGCGGGACTGCTCCTCCTCGGGCTCACCCGCACGCTCCCGCGCGGTGCCTGGTGGTGGAAGTCGGCGGTGCTCGGCGCGCTCAACATCGGCGCGTTCTTCCCGCTGCTCTTCCTCGCCGCGTACCGCCTGCCGGGCGGGCTCGCCGCCGTCGTCGGCTCGGTCGGCCCGCTCTTCGTCGTGGGCCTCGCCGCCCTGCTGCTCGGTGAGCGGCCGACCGTGCGGGGGCTGCTCGCCGCGATCGCCGCGGCGTTCGGTGTCAGCCTCGTCGTCCTCAAGGCGGCCGGCGCGCTCGACCTGGTGGGCATCCTCGCCGGACTCGCCTCCACCGCCTCGATGTCCTCGGGCACGGTCCTCACCAAGCGCTGGGGCCGGCCCGAGGGTGTCGGCCCGCTCGCCCTGACCGGCTGGCAGCTCACCGCGGGCGGACTTCTGATCGCCCCGGTCGCGCTCATCGTCGAGGGTGCGCCGCCCGCGCTCGACGGCCGCGCCGTGGCCGGATACGCGTACCTCGCCCTCGCCAACACCGCCGTCGGCTACTGGCTCTGGTTCCGCGGCATCGGGCAGCTCACCGCCACCTCCGCCACGCTCCTCGGCCCGCTCTCCCCGATCACCGCGGCCGTCATCGGCTGGGCGGCGCTCGGCCAGGCCCTGACGGCGGTCCAGCTGACGGGCATGGTGATCGCGTTCGCCGCGACCGTGGTCGGTCAGCTCCCGTCGCGATCCTCCCGATCGTTCAAGAATTCTGAAGGGATCGATCAAAAAGATTCGATGGACCTGAGCGTTCCGGAACTGCGACGGTAGAGCCCGCAACGAGACCGAGTCCCCACCGGGGGAGAGAGGCAAGGGATACGCCGTGGCACTCCTGGACCGCGTCCGCGTCATCGAACCGACGACCGCCACGAGGAGGGTGAAGCAGGCCTCCGGCCTCGGCGTCCTCCTCGCGGTCGTCGCGACGGTCGTCTGGTCGGGGAGCTTCGTCGCCGCCCGTGCCCTCCACGACTCCGTGCCGCCCGTCCAGCACGCCTTCTGGCGCTGGATCATCGCCATCGCGGCGGTCGCGCCCTTCGCGGCCCGGGAGACCTGGCGGCAGCGGCGTCTGATCCGCCGCCACCTCGGTTTCGTGACCCTCGCCTCGCTGCTCGGCGTCACCGTCTACAACACCCTCGTCAACCAGGCCGGAGTCTCCACCACGGCGGGGAACATGGGCATGATCATGGCCGCGTCGCCGGTCCTCATGGCCCTGTACGAACGTCTCGGCGGCACCCGTCTCGGCGCCCGCCGGGTGGTGGGCATGACGATCGCCTGCGCCGGCGTGCTGCTGCTCGTCAGCAAGGGCTCGCTCGCCCTGGAGTTCACCACCGGCGACCTGTGGGTCATGGCGGGCGCGGTCGCCTTCGCCTCCTACAGCGCCCTGCTCAAGCGCCGCCCGGCCGAACTCGGCGGGCTCACCTTCCTCTTCACCACCTTCGTCCTCGGCGCGCTGATGCTGCTGCCGGTCTTCCTGGTCAGCCTCGCCGTCCAGGGCGGCTTCCAGCCCACGGCGGGGACGGTCGGACCCCTCGTGTACGTCGGTGTCCTCTCGTCGGCCGTCGCCTTCTTCGCCTGGAACAAGGCGATCGCCCTGGTCGGCGCGGCGCGGGCGGGGATCGTGTACTACCTCCAGCCGGTGTGCGTGGCGCTGCTGTCCTTCGCGATCATCGACGAGCCGTTCGGGGCCTTGCAGGGGCTGTGCCTGGTGCTGATCCTCGGCGGAGTGATGCTGGGCTCGGCGCGGGGAACGGACTGAGGCGAGGGTGGCGGGGCTTGTACCCCGCCACACTCTCCTGCGCGCGTGTGCTCACAGACCGCCGCTGAACAGCAGCCGGTTGGGCGAGCCCTGGGAGATGTTCAGGACCGCGTTCGGCGTGGCCTGCGCGACGATCCAGTCCGTGACCGCCTGCGCGTCGGCGTCCGGATGCGCCGCCTTGTAGAGCGCGGCGATCCCGGCGACGTGCGGCGAGGACATCGAGGTGCCGTTCATGGTGGTGCTCCCGCCGCCCATCCGGGCGGAGACGATCTCGCTGCCGGGGGCGTAGAGGTCGAGACACTCGCCGTAGTTGCTGTAGTCCGTCTCGCTGTCCGTACGGTCGGTCGCGCCGACCGTGACGACATGGGCGGCGCTGGCCGGCGAGATGCCGCAGGCGTCCTCGGCCGAGTTCCCGGCCGCGATCACCGGCAGGACCCCGCTGGCGAACACCGTGTCGGCAGCGGCGTTCGCGGCGGGGGAGGTGGAGCCGCCGAGCGAGGCGTTCAGTACGGCGGGCTGCTTGGCGTTCTTCGCGACCCAGTCCAGGCCCGCGATGATCCCGGACCAGGTCCCCTCGCCGTTGCAGTCGAGCACCCGCACGCTGACCAGTGAGGCCTCGGGCGCGACTCCGTACGTCGCTCCGCCCGCGGTGCCCGCCACGTGCGTCCCGTGCCCCTCGCAGTCCTGCCCGCCCCGCCCGTCCCCGATCGCGTCGAACCCGGCCGTGGCGCGCCCGCCGAACTCGCTGTGCCCGAAGTCGATCCCGGTGTCGACGACGTACACCGTGGCGCCCTTGCCGGTGCCGCTCACCCCGAACTGACCGTCCAGCGGGAGCGTGCGCTGGTCGACCCGGTCCAGCCCCCAGCTGGCGGCGGCCTTGCGCAGTTCCCTCGTGTCGTGTGCGGAGACCTTCGAGTCCTCCTCCACGGCCTTGACCCCGGGCACCAGCCGCACCGCGTTCAGCTGGTCCGGGCTCAGCGTCGCGGAGAAGCCCCGCATGGCCCGGTTGTACGTGAACCTGCGCTTCACCCCGGTCTGTCTGGCGACGTCGGCCGGGTCGGCCCCGGCCTCCAGCGAGACGATGTAACTGCCCTTCAGCGGCTCCGCCGACCGGTGCAGCGGCGCGGGCGCCGTGCCGTCGTGAAGGTCCTGGGCCGCGACGGCCTCGGGGGCGGTCAACGACAGGGCGGTGAGCAGCGAGGCGGCCGCGCAGCGCGCGTACAGTCGCATGGGTACTCCCATCGGATCGATGATGATCAGGTCACCGCTTTATTCGACCGGCCCCGGGCGGTGCTTGAGCGAGTGTCAGCCGTTCGCGCGTCAGCGGCCGCGAATGCCCCTCGTGACGGGCCTCGGGTGGCTGATACGACGCCGAACCCGACCCGAACCCGACCCGGACCCGGACCCGACCCGGACCTGACCCCCGACCTGCCCTTGCCCTGGGCCCAGGTCCGGTCGGTGCCGGCGGCCCCGCGCTCCTCGCGCGGGGCCGCTGTAGGTTGCGGGCATGGCCGAGTGGGACAAGTGGGACGTCAAGAAGCTGCAGATCCTCCGTACGCTGCGGGATCGCGGCACCGTGACCGCGACCGCCGACGCGCTGCTCATGACGCCGTCCGCGGTGTCGCAGCAGCTGACCAACCTCGCCAAGCAGCTCGGCGTCCAGCTGCTGGAGGCGCACGGGCGGCGGGTGCGGCTCACCGACGCGGCCCACCTGGTGCTGCGGCACGCGGAGGCGGTGTTCGCGCAGTTGGAGCGGGCCGACGCGGAGCTGGCCGGCTATCTGCAGGGGGAGGCGGGGCAGGTGAGGGTCGGGGCGTTCTCGACGGCCGTGCCCGCGCTGGTCGTGCCCGCCGTGCGGCGGCTGCGTGCCGAGCATCCGGCCCTGGAGGTACGGGTGCGGGAGGCGGAGGCGGCGGAGGCGTACGAGCTGCTGTCCGCCGGGGACGTGGACCTGGCCCTGTCGCTCGCCGCGCACGCGCCGACCGCGCGCGACCCGAAGTTCACGCGCGTACCGCTGTTCGCCGATCCGCTGGACGTCGCGCTGCCGGCCGGTCATCCGCTCGCCGCCGAGCCGGGGCTGCGGCTGGCGGATCTGTCGCGGGAGCCGTGGATCTTCGGGGGCAGCGGGCCCTGGTCGGAGATCACGATCGCGGCGTGCGAGGCGGCCGGGTTCATGCCCGAGCAGGCGCACTCCGCGTCCGGCTGGGACGCGATCCTCGCGATGGTGGAGGCGGGGATGGGTGTGGCACTGGTGCCGAGGATGGTGGCGGCGGACCCGTTCCTCGGGGTCGTGACGCGGGTGCTCGGCGTGGACCAGCCGCGCCGTCATGTGATCGCGGCGGTGCGCCGTGGCGCGGAGGAGGGCGCGGGCGTGGCGCACGTACTGGCCGCGTTGCGGCAGGTGGTCTTGACACGGACCTCAACCGTTCAGTCCAGCTGAAAGGACTGTGCGGAAACATTCGATGGACCTGGGGTGTCGGTGGGCGGCACAGTCGTCCGTATGACAAACGCCGCGCACGCCGAAGACCCTCACACCAACGACGCCGCCCCCTACGCCGGCGGTGACCCCTACGCCGACTACCGCGCCGGGTACTTCCCGTTCACCGAGCTCGTCGACCTCGCCGACCGCCGCCTCGGGGCCGGAGTCGTCGCCGCCAACGACGAGTTCTTCGCCGAGCGCGAGAACCTGCTCGTGCGGGAGGCCGCCGTCTTCGACCCCGAGCGGTTCGGGCACAAGGGCAAGATCATGGACGGCTGGGAGACCCGCCGCCGCCGGGGCGCGGACGAGGAGCACACCTTCCCGGAGCCGGACGAGCACGACTGGGCCATCGTCCGGCTCGGCGCGCCCGGCGTCATCCGGGGGATCGTCGTGGACACCGCGCACTTCCGGGGCAACTACCCGCAGCGCGTCTCCGTCCAGGCCGCGGCCGTCGAGGGATCCCCGAGCCCCGCGCGGCTGCTCGCCGACGACGTGAAGTGGGAGGAGCTCGTCCCGCCGACCCCCGTACGCGGCCACGCCGCCAACGGCTTCGAGATCACCTCCGAGCGCCGCTGGACGCACATCCGGCTCTGCCAGCACCCCGACGGCGGCATCGCCCGGCTGCGCGTGCACGGTGAGGTCGTGCCGGACCCCGAGTGGCTGGGGCTGCTCGGAACCTTCGATCTCGTCTCCGTACTCAACGGCGGGGTGTACGAGGACGCTTCGGACAAGTTCTACTCGTCGCCGACGCAGATCATCCTGCCCGGCACCTCCCGCAAGATGGACGACGGCTGGGAGAACCGCCGCCGCCGGGTCCGGGGCACGAACGACTGGGTGCGGTTCCGGCTCGTCGCGCAGGGGGCGATCCGGGCCGTGGAGATCGACACCGCGTACCTGAAGGGGAACTCGGCCGGCTGGATCGCGCTCAGCGGCCGCAACGGCGAGACCGGCGAGTGGTTCGAGATCATCCCGCGCTCCCGGCTGGAGCCCGACACCCTGCACCGCTTCCCGCTGGCGGCGCAGGCGATCGCGACCCACGTACGGCTCGACGCGTTTCCGGACGGAGGGGTGGCGCGGATGCGGCTGCACGGGGCGCTCACCGCGGCGGGCGAGGCGGAACTGCGGGCGCGGTACGGCGATGTGACGGAGTGAGACGGAAGGGCCCGGCCGAATCGGCCGGGCCCTTGCGTCACGCGTCTCTGGGGAGCACCGTCATCGGCACATGGTCGGGGTGCGCCATCGCCGAGGCCGCCGCCTTGGGCGTATGGCCGGGGACCGGCCGCAGCTTCCAGCGGCGCAGGACCGTCGCCAGGACGATGCTCGCCTCCGTCCAGGAGAAGGCGTCCCCGATGCACTTCCGGTTGCCCGCGCCGAAGGGAACGTACTCGTCGCGCCCCAGGCCCGCCTTGCGCTCCGGCAACCACCGGTCGGGATCGAAGCGGTCGGGCTCGTCGAAGAGCTCCGGATCCCGGTGCAGGGCGTAGAGGCTGAACGCGACCTCGGCACCGGCCGGGATCGTGAACCCGCCGAGCTCCACCTCGGTCGTGGTGCGGCGCATCAGCATGGTCACGCCGTACAGCCGGATCGTCTCGTCGAGCACCCGCCGGATCGCCGGGAGACGGGGGATGTCCCCGGCGGTCACCGGCCGGTCGCCGACGACCTCGTCGATCTCGGCCACCAGCTGCTTCTCGACCTCAGGATGCCGGGCCAGCTCATGGAAGGCCCAGGCGAGCGTGGAGGCGGTGGTCTCGGTGCCGGCGAAGAGGATGGTGACGATCTGGTCGCGCACCTCGGTGTCCGTGAGAGCCTCCCCGGTGTCCGCGTCCCGGGCCGAGAGCAGTACCGAGAGCAGGTCCGGCTGGTCCGTCTGCCCCGACTTCCGCGTCGAGGCGATCACCTCGTCGATGACCTCGCGCATGCGCGAGGCGGCGGCGTCGAACTCCCGGTTGGGACGGATGGGCAGCCGGTCGAGGAACTTCGGCGACGCGGCGCGTATCAGCATGTTTTTCAGGATGATGGGGAAGTTCCGGCGCACGGCCTCGACCGCGGGCCGGCCGAGGTCCGCCGAGAACATCGTCTCCGCCAGCGTCTCGATCGTGTACTCGCTCATCACCTGCTCGACGGCGATCTCCTGCCCTGGTGTCCAGGACTCGGTGAGCGCCAACGCGCGCTCGCTCATGATCGACGCGTAGCCCGCGATGCGCTGCTGGTGGAACATGGGCTGCATCAGCCGTCGGTGCTTGCGGTGGGTCTCACCGCCCGAGTTCGCCAGACCGTTGCCGACGAGCGGGCGCACGCGGTCGAAGAGCCGGCCCTTCTCCATGTTGCGCGCCTGTTTGACGGTCACCTCGTTCACCACCCGCGCGCTGGTCGCGACGTACATGGGCATGGTCCCGAGGTCGACCCGGACCAGTTCCCCGCTGGCGCGCAGGGAACCGAGGAAGCCGAGCGGGTCGCGCCACAGCTTCAGGGCGTGCCCGAGAAGCGGCACCGCGCCGGGCGCGCGGGGAACCACCTGCGACTCAACGGCCACCGACGAGTCCTTTGCTCTGGGCGGACTGCTGGGACGGCACTCGACCGCCGGGCGTCGCGTTCCTGGTGGGGAGCAGTCCCCACCACCACGAGATCGAGGGGATGTCGAGCGGCTCGTCGCTGTCGTCGGTGGGGGTGTCGGTGAACACCGACGGCATGTTCGCCGGATCGTCGGGGGTGGTGTAGCGCACCGAGCTGATGCCCCAGTCCTGGGCGCCGCGTATGAAGCAGCCCAGGCTGTGGAGGTACTGCCGAAGCTGCGGGCTGCCCTGCTCCGCAAGCTGCTCGCTCACCTTCATGAACAGGCGCATCACGCGGTCGCGCTGGGAGATCGCCAGATCCAGGGCCTCGGCCGGGGTGAGGCGGCGTTCCTCCTCCAGCACCCGCAGGGCGTTGAGGTAGTAGTCCTTGGTGCTGCGCTCCTTGTGGTACGAGAAGATGTCGTTGTCCCAGGTGATGATGAACGACGCCATCTCGGCCACGGCGCGCACCGCGGTGTGGTCCCGCTCGTGCGGCTGGAGTTCGTAGCCGTGGCCCATCTCCAGCATCGGGAGCACCACGGAGGTCGCGCCGTCGTAAAGGCGCATCAGGGTGTAGTCGTTGAGGTCGGGCACGGTGCCCGCGCGGCGGTGGGCGGCTTCCCACACGACCGAGAAGAAGTACTCGCGCAGGGCGTCCACCCAGCGGGCCGTCTGGCCGGCGGTGCCGAACCGGTCCACTCTCAGGCGCAGATCGCGCAGGCCGGCCGCGAGCGGGTCGTCCTCCAGCATCGGGGCCTCGGGGTTCTGGGCGACCCGGATGAGGCGGTGCAGCAGGCCGGCCAGCTCGCCGGGCCGGCGGCCCAGTTCGCCCTCCTCGCAGTGGCCGTCGTCCACGCCGAAGAGCCACAGCACGAAGTCGGAGAGGAGCGAGACGACTTCCTCCCGGCCCTCCGGCAGGATCCTGGCGCAGAACGTGCCGATGTCGTGCCTGACGAGCCTGGACCTCAGCTCCTCGGAGCCGATGCGAAACGTTTCGGCCCAGGCCGCCGTCTGGACGTCTATGTCGGCGTGCCGAGGATGGATCGCCGGGGGGATGGGAGAGAAGATCGGCGGAACTATGAGCTCAGGCCCCACTTTCGGCCATCCTCTCGGGTCGGTACGGTGCGGTCTCTGTTGTCACACCAGTAACTTGGTCACCAGAAGTGATCAACTATTGCGCATAGTACTCAGCCACGCCGCCCCGGCAATAGGGCGTCTCACTGCCCGAGCAGCTGCCTCCACCACGATTTCCGGACCGCGTGGCTGCCCGTGGACGCCGGAGGAACCGCCGGAGGGGGCACCGGAACCGTGGCCGGAAGGGGCCCTGGCATCGTCGAGGCGAAGTCCGAGGCCGCTTCCCTGGCGCCGCCCTGTCCCGCCGAGCGCGGTGGCGTGAACCGTACGGGCAGGGCCTCCAGTCGCTTCGACAGCCAGGCCGCCCGCCAGTGGAGCTCGCCCTCGGACACGGCGAGCTGCACATCGGGCAGCCGCGCCAGCAGGGTGTCGATGCCGGTGTCCGCGATGGCCCGGCCGATCTCCTGGCCCGGGCACTCGTGCGGCCCGCTGCAGAAGGAGAGATGACCACGGTTGCCGTGCAGCGGCGCGGTCAGGTCGGGCCGGATCTCCGGGTCGGCGTTGCCGGCCTCGAGCCCGAGCATCAGCAGGTCGCCGGCCTTGATCTCCTTGCCGCCGAGCACCGTGTCGCCGGTGGCCCAGCGGCCCGGGATCGCCGAGAGCGGCGGCTCGTCCCACAGCACCTGCTCCAGCGCGTTGGGCAGCGTCATATGGCCGCCGGCCAGGTTCGCGCGGAAACGGCGGTCGGTCAGCACCACCTTGAGCGTGTTGGCGATCAGGTTGACCGTGGTCTCGTTCGCGGCGATGAGCACGAGCCGCAGGTGCTCCATGACCTCGTCGTCGGTGAGACCGGCCTCATGGCCGAGGAGCCGGGTCGCAAGGTCGTGGCCCGGGGCCACCTTCTTGCGTTCGGTCAGCGTCCGCAGCGTCTCCACGACGAAGTCGTTGCTGGCGAGGGCCGTTTCGGTGCCCTTCATCAGGTCCAGGGCGGCATCCACCAGCTGAGCCCCGTACTCCTCGGGCATCCCGAGCAGCTGCGTCATGACGAGCATGGGCAGCTTCTCCGCGAAGCCGGAGATCAGATCGGCCTGTCCGTCGGCGGCGAAGGAGTCGACCAGCTGGTTCGCGTACCGGATGACATAGCGCCGGATACCCCGGCGGTCGAACTGCTCCAGACTGTCCGTGACCGCGGCGCGCAGCCGGCGGTGCTCCTCGCCGTCGACGAAGATGCAGTTCGGGCTCCACTCGACCATGGGGCGCAGGGGCGAGTCCGGGGCGACCCTCCCCTCCTGGAACATCCGCCAATGACGTGAGTCGCGGGTGAACCGGGAAGGGGAGCGCGTGACTTCGAGGATCTCCCGGTATCCGAGGACCAGCCAGGCCGGCAGGTCGCCGTGCAGCAGCACCGGCGCCACCGCACCGTGCTCCTTGCGCAGGGACTCGTACAGAGCCCGCGGATCGGCCTCGGCCACCGGGCCGTACAGCCTGCGCAGTTCATCGGCGCTCTTGCCGTGGGCGGGGCAGCCCGGAGGCGGCAGGATTCCGGGGTCGGGCGTGGTCACGATGCCTCCGTAGAAACAGCGATGGTCTGGAGATAGCGCATCAGCGCCATCAGTACGTCCCGGCTCGACCCGCGCTGCCGCGCGTCGCACCGCACGATCGGCACCGACTCCGGCAGGTCCAGCGCGCCGCGCAGCTCCTCGATGGCGTGCGGGGGAGCGTCGGGGAAGGAGTTGACGGCCACGACGAACGGCACGCCCCGCTCCTCCAGCCGGCCGATCACGTCGAAGCTGACCTCGAGCCGGCGGGTGTCGACCAGGACGACGGCGCCGAGCGCGCCTTCGAACAGGCCGCGCCACAGGAACCAGAAGCGTTCCTGGCCCGGGGTGCCGAAGAGGTAGAGCACCAGTTCGTCGTTGATGCTGATACGGCCGAAGTCCATCGCGACCGTCGTCGACGTCTTGCCGCCGATGCCCGCGGTGTCGTCGACGCCGACCCCGGCCTGGGTCATCGTCTCCTCGGTGGTCAGCGGACGGATCTCGCTGACCGAGCCGACCAGCGTCGTCTTGCCGACGCCGAAGCCGCCCACGATCACCACCTTGACGGCGGCGGTGGCGGTCGCCGGCAGCACATCCTCGCTCCGCGGCCCGCGCTCTACCGCGGTGGCCTGCTCAGAGCCTCTGAAGTCCATCGATCACTGCCTCAATCAAAGCGCGGTCGGGGAGACGGGCGGGTGGGACGGGTGCGCGGGCGACGACCCGGTTCTCGGCGAGGAGATCGCCGAGGAGGACGTTGACGACACTGACCGGGAGGCTCAGATACGCGGAGATCTCGGCCACCGACAGGGGGGCCTGGCAGATCTGGATGATCGCCGCGTGCTCGGGCTGCATCCCGGGTTTCGGCCCCGACCTGGCCACGATCAAGGTGACCAGGTCGAGATGGGCGGGCACGGACATGCCGCTGCGGCCGCCCGTGATCACGTAGAGCCGCTCGGGGCTGGCCTCTTCCCAGTCCCCGCCGCCCGGGTGGCTCACCTGGCCGCCTGCCCGTCCTGGCGCGGCGGGCTGCTCAGGTGCTCGCCGATGCGCAGGACGAGGTCACGCATCCGCTGGCCCATCAGGCCGGCGTCCACCCCCTCTTCGGCGAGTACGGCCAGATACGCTCCCGCCCCCGCGGCCATCAAGTAGAAGAAGCCGCCGTCCATCTCGATGACGACCAGCCGCATCCGGCCTTCGCTGCCAGGGAGTTCGGAGGCGACGGCACCGGCCAGGGACTGCAGCCCGGCGCAGGCGGCGGCGAGCCGGTCGGCGGTGTCGGTGTCGGTGCCGTACTGGGCCATGCGCAGACCGTCGGCGGAGAGCACGACCACATGCCTGGTCTGCGGTACACCCTCCGCGAGGTCCTTGAGCATCCAGTCCATATTGGCCTGCTGCTGAATCATGGCTGCGTGTTCCCCTTGCTGGTGTCGGTGGACTCCCCGGAGAGGCCGCTCTGGAAGGCGGCCAGCCACATTCCGGGCTGCACCTGAGGTGTGGGCTCCTGGTCCTGGCCGGGAGCCGCGGTGGTCGAGGGCGCCGGCGCGGCGGGCGCCACGGTGGGCGCCTTGCGGCGGCGCTGCGGCAGGCCGTTCGGCGTCCGCTCGGTGACGACGGGTGCGGGCTCCAGCGGCGACGGCGCGGGCGGCGCGACCGAGGGCGCGCCGGTGAGCGCGTCGGCGGTCGCCACCGGGCCGGTGGCCGGGCGCACCTGGCGCGTCTCGGGCACGGCCGGGGCGGGCGGGAGGCTCGTACGGGGCACCGAGGAGGCGCCGATGCCGTGCGCGAGGCCGGTCGCGGACGCGGTCGTGGTGATCAGCTCCTGCGGTACGACGAGGACCGCGCGGACACCGCCGTACGCGGAGGAACGCAGCGAGACCTGGAAGCCGTACGCCTGCGCGAGGCGGCCGACGACGGCGAGGCCGAGGCGCGGGGTCTCGCCCAGGTCGTTGAGGTCGATGCCCTGCTGGGCCTGGCGGAGCATCCGCTCGGCCCGCTTGCGGGCCTCCTCGCTCATGCTCACACCGCCGTCCTCGATCTCGATGGCGATGCCCGACTGCACGTCGACGGCGGTCAGATGGACCTTGGTCTGCGGCGGCGAGTAGCGGGTGGCGTTGTCGAGGAGCTCGGCGAGCGCGTGGATCAGCGGCTCGACGGCGGGGCCCGTGACGGCGACCTCGGACACGGAGTGCAGCTCGACGCGCTGGTAGTCGATGATCCGCGACATGGCTCCGCGCAGGACGGAGTAGAGCGGGACGGCCCGGCTCCACTGGCGGCCCGGCCGGGCGCCACCGAGTACGGCGATGGAGTCGGCGAGCCGGCCGATCAGCGCGGTGCCGTGGTCGAGGCGGAGCAGATCGCCGAAGACCTCCGGCTCCTTGCCGTGCCGGTCCTCCATCTCCCGCAGTTCCTGGGCCTGTTGGTGCACGATGGCCTGGACGCGGCGGGCGATGTTGACGAAGGCGCGCTGCGCGGACTCGCGCAGGTCCTCCTCGGCGACGACCGCGTCCACGACGGCCCGGACCACGGCCTGGTGCTCGTGCGGCGCGGTGAGCGAGGCGAGGACGTCCTCGGGGAACTCGCCCTTGCGCAGCCGCTCGACGACCTCGGGCAGCAGAGTCCCGGCGAGGTGCCCGGTCTCGGCGCTCTGGCGCGCCAGAGCGGTGTCGCGGACGGCGACGTCACGCCGCAGCCCGTCGATGACTCTCCCGCGCCGAGCGGATTCAGCCCCCATGGCGGCGACCGCCACGACGGCGACGGCTCCGACGACCCCGACCGGCAACCGTGCGCCGGCGGACACCACGGCCACCGCGACAACGGTGGCGACGGCGGTCAGAGCGGCAGGCAGCAGCCACACGAAAGATGCCGCAGACTGCGGGCTTCCACTTCCGGGCGACGATTCCTCACGGACCATCAGCACCCTCAAACCATCTGAACGGAAACGATCATATGACGACGGCATCGGAGCATAGTGGTTTCGAAGGGCGGGTGTTGACGCCGGGTCACGGACTGGACACAACCTTGATCCACCTCGGCGCGCCGGTTAGGTACCCGGGCCGGGCACATGAAAGGGCGCCCCGGACCGAAAGATTCCGGGGCGCCCTCCAAGGGTGCAGGTCAGGCCGCCGCCGCGTCCGCCGCCTGGGCCTTCAGAGCCCGCTCGATCCCCGCGCGGGACTCCGAGATCAGCCGGCGCAGCGCCGCGTTCGGCTGGGCGGTTTCCAGCCACGCGTCCGTCGCGTCCAGCGTCGCCCGCGAGATCTGGAGCGAGGGGTAGAGGCCGATCGCGATCTGCTGGGCGATCTCGTGGGAGCGGGAGTCCCAGACGCCCTTGACCGCCGCGAAGTACTTCTCGGCGTACGGGGCGATCAGCTCGCGCTGGTCGGTCTGGACGAAGCCGCCGATGACCGCCTCCTGCACGGCGTTCGGCAGCTTGTCGGACTCGACGACCGAGGCCCACGCCTCCGCCTTGGCCTCCGGCGTCGGCCGTGCGGCACGGGCGGTGGCCGCGTGGCGCTCACCCGCGGCGGTCCGGTCGCGCTCCAGCTCGGCCGCGATCTGCTCCTCGTCGAAGTCCCCGGTCGCCGCGAGCCGCTCCACGAACGCCCAGCGCAGCTCGGTGTCGACGGCCAGGCCCTCGATCGTCTCGCGGCCGTCCAGCAGCGCCGCCAGCAGCTCCAGCTGCTGCGGGGTGCGCGCGGTCGCCGCGAACGCCCGTGCCCAGGCCAGCTGGTGGTCGCCGGCCGGCTCCGCCGCGCGCAGATGCGCCAGCGTCGCCTCGGTCCACCGGGTCAGGCCCGTCTCGCGCCACTCGGGCGCCGCGTACACGTCGAGCGCCAGCTTGACCTGCCGCTGCAGCGACTGCACGACGCCGATGTCGGACTCCTTCGCGATGCCCGAGAGCACCAGCTCCAGGTAGTCGCGGGTGGCCAGCTCGCCGTCCCGGGTCATGTCCCAGGCGGAGGCCCAGCACAGGGCGCGCGGCAGCGACTCGGCGAAGTCGCCGAGGTGCTCGGTGACCGCCTTCAGCGACTCCTCGTCCAGGCGGACCTTCGCGTACGACAGGTCGTCGTCGTTGAGCAGCACGACGGCCGGACGCTGCTTGCCGACCAGGTCCGGTACGGCGGTGAGCTCGCCGTCCACGTCCAGCTCGACCCGCTCGGTGCGCACCAGGCTGCCGTCCCGCAGCTCGTAGAGGCCGATCGCGATCCGGTGCGGCCGCAGGGTCGGCTCCCCCTTGGCTCCGGCGGGCAGCGCCGGGGCCTCCTGCTTCACCGCGAAGGAGGTGATGGCCCCCGACGCGTCGGTGTCGATCACCGGGCGGAGGATGTTGATACCGGCGGTTTCCAGCCATGCCTTCGACCAGGCCGTCAGATCCCGGCCACTGGTCTCCTCCAGCGCGCCGAGCAGGTCCGTCAGCCGCGTGTTCCCGAACGCGTGGCGCTTGAAGTACGCCTGCACGCCCCGGAAGAACTCGTCCATGCCGACATAGGCGACAAGCTGCTTCAGAACGCTCGCGCCCTTGGCGTACGTGATGCCGTCGAAGTTCACGAGAACGTCATCAAGGTCGCGGATCTCGGCCATGATCGGGTGCGTGGACGGCAGCTGGTCCTGACGGTACGCCCAGGTCTTCATGGAGTTCGCGAACGTCGTCCACGAGTGCGGCCACCGCGAGTCGGGGTGGTACGCCTGGCAGGCGATCGACGTGTAGGTGGCGAACGACTCGTTCAGCCACAGGTCGTTCCACCACTCCATGGTGACCAGGTCGCCGAACCACATGTGCGCGAGCTCGTGCAGGATCGTCTCCGCCCGCACCTCGTACGCCGCGTCCGTCACCTTCGAACGGAAGACGTACTGGTCGCGGATCGTCACCGCGCCCGCGTTCTCCATCGCGCCCGCGTTGAACTCCGGCACGAAGAGCTGGTCGTACTTCGCGAAGGGGTACGCGTAGTCGAACTTCTCCTGGAACCAGTCGAAGCCCTGACGGGTGACCTCGAAGATCGCGTCGGCGTCCAGGAACTCCGCGAGGGACGGCCGGCAGTAGATGCCGAGCGGAACGCTCCGGCCGTCCTTCTCGTACGAGCTGTGGACGGAGTGGTACGGGCCGACGATCAGGGCCGTGATGTACGTGGAGATCCGGGGTGTCGGCTCGAAGCGCCAGACGTTGTCCTTGACGTCCTCGGGTCCCGGCGTCGGAGAGTTGGAGATGACCGTCCAGCCCTCGGGAGCCTTCACCGTGAACTGGAATGTGGCCTTCAGGTCCGGCTGCTCGAAGCTCGCGAAGACCCGGCGGGCGTCCGGAACCTCGAACTGGGTGTAGAGGTACGCCTGCTCGTCGACCGGGTCGACGAACCGGTGCAGACCCTCGCCCGTGTTCGTGTACGAGCAGTCCGCGACGACCGTCAGCTCGTTGCGGCCCTCGTGCAGATGCTTCAGGTCGATCCGTGCGTCGCGGAAGACCGCGGCCACGTCCAGCGACTTCCCGTTCAGCACGACCTCGTGCACGGCGGGGGCGACCAGGTCGATGAAGGTCTCCGCGCCGGCTTCGGCGGAGTCGAAGCGCACGGTGGTCACGGACCGGTAGGTGCCGCCCTCCTGCGCCCCGGTGAGATCGAGATCGATCTCGTACGAGTCAACGGTGAGCAGGCGAGCCCGCGCTTGCGCCTCATCACGGGTCAGGTTTGTGCCAGGCACCCGGTCATCTCCTCGGTATGTGATGTTTGGGGCCATCCTTCCATGACGGGCGGGCGGCGTGCGGTGGGGCAACCGGACCTCCGCCAGGGTGCTACGCCACCTCCGCGAGCACCCGCGCGATGGCCCGGACCCGCTCCGTCTCACGGTCCCGGTGCCACACCAGGCCCAGCACCGAGTCCGGCAGCCCCTCGGCCGGGACGAACACCACGTCCCGGCGGCCGTGGTACTCCGCCGTCAGCCGGCACAGCAGCATCGCGCCGCAGCCCGCCGCGACCAGGGTGAGGCCCTCCTGGAGGGTGGTGACCTCCGGCCCCGCGACGTCCGACGGGGCATGGGCCTCGCGCCAGTACGCGGGGGCCGGCGCCGCCGCCGCGATCAGCGCGGTGCCGGACAGCTCGGCGGCGCCCAGTGCGGCGCGTGCCGCGAGCGGGTGGCGTACGGACACCGCCACCGTCTGCCGCTCCCTCGAGAACGTCGGGCCGAGCACCAGATCCGGCTCCGCCACCGGCAGAAGCACGATCGCGGCGTCCACCGCCCCTCGCCGCACCGCGCCGAACGGATCGGCGAACGGGATCTCGACGATCTCCGTGACACACGCCGGATGATCCCGCCGGAACACGCCGATCGCCTCCGCCAGCCGCGCGTCGGCCGTGCCCTGGAAGCCGAGGCGCAGCGTGCCCTCGACCCCGCGGGCCGCCGCCCTCGCGTCCTCGACCGTCGCGCGGAGCGTCTCGTACGCGGGGCGCAGATCCGTGAGGAAGCGCGTCCCCAGCGGGGTCAGCCGCACCCGGCGGCTCGTGCGCTCGACGAGACGGGCGCCGATACGGTCCTCCAGCGACCGAAGCAGCTGGCTGACCCGGCTCTGCGAGACGTACAGCCGCTCGCCCGCGCGGCCGAAGTGCAGCTCCTCGGCGATGACGAGGAAACACTCCAGCTCCCGGATCTCCAGCACGTCGCTTCCTCCCGTCGGCGGGACCCGTCGATGAGCCCCGCTCATAGAAGGATGAGATCTTCGGCGTTGTTCCGGCGCCGCGCCCCGCGAAGGCTTGCGGGCATGAGTTCCACCACTACCGAACGTCCCCCCGGACAGCGCGCGTTGCCGCTGTCCGTCCCCGTCGTCGCGGCCGCCACCTTCTGCGTCGTCACCGCCGAGATGCTCCCGGTCGGCCTGCTCACCTCGATCGGCTCCGGCCTCGGCGTCAGCTCCGGCACCGCGGGCCTGACGGTGACGCTCCCCGGGCTGGTCGCCGCGCTCGCCGCCCTGCTGCTGCCCGTCGTCGTGCGCGGCGCGGACCGGCGGCGGGTGCTGTGCGCGCTGATGGTGCTGCTGGCCGCCGCGCATCTGCTCTCGGCGCTCGCGCCGGGCTTCGGTGTGCTGCTCGCCGCCCGGGTGCTCGTCGGCGTGTGCATCGGCGGCGTCTGGGCGATCGCGGCCGGTCTCGGCGCACGCCTGGCGCGCGACGAGGCCGCGGCCGGCCGCGCCACCGCGGTGATCTTCAGCGGGATCGCGGTGGCCTCGGTCCTGGGCGTACCGGCGGGCACGCTGCTGGGCGGGCTCGCGGGCTGGCGCTGGGCCTTCGCGGCCATGGGGGCGCTCGCCCTGCTGGTCGCCGGGCTGCTCGCGGCGGCCTTGCCGCGGTTGCCCGCCGAGCGGGTGGTCCGGCTGACGACGGTGGTGGGGCTGCTCGGGCAAGCGCGGGCGCGGGCCGGGCTGGTGGTCATCGCTCTGCTGGTGACCGGGCACTTCGCCGCGTACACGTATGTACGGCCGGTCCTGGAGCGGGTGGACGGCATGGGCACGGGCCTGATCAGCGGGCTGCTGCTGGCGTACGGGATCGCGGGGATCGCCGGGAACTTCGCGGGCGGCGCCGTCGCGGCCCGCGATCCGCGCCGGGCGCTGCTGGGGATCGCCGCGCTGCTCGGTGCCGTGGTGCTGCTGATGGCCGGGGCCGCCGGTTCGGCGGCGGCGAGCGTGGTGCTGCTGGTGGTGTGGGGGCTCGCCTACGGGGGCGTGTCGGTGTCGGCCCAGGGCTGGATGGCGGCGGCCGCGCCGCATGCTAGGGAGGCGGGCTCGGCGCTCTTCGCCGCGGTGTTCAACGTGGCGATCGCGCTGGGGGCGCTGCTGGGCGGGCGGGCGGCGGACCGTTTCGGGGTGACGGGGGCGCTCGGCCTGGGCGGCGTACTGGCGCTGCTCGCGACGGTGGCGGTCATCACGGCGGGGCGGGATTCCGGACGTACCGTACGGAATCCCGCCCCGTGAGAGAGCGTGAGACTCGGCCTTTGAGGCTCAGTCCTGAGACTCAAACTCTTGCGTCTCGGTCCTTGAGACTCAGCCCTTGAGCTCGTCCGCGACCAGCTCCGCGATCTGCACCGCGTTCAGCGCGGCGCCCTTGCGGAGGTTGTCGTTGGAGAGGAAGAGGGCGAGGCCGTTGTCGACGGTCTCGTCCACCCGGATGCGGCCCACGTACGAGGCGTCCTTGCCGGCCGCCTGGAGCGGGGTCGGGATCTCGGAGAGCTCGACGCCCTCGGCGTCCTTCAGCAGCTCGTACGCGCGCTCCACGCCGATCGGGCGCTCGAAGCGGAGGTTGACCTGGAGGGAGTGGCCGGAGAAGACCGGGACGCGGACGCAGGTGCCGGAGACCTTCAGCTCCGGGATCTCCAGAATCTTGCGGGACTCGTTGCGGAGCTTCTGCTCCTCGTCGGTCTCGAAGGAGCCGTCGTCGACGATCGAGCCGGCCAGCGGGAGCACGTTGAAGGCGATGGGGCGCTTGTAGACGCCGGGCTCGGGGTAGGCGACGGCCTCGCCGTCGTGGGTCAGCTCGGTCGCGTGCTCGGCGACGGCCTTCACCTGGCCGTCGAGCTCGGCGACGCCCGCGAGGCCGGAGCCGGAGACGGCCTGGTAGGTGGTGGCGATCAGGGCGACGAGGCCCGCCTCCTGGTGCAGCGGCTTGAGGACCGGCATGGCGGCCATCGTCGTGCAGTTCGGGTTGGCGATGATGCCCTTGGGGCGGTCCTTGATCGCGTGCGGGTTGACCTCGGAGACGACGAGGGGGACCTCGGGGTCACGGCGCCAGGCGGAGGAGTTGTCGATCACGACGGCACCCTGGGAGGCGACCTTCTCGGCGAGCGCCTTCGACGTCGCACCGCCGGCGGAGAAGAGCACGATGTCCAGGCCGGTGTAGTCCGCGGCGGCGGCGTCCTCGACGGTGATCTGCCGGCCCTGCCACTCGATCGTGGAGCCCGCGGACCGGGCCGAGGCGAACAGCCGGAGCTCGTCGGCCGGGAACTTTCGCTCGGCGAGGATCTTGCGCATGACCGTGCCGACCTGCCCGGTGGCTCCGACGATTCCGACCTTCACGGGGACTCCTCCACACGTTTACGTACTTTTGCGCAGCCTGGGGTGGCCTGGGCGCCTTCCATGATGCGTATGTCCCCGGCCACCTTGTCCAATCCATTGTCCGGGGTGTGAGAAAGGCGGGCGTCCGACCGGACGCCCGCCCGAGGTCGTGTGCGGACACTCCCTCGCACCCCGTACCCGTACGGCTACGGAGTGACCTTCTCGATCACCACACTGCCGGTGCCCGCGGCCGTGCCGCGCGCGGTCAGCAGCTGCGCCTGGCCGAAGAACTGCCGGCCCTCGGGCGCCGGGCCCGCCACCACGACCTCGGCGCCGACCTGCGCCGTCGCCCCGTTGGCGAGCTTCACCGGGGCCCCGTCGACCTTGACGGTGCCGAGCGAGTCCGAGAAGTACACGTCGCGGTAGTCGTAGGCGGTGGTCCCGGCCGGGACCGAGTAGCCGAGGACGACGATCGTGTACGTACCGGCCTTCGGCTTCAGCAGGCTGACCGACTCCTCCGAGTCGGCGTCGGCGGACTGGCCGACCTCGGCGCCGTTCCCGTCGAAGACCACCAGGTCGAGGTCGGCCTGGTTGTCGGCCGTGGAGCCGATGGTCACATCGAGCCGCTCCACACCCTCGCCGATGGTGACCTTGCTGATCTGCTGCTCACCGTCCTTGATCGTCGGACGGGCGACCTTGGCGGATCCGAGCGAGCCGCCCCCGACCTTGCCGTCGATGGCGGCGAAGCCGTTGGAGACGTTCCACCGGACCGGGACCGGGGTGCCGACCTTGGCCTCCGGCAGCGTCTGCACGGCCGGGTCGAAGTCCGCGCCGAGCACGGTCACGTCCAGCGCGTACGGGTTGTCCAGCAGCGGCGACGTACGCCGCGACTCGACCTCGATCTCCCAGACACCGGGCGCCGGGTCCGGGTACGAGCGCACGTCCGGGCGGCAGGTGTTGGCCGGGTTCACGTAGTTCGGGTAGCAGAAGATCGTCGAGCTGTCGTCGACCCCGACACCGTACGGGTGGATCGCGATGAACCGGGTCTGGCTGCCCTTGTCGAGGCCGCCGAGCGCGACCTCCAGGTTCTTCGCGCCGGCCGGCACGTTGACGAAGTACGACGTCGAGCTGTTGCGCTGCACCGAGCCGCTGTGCGAGACGGAGAACGCGGGCTTGGCCAGCTCCTCGGAGACGACCACGGTGGTGAGGATCTGCTTGTCGATGCCCTTGGTCAGCGGGTCGGTCAGCTCCAGGATCGCGCTGCGGACGCCCGCCGCCTTCGGCCGGGCCGAGACCTTGACCGTGACCGGCTTGTTCAGCGGCAGGTCGACGACGTCGTCGCCGACGACGCGGAACGTCCCGTCGTTGTTCTGGAAGTGCAGCTCGTGGCGGACCGGACGGTCCGGACCCGTGGTGCGGGTGACCGTGATGTCGTACGTCTTCTTCTGACTGGCCTTCAGGCCGCCCTCACGGTCGTACAGACCGGTGCCGAAGCCCGGCTGCGCGAGCGCGAAGTCGATCGCGGTGTCGACCGGGGCCTTGACGGTGTACTCGTGGGCGGTGGCGCCGCGCTTGATCTCCTTCCACGCGTCCACGACGTTGATCCGCCCGGCGCCTTCCTCGTGCGCCTGGACGCCGGGGATGTGGTCGGCCTGGCTGACCAGCGCGGTGCGCAGCTTCGCGGGCGGCAGTGCGATGCCCTCCTGCTTGGCGGCGGACAGCAGCAGCGCGCTCGCGCCTGCGGCCTGCGGCGAGGACATCGAGGTGCCCTGGAGCATCGAGTAGCCGGCCGGGAGCTGGTAGCCCGCCTCCTTGACCGGACCGCCGGCGGCCCAGGTCTGGGTGGTGTTGATGGCAGCCCCGGGCGCGGTGATCGTCGGGGCGAAGCCGCCGTCCTCGCGCGGGCCGCGGGAGGAGAAGGGCAGCATCGCGTACTTCTTGGCCACGGCGGAGCCGTAGTTGGCGGCCCAGGTCTCCTTGGAGATCGCGGCGCCGACGGAGATGACCTTGTCGGCCAGAGCCGGGTCTCCGATGGTGTTGACACCGGGGCCCTCGTTGCCCGCCGAGATGACCAGCTGGACGCCGTAGGTGTCGATCAGCCGGGTGTAGAGGCGGGCGCGGGCGTTGTTGCCGTCGTTGAGCGCCGGCAGTCCGCCGATGGACATGTTGACGATGTCGACACCGCGGTTGGTGACGAGGTCGATCATGCCCTCGGTGAGCGCGATGTTGGTGCAGCCGCCGCTCCATGTGCAGGCGCGCGAGGAGACGAGCTTGGCGCCGGGGGCCGCGCCGTTCATCCGGCCGCCGAAGAGGCTGTTGGCGGCGGTGATGCCGGCGACGTGGGTGCCGTGCGAGCCCTCGATGACGCCGATGCTGACGAAGTCGGAAGCCGAGCCGGGGACGTTCTTGCGGATCTCGATGACGAACGGGATGCGCTCGACGACCTCGGTGGCCGGGTTGTCGGTGCCGAAGTAGCCGATCTGGAAGCCGTCCTTGTACGGCTTCATCGCGGTGTCGTCGGTGAAGTCCGCGTTGTTGTTCAGGTCGACACGGGCGGTACCGGCGGCCGCGTCGTACAGGACGCCCCACACGTCGGTGGTGTCGCCGTCGCGGTTGAGGTCACCTGCCATGTCGCCGCCCTTGGTGGCGGCCTCCGCGAACTTCCGGTACTGGTACGAGCCGGCCGGGGCGTTCCACGTGCGGCCGTCCGCCGTGAACACCGGGCCGGTGACGCCCGTGTCCATCCGCAGCCAGGTGCCGTCGCCGTCGCTGACCGGGTCGGTCGCGGTGACCCAGTCGACGATCTTGCGCTCGCCGGTGGTGGTCTTCTGCAGCGCCGGGTGGGCCACGTCGACACCGGAGTCGAGGATGCCGATGGTCACGCCGCGGCCGTCGGCCTTCGGGTGGTCCTTGACGAAGTCCACCGCGCCGGTCTCGAAGGACGGGTTGTACGGGTTCTTCGCGGGCGTGTGCTTGCCCGGGGCCGGGTAGCTGCCCGCGGTCGTCGTGCCCGTGGCGGCGCCCTTGGCGGTGTCGGCCGCGGGCGTCGGGTCGTCCAGCTCGATCTCGTGCTTGAGGTCGATGCCCTGGACGGAGGTGAGCTTCTGGGCCGCCTTGATGGCGGCGTCCGCCCTGCCGGTGGGCAGGGTGGCCCGTACGTAACCGAGCTTGTCGTCCGTCCTGCCGACCGTGGCGCCGGGTACGGCGTCGAACTGGCGCGCGACCTGCTCGGTCGCGCCGGGCGCGGTGGCGACCATCAGCGTGACGGACTTCTCGCCCGTGGCCTCGGCCTGCGCGAGCAGATCGGCGTCGGCTGCCCCGAGTTTGTCGGAGGCGGGGGAGGACTTGACGGGGGCGGAG
This sequence comes from Streptomyces sp. NPDC000410, assembly GCF_040300305.1. Taxonomy (NCBI): domain Bacteria; kingdom Bacillati; phylum Actinomycetota; class Actinomycetes; order Kitasatosporales; family Streptomycetaceae; genus Streptomyces; species Streptomyces sp. NPDC000410. Next base: position 217,988 of record NZ_JBEPDM010000002.1, read on the forward strand.
CCGGCCGGGTCGTCGGCGGTGGCCGCCGAGAACGCGGGTGCGGCGCCGGTCGCGACGAGCGCGGCCACCAGTGCGGTGGCGGCAGCCACTCGGGCGACGCGTCTCGGCCCGGGTATGGCGCTCTGGGACTCGAAAGTCATCAGCATCCCTGTGTTGTGAAAGGACGGGTCAGAACGGGTCCGGATGTCGGTGCCGGATGACCGCTCAGCCTTTCGCAAGTGACAGAGGTTTGTGGAGAGTTGGCGAAGACGGGACATGCACATGGCGGAGATCCGCCACCGCGCTCCCCGCGCCATGTGGGACGAACCCGGAGGTTCCGGGCGTACGCGGTGGGGTCAGCTGTCCTTCGTGCGGGCGTAGTGCCGCGATGCCTTGGCGCGGTTGCCGCACACGGCCATCGAGCACCAGCGCCGGGTGCCGTTGCGCGAGGTGTCGAAGAAGTGCAGGACACAGGCCTCATGGGCGCACGCGCGGATACGGTCGGGCGCCGTGCGCAGCAGATCCAGGTAGTCGCGTACGGCCGTCCAGCCCGGACCCCAGGCCGGATCGGCGAACTCGGCCCGCTCGCCGGGGCCCTCGGTGGTCAGCATGGCGCGAATGCGTCCGTGGTCGAGTACGGCGTCGGCCCGCGCGGTCGCTGCCGCGTCCCCCCGGCCGTCCACGGCCGCGCCCAGCGCGTCCCGCGCGATCCGGGTCTTCTCCAGGGTCGGGGCGTCGGCGGCGAAGCGGTCGCCGAGGCCGCTGCTGCGCAGCCAGATCCGCAGCCCGTCGACGGAGGTGAGCAGGTCCTTGTGCTCACCGTCCTCGATCCAGCGGGTGTTGAGCAGGTCCAGCGAGACCGGCTCGCCGATCAGCGGACGCGGGTCGGCGTCGATGTCGGTGTCGGACATGGGCGGGCTCCCCTTCACCTGTACGGCTAACCCCTGAAGGGTACGTGATAGGTTGACGTGCCTCGCCTCTAACCTCACCGCATGAGTCAGGATTTGCGGGTGGCGGCCTACGCCGTATGTGTACGGGACGGACGGATACTGCTCGCCCGCTGGGTGGGCCGGGACGGCACCAGGAAGTGGACCCTGCCCGGCGGCGGGATGGACCACGGCGAGGACCCCGTCGACACGGCCGTCCGCGAGGTCGCGGAAGAGACCGGATACACGGCCGAGGTGACCACCCTCCTCGGCATCGACTCCATGCGCACACGCCGCCCGCGCAGGCTCGGCGGCGAGTCGGACTTCCACAGCCTGCGCATCGTGTACGAAGGACGTGTCACCGGCGGTGAGCTGCGCCCCGAGACGAACGGCTCCACCGACCTCGCCGCCTGGCACCCCCTGGACGCGGTCGCGGACCTCGACCGGGTCGCTCTCGTCGACATCGGCCTGGAACTGTGGCGCGAACGCCCCGCGCTGGGCCGGGTGGACGGGTCGTTCCCCGCCGCGAACGGCTGAAATCCGATCAACTGGGCACGATCCGTCGGGGTCCTGTCAGTCGAGACGACCCGCAGACAGGAGAGTTCGTATGTCAGTACGTTCCGCACTGACCGGAGCGCTGGTGGCGGCCGCGCTCGCCGCCGGCGCCCTCGCAGCCCCGGCTGCCGCCGCCGCACCGAGCACCGGCAGCGGCCACGAGGACACCCGGGCGGCCATCGCGGCGGCCGTGCGCGCGGGAGTGCCCGGGGTGGTGGCCAGGGCCCAGGACCCGCGCGGCACCTGGGACGGCACCGCCGGGAGCGGCCGGCTCCCGCAGGACCGCTTCCGCGTCGGCTCCATCACCAAGACGTTCGTCGCGACGGTCCTGCTGCAACTCCAGGCCGAGGGCAAGCTCGACCTGGACGACACCGTCGAGCGGTGGCTGCCCGGTGTGGTCCGCGGCAACGGACACGACGGGCGGAAGATCACCGTACGGCAGCTGCTCAACCACACCAGCGGCGTCTACAGCTACACCAGCGACCCGGCCCTGATGGCGAAGGTCTTCGGGCCCGGCTTCCTGGAGCACCGCTACGACACCTGGCAGGGCCGTGAGCTCGTGGCGATCGCCATGGAGCACAAGCCGGAGTTCGCGCCCGGCACGTCCTGGAGCTACTCGAACACCAACTACGTCCTCGCCGGGATGGTGATCGAGAAGGTGACCGGGCAGTCGTACGGGCGGCAGATCGAACGCCGCATCCTGCGGCCGCTGAAGCTCCGTGCGACCAGCGTGCCCGGCACGGCCGTGGGGATGCCACAGCCGAGCGGCCGCGCGTATTCGAAGCTGTCCCTCGACCCGGCGGCGGAGAAGATCCACGATGTCACCGAGCTCAACCCGTCCATGGCGGGAGCGGCGGGCGAGATGATCTCGACGACCTCGGACCTCCAGCGCTTCTACCGTGCGCTGCTGGGCGGAAAACTGCTGCCCGCCGGGCAGTTGAAGGAGATGACGGACACCGTCCCGATGTCGGCGGAGGTGCCGCAGTACGGCTACGGCCTCGGGCTGATGAGCACCGAGCTGTCCTGCGGCAAGGAGGTCTGGGGCCATGGCGGCGGGATCCACGGCTCCGCGTCCGAGGCCGTGACCACCCGGGACGCCCGCCACTCGCTCGCGCTGAACTTCAACGCGGACTGGGCGGGAGACTCCGCGACGGTGGTCGAGGCCGAGTTCTGCCGCCCCGGTAGCCGGAGCGGCAGCTAGCGGGGGAGGACGACGACGTAGGCGGCGGGCTCCCGGTCCGGGGACGCCATCAGGGCCGTACGGATCACCGTCGCCTGCTGCTCGGAGGACTCCCGCAGCTTCTTCGGCGTGATGTGGACGACGGTGATGCCGAGCAGCTCCAGATGCTCGCGCTTGCTGCTGTACGCGGTCCACTCCGCGTCCGTGTCCCCGTCCTGGGTTCGCGGGGCACGGGTGTCCAGCTCCACGGCGACGGAGTGCTCGGGCCAGTACGCGTCGACACCGCCGAGGTGCGGGCCGCCCGGCAGCCGCAGATCCACGTTCCACAGCGGCTCGGGCAGCCCGTGCTCCCGCACCAGCGCGTACAGCCGCTCCTCGGCCAGCGCCCGCCCCTCGGCGAGCAGCGAGTCCACGGCACCCACGACGTGGGGCCGGGCCAGCAGCCGTGCGCGGTTCAGCTCCCGCACCACCGCGGCCGGTTCGCAGTGCCCACCGCGTACCGCCTCGGTGAGCAGCCGGCGCACCGCGGCCGCGTCGGAGAGCCGCGCCACGGCATCCGCGAGCGCGCGGGCCACCGGGGCGACGGGCAGGCCCGTCACCTCCTGCGGGCTCGGCGTCGTGTGCGTACGGATCAGCCGGGCGCACCCCACCGACCGCAGCCGCCGGGTGCGCGGCACCAGCACGTCGATCCGGTCGAGCGAGGTCAGCGGCGGAGCGGCCGTGAACCCGTACAGCGCGAGCGCGGCGAGCCCGGTGATCATCGCCTCGCCGTGTCCCGCGTACAGCAGCGCGGCATGCAGCCGCTCCTCGCTGGTGGGCGGCCCCGGGTGCAGCAGATACACACCGGGCAGCAACTGCTGCCACGGCCCACCGGGCGTGCACCGCTCGGCGACCTGCCCGGCCGGAACACCGTGCGCACGCAGCTGGGCGGCGGACATGACGCGGTCGCGTACGTCGGAGAGCCGGGGCAAGGGGCGGGGGGAGAGAGGGGTGTTGTGGGTCATGCCTCGGCAATTCCCGCGCGGGTGGGGCTTCCTAACCGCTGTTACACATCCGTCGACAATTCCGGACAACATCGCCCTAAAGTACGGACGTTCGACTGCCGATTGCGCCCTCGCGCGGTGGGGTGGGTGGGTGGTGAGGGTGCCTGCGGCGGGCTTCTCTCCCCGCCCCGCCCCTTCCCGCAGTGTCGATTTGCGGCTCCGCCGCGTGGGGGGCAAGCCCCCAGACCCCCGTACGGCCTCCGGCCGTGTCCTCAAACGCCGGACGGGCTCCAAAGGAGCCCCGCCGGCGATTGAGGCGCGGGGTCTGGGGCGGAGCCCCAGTTTCGGGAAGGGGCGGGTAGGGGAAAAGGCCCGCCGCAGGCACCCCCCGGCCGAGGGGCACGGGGGCCAGGTGCCCCGGCGCGAGGGGCACTCGAGCACGGGGGCCTGGGGGGCGCCCCCCGGTTACGCCGCTGCCGCGTCGCGCGCCTGCGCGCGCAGGGCGCGGGAGAGGTCGTCGCGGGCCTCCAGGACCAGGCGGCGCAGGGCCGGCGGCGCCGCCGGGTGCGCCGCGAGCCACGCGTCCGTCGCGTCGAGCGTGGGCCGGTCACCCTGGAGCGCGGGGTGGAGCCCCGCCACCACATCCATGCCGATCTGGATCGACCGCTCCGCCCACACCCGCTCGATCGCCGCGAAGTACTTCGTCACGTACGGCGCGAGCAACTCCCGCTGCGACGCCTGCGCGAACCCCGAGATCGTCGCCGTCACCAACGCGTTGGACAACGCGTCCGACTCCACCACCTGCGCCCACGCCTGGTCCTTGACCGCCGACGACGGCCGCGCCGCCAGGCACCGCACCTGGTGGCGCTTGCCGGACGCCGTGTCGTCCCGCGCCAGCTCCTCCCCGATCACGGTCTCGTCCGCCGCTCCGTGCGCGGCGAGCGGCTCGAGGAACGCCCAGCGCAGCTCCTGGTCCACGTCCAGTCCGTCGATCTTCGCCGTACCGTCCAGCAGCCCCCGCAGCAGCCGCAGATCCGCGTCCGTCGCCGCCAGCGAGGCGAAGAACCGCGCCCACGTCAGCTGGTGCTGGCTGCCCGGCTCGGCCACCCTCAGCTCCCGCAGCGCGCCCTCGGACAGCAACCGCCCGCCCTCCTCGCGCCACTCGGGCGCGGCGTAGTGGACGAGAGCCGTCCGCGCCCACGCGTGGACCATCTGGAGCACGCCGATGTCCGACTCGCGCCCGGCGAAGTCCAGGACCAGCGCCACGAAGTCCCGCGCCGGCATCAGCGCGTCACGGGTCAGGTTCCACAGCGCGGACCAGCACAGCGCCCGTGCCAGCGAGTCCGTCACCGACCCCAGATGCGACCGCAGCGTCTCCAGCGACCCCTCGTCGAAGCGGATCTTGCAGTACGTCAGGTCGTCGTCGTTCACCAGCACCAGCGCCGGCTTCTCCGCGCCCGCCAGCTCCGTCACGACCGTCCGCACCCCGGTGACGTCCACCTCGGCGCGCGCGTAGCGCACCAGATCGGGCCCTTCGTGCCGGTACAGCCCGACGGCCACCCGGTGCGGCCTCAGCTCGTCCCCGTCCTGGACGACGGCCAGCTCCGTGATCCGGCCACCGGCGTCGTACGTCACCACCGGCGTCAGCGAGTTCACGCCCGCCGTCTGCAGCCACGACCGCGACCACGCCGTCATGTCCCGCCCGGAGGTCTCCTCCAGCACCGACAGCAGGTCGCCGAGCTCCGTGTTCCCGTACGCGTGCGCCTTGAAGTAGCGCCGCGCGCCCTCCAGGAACGCCTCCCGCCCCGCGTACGCCACCAGCTGCTTCAGGACCGACGCGCCCTTGGCGTACGTGATGCCGTCGAAGTTGAGCTTGGCGTCCTCCAGGTCGTGGATGTCGGCCGTGACCGGATGGGTGGAGGGCAGCTGGTCGGCCCGGTACGCCGACGCCTTGCGGCTGTTGGCGAAGGTCACCCAGCCGTCGGTGAAGCGGGTCGCCCCGACCAGCGAGAAGGAGCCCATGAAGTCCGCGAAGGACTCCTTGAGCCACAGGTCGTCCCACCAGCGCATGGTGACCAGGTCGCCGAACCACATGTGCGCCATCTCGTGCAGGATGACGTTGGCCCGCCGCTCGTACGACGCCGCCGTCACCCTCCCCCGGAAGATGTACTCCTCCCGGAAGGTCACACAGCCCGGGTTCTCCATCGCCCCGATGTTGTACTCGGGCACGAAGGCCTGGTCGTACTTCCCGAAGGGGTACGGGTAGTCGAAGTGGTCGTGGAAGAAGTCCAGGCCCTGCTTCGTGATCAGGAAGATGTCGTCCGCGTCGAAGTGCCGGGCAAGACCCTTGCGGCAGATCGCCCCGAGCGGGATCTCCAGCGTCGTGCCGTCGTCGTACGTACGCGTGTAGACGTCGGTCTCGTGGTGGTACGGCCCGGCGACGACGGCGGTGATGTACGTCGAGATGGGCTGCGTCCGCGCGAACCGCCGGATCTCCCCGTCGCGCGACTCCTCCGCCCCGTTGCTCCAGACGGTCCACTCCGCCGGCGCCGCCACCTCGAAACGGAAGGGTGCCTTCAGGTCCGGCTGCTCGAAGTTCGCGAAGACGCGGCGGGCGTCGGCCGGCTCGTACTGCGTATAGAGGTAGACCTCGCCGTCCTCCGGGTCGACGAAGCGGTGCAGGCCCTCACCGGTGCGGCTGTACGCACACTGCGCGTCCACCACCAGGACGTTCTCCGCCGGCAGACCGGTGAGCGCGATCCGGGAGCCGTCGAAGACGGCGGCCGGGTCCAGCTTCTCGCCGTTCAGTGTGACGGCGGTCACGGACGGGGCGATCAGATCGGCGAAGGTGGCGGCGCCCGGCTCGGCGGCGCGGAAACGGATCGTCGTCACGGAGCGGAACGTGCGGGGCTCCGGCCCGGTGCTCTCCCCGGTCGCCGACCGCAGGTCGAGGAAGACCTCGTAGCTGTCGACCGACAGCAGCGCGGCCCGTGCGCGGGCCTCGTCGCGGGACAGATTCTCTCCGGGCACGGCCACTCCTTCGTGTCTCGTACGAACAGCCTTGATCCTCGCACGCGCCCGGGACCCTCGGGCCCTGGGCAGGGAATGCCTCCGCGTGACGCCGGTGTTCCTCCCTCGAAGCCCACCCGGCCCACCCCGGCCCACCCCGAGGAGAGACGTGTCCGAGAGCAACGAGAGCAACGAGACCAGGACCCCCGCCGACTTCTGGTTCGACCCGCTGTGCCCCTGGGCCTGGATGACCTCCCGTTGGATGCTGGAGGTGGAGAAGGTCCGGCCGGTGGACGTGCGGTGGCACGTCATGAGCCTGGCCGTGCTCAACGAGGACCGGCTGGACGAGCTCCCCGCCGAGTACCGGGAGCAGCTCGCCACGGCCTGGGGCCCGGTGCGGGTCGTCATCGCCGCCCAGCAGAAGTTCGGCGACGAGATCGTCGGCCCGCTCTACACCGCTCTCGGCACCCGTTTCCACAACCAGGGCCTGGGCGCGACGGACGACGCGATCACGGCGGCGCTGGAGGAGGTCGGCCTTCCCACGTCGCTGCTCGACTACGCCCACTCGAACGAGTACGACGCCGAGCTGCGCACCTCCCACCGGGAGGGCATCGAGCTCGTGGGCCAGGACGTCGGCACCCCGGTCATCGCGGTCCCGGGGGAGGACGGCGGACGCGTGGCCTTCTTCGGCCCTGTCGTCACGCCCGCGCCCAAGGGCGAGGCGGCGGCGCGGCTGTGGGACGGCACGCTGCTGGTCGCGTCGACGCCGGGCTTCTACGAGATCAAGCGGACGCGTACGCAGGGCCCGATCTTCGACTGACCGCACCCGCGCAGACAGAAGGGCCCCCGCGAGTCACGTCCTCACGGGGGCCCTTCCTTTATCCGCCTGCAAGTGAAGGTTGAGAAGACGATCACGAGCAGGACGACTCCAGGAGCAGGTCAGTTCACGGCGCGATCAGCGGCGTGCGCTCCTTGGCCTCGGCGTAACGCTTCGCCACGTCCTGCCAGTTGACGACCTGCCACATGGCCTCGATGAAGTCGACCTTCTGGTTCTTGTACTGCAGGTAGAAGGCGTGCTCCCAGGCGTCGAAGACCAGGATCGGCACCGAGCCCTGGCCGACGTTGCCCTGGTGGTCGTACACCTGCTCCACGATCAGCCGGCCGCTGACGGGCTCGTACGCGAGGACGCCCCAGCCCGAGCCCTGCGTGGTCGCCGAGGCCTTGGACAGCTGCGTCTTGAACTTCGCGAAGGAGCCGAAGGACTCGGCGATCGCGTCCGCGAGCTCGCCCACACCGTCCTTGTCCAGCGGCTCGCCGCCGCCGTCGCCGGTCATGTTGTGCCAGTAGATGCTGTGCAGGATGTGCCCGGACAGGTGGAACGCGAGGTTCTTCTCCAGGCCGTTGATCGAGCCCCAGGCCTCCTTGTCGCGCGCCTCCGCCAGCTGCTCCAGCGTGTCGTTGGCGCCCTTCACGTAGGCCGCGTGGTGCTTGTCGTGGTGCAGCTCGATGATCTGCGGGTTGATGACGGGTTCGAGCGCCGCGTAGTCGTACGGAAGTTCAGGAAGCGTGTAAACAGCCATGTTCGTCCGAGCCCTTCCACTGCCTATTGCAAACCTTATGCAAGTGCAGATTAACAGCAGAAGTTCGATTTCGTGATCACCGTCGACCGTTCCGGCATGCGAAGGACCCCCGGGCCTTGGCGGCGGCCCGGGGGTCCTGTGTGGCGTGTGGCTGAGCGTCAGCCGGTCGCGTCGACGGCGGAGCTGTCCTTGCCGCCGTCGACGGGCGCGCCCGCCTGGAGCTTCGCCTTACCGGTCTGACGGATGTAGCCGACGACCGCGAGCACCAGCGTCAGGCCGCCGGTCCAGTACAGCTGGACCCGGGTGCCCGGGTCGCGGGCCATCAGGACGAAGATCCCGACCATGCCCAGCAGTGCCACCCAGGTCAGCACCGGGTACGCCCACATCTTCACGACCAGCTTCTCCGGGGCCTCGCGCTCCGTCCTGCGGCGCAGCAGCAGCTGCGAGACGGCGATGAAGATCCAGACGACCAGGATGATCGCGCCGATCGTGTTGAGCAGGTAGATGAAGACGTCGTCGGGCCGCCAGTAGCTGAGCAGCACACAGCCGAAGCCGAAGACCGAGGAGGTGAGGACCGCGATGCGCGGCACGCCGCCGGAGAGCTTGCCGAGCGCCTTCGGGCCCTGGCCGCGGGCGACCAGCGAGCCGGCCATGCGGGAGGCGCCGTAGATGTTGGCGTTCATCGCCGAGAGCAGGGCGACCAGCACGACGACGTTCATGATCTGCCCGGCGCCGTCGATGCCGAGGTGGTTGAGGGTGGCGACGTACGGGCCCTTGTCGACGACCGTCTTGTCGTCCCACGGGACGAGCGTGACGATGACCGCCATCGAGCCGATGTAGAAGAGCGCGATGCGCCACATGGCCGTACGCACGGCCTTTGCCACGCCCTGGACGGGGTGCTCGGACTCGGCCGCGGCGATGGTGACCGTCTCCAGGCCGCCGTACGCGAAGACCGACGCGAGTAGTCCGATCACCAGGCCCTCGGTGCCGTTGGGCATGAACCCGCCGTCGCCGGTGAGGTTCGCGGTGCCCGGGGCGTCCGTGCCCGGCAGGACGCCGACGATCGCGAGCACGCCGATGCCCAGGAAGAGCACGATCGCGCCGACCTTGAGCGCGGCGAACCAGAACTCGAACTCGCCGAAGTTCTTCACCGCCGCCAGGTTCGTCCCGCAGAACACCAGCATGAACAGCGCGACCCAGGCCCACTCGGGCGTGTCGGGCATCCAGCCGGTCATGATCTTCGCCGCGCCGATGCCCTCCAGGCCGACGGCCACGCACAGCAGGAACCAGAACGCCCAGCCCGCGGTGAACCCGGCCCAGGGGCCGATGGCCCGCTCCGCGTGCACGGAGAACGAGCCGGATGCGGGATTCGCGGCCGACATCTCGCCGAGCATGCGCATCACGAGCATGACGAGCAGGCCGGAGATCGCGTACGCGATGACGATCGACGGTCCGGCGGCGGCGATACCGGCGCCCGAGCCGACGAAGAGTCCGGCACCGATGACACCGCCGAGGGCGATCATCGAGAGATGGCGCTGCTTGAGGCCGTGCGCGAGCGACGAGTCGACGGGTGCGGCGTCGACGGGCGCGGGCGCGGAAGTCCGAGACATGGGCGTGCCCTGTTCAGTAGCCGAGAGGGGTGAGCGGAAACCCACACAGTTTCGTCGTGTGCACCGCTGACGGGGAACGGGGGACCGGTATACGGACACCACGCTCACACAATGTGAAGAACTGTACACGCCAAGCACGCGGCGCATGCACATCGGGCAACGGGTGGATTTGGCCAAAACCTACAGTCTCGGCCGTCGCGGCCTCGAACCTCGACTCAGTGACGAGCGTCACTCCATGGCTCTCCGCATGGTCATCGTTTGTGAGGACCCCACCAAGTCGGGGATTCGGCCTTTGTTCACGACTGATGGTGATCACGTGCTTACGTGTCCGCTAGCGTCACCGTGTCCTCCCCGTCACCCTCACCTCCGCGGAGTCCCGATGAGCACTGCAGCCGCACCCGTTCGAGCCGGAGCGGTCCTCGCCGACCTGCTGCCCGCCTCCCGCACGAAGTACGCGGTGGATACCGCGCTGGTCGTCGGCGGCGCCGCACTCACGGGCATCGCCGCCCAGATAGCCGTCCCGGTCCCCGGCTCCCCGGTCCCGGTCACCGGCCAGACCTTCGCCGCGCTGCTCGTGGGCACCGCGCTCGGCGCCCGCCGCGGTTTCCTGTCCCTCGCGCTGTACGCGCTGGTGGGCATGGCGGGCATGCCGTGGTTCGCCGAGGGCGCGCACGGGTATGCGATGCCGTCCTTCGGCTACATCCTCGGCATGCTGCTCGCCGCGACCGTCGTCGGCGACCTCGCCCGCCGTGGCGCCGACCGCACCGTCCTGCGCACCGCCGGCAGCATGGTGCTCGGCTCCGCGATCATCTACGCGGTCGGCGTGCCGTACCTCTCCCTCGCCACCGGCATGACGCTCGGCCAGGCCGTCGCCGCGGGCCTCACGCCGTTCCTGGTCGGGGACGCGCTCAAGGCCGCGCTGGCGATGGGCGCGCTGCCGACGGCATGGAAGCTGATCGGCCGCCGCGGCTGAGGCGCGCGTACGAAAGAAAGAAGGGGCTCCGTACACCGAACGTGTACGGAGCCCCTTCTCGCGTTTCCTCGATCAGCCTCGATCAGCCTTGATCAGGACTTGATCAGGCGTTGATCAGGCGTTGATCTCGGCGTCCGCGTCCGCCTTCTTCGGCAGCCGGTCGCGCACCACCGCGATGGCGATGACCAGGGCGGCCACCAGCAGCGACAGAACGACCTGCTCGCGCGCGTCCCCGCCGCTGTACAGCATGTAGACCAGCACGCCCGAGATCATCGCGATGGTCACCCACGTCAGATACGGGAACAGCCACATCCGCACGATCAGCTTCTCCGGCGTCTCGCGCTGGATGATCCCGCGCATCTTCAGCTGCGTGACGCAGATGACCAGCCAGACGAAGAGCGCCACGGCACCGGAGGCGTTCAGCAGGAACGCGAAGACCGTGTCCGGCCACTTGTAGTTGAAGAACACCGCGACGAAGCCGAAGAGCACGGAGGCCAGGATCGCCGCCGTCGGCACACCTCGCGCGTTGGTGCGGGCGAAGGCCTTCGGCGCGTCGCCGCGCCGGCCGAGCGAGAAGGCCATCCGGGAGGCCGTGTAGAGACCCGAGTTCAGGCAGGAGAGCACGGCGGTCAGCACGATGACCTTCATGACCTCGCCGGCGTGCGGGATGCCGATGGAGTTGAGCGCGGCGACGTACGAGCCGTCCTTGGCGATCGACGGGTCGTTCCACGGGAGCAGCGTCAGCACCACGAAGATCGAGCCCAGGTAGAAGACGGCGATCCGCCAGATCACGCTGTTCGTGGCCTTGGTGACGGCGCGCTGCGGGTCCTCGGACTCACCGGCCGCGAGGGTCACGATCTCGCTGCCCATGAAGGAGAAGACGACCATCAGCACACCGGTGAGGATCGCGCCGTAGCCCGCGGGGAAGAAGCCGCCGGTGTCGGTCAGGTGCGACAGGCCGGCGCCCGGGTTGTCCGAGCCGGGCAGCAGTCCGAAGACCGCGAGCAGGCCGACGACGACGAACGCGGCGATGGCGACGACCTTGATGCCCGCGAACCAGAACTCGAACTCGCCGTACGACGCCACCGACGCCAGGTTGGTCGCGGTCAGCACGACCATCACGATGAGCGCCCAGCCCCACTGCGGCACCTGGGGTATCCAGCTCTCCAGGATCTCCGCACCGGCCGTGGCCTCTACGGCCAGCACCACGACCCAGAAGAACCAGTAGAGCCAGCCGATCGAGAATCCGGCCCAGCGGCCGAGCGCCCGGTCCGCGTACGCGGAGAAGGAGCCGGAGGTCGGGTTCGCGGCGGCCATCTCGCCCAGCATCCGCATCACGAAGACGACCATCAAGCCGACGAGCGCGTACGACAGGAGGATGGCCGGCCCCGCCTTGGCGATACCGGAACCGGACCCTACGAAGAGTCCTGCGCCGATCACGCCGCCGATGGCGATCATGGACAGATGGCGGTTCTTGAGACCGGCCTGGAGACCGTTGGAAGACTGAGGGTCACCGGGAGTGCCGGTGCTCCCGCCTGTCTTCGTAAGGGTCGGCTGGGTGGTCATGGACGATTCCTTACGTATGCGGGTCGTTCGGGTTACGAACCTGAGTATTGAAGCGGGTGAGCCGAGATAAAGGAAGACCATATTCCGGAACGTTGTGTACACAGAGTGACGGTCAAGATCCCGTGGGTCGGAGACGGTCCGGACATGCCCCGCGACCCCGCTGACCGCTACCCGCGCGCCCGCGTGCCACACTCGGACCATGCGCGTGTACCTCGGCTCGGACCATGCCGGCTATGAACTCAAGAACCACCTCGTCGAATGGCTCAAGGCCCACGGCCACGAGCCCGTCGACTGCGGCCCCCACATCTACGACGCCCAGGACGACTACCCGCCGTTCTGCCTGCGTGCCGCCGAGAGGACGGCCGCGGACGCGGACAGCCTCGGCATCGTGATCGGCGGCTCCGGCAACGGCGAGCAGATCGCCGCGAACAAGGTGAAGGGGGTGCGCGCCGCCCTCGCCTGGAGCGAGCAGACCGCCGCCCTCGGCCGTGAGCACAACAACGCCAACGTGATCTCCATCGGCGGCCGGATGCACACCCAGGAAGAGGCGACGAAGTTCGTCGAGATCTTCCTCGCCACCCCGTACTCGGGCGAGGAGCGGCACACCCGCCGCATCGACATGCTGTCGGTGTACGAGACCACCGGCGAGCTCCCCCCGATCCCGGCCCACCACCCGCAAGCCTGATGCCCGAGGGGCACACGATCCACCGACTGGCCGCCGACTACCGGGAACGGTTCGGCGGCCGGTCCGTGCGGGTGACCAGCCCGCAGGGCAAGTTCGCCGACTCGGCGGCGCTGCTCGACGGCACGGTGCTGGAGGGCACCGAGGCCCACGGCAAGCACCTCTTCCTCGCCTTCCCCCGCGACGAATGGGTCCACATCCACCTGGGCCTCTTCGGCAAGGTCAACTTCGGCGACGCCCCGGCGCCCCCGCCCACCGAGACGGTACGGCTGCGGCTCGCGAACCCGGAGGCGTACGTCGACCTGCGCGGCCCCACCACCTGCGCCCTGATCACCGACGGTGAGAAGCAGGCGATACACGACCGGCTCGGCCCGGACCCCCTGCGCGCCGGGGACTCTCCCGACAAGGCCTGGGCCCGCGTCTCCCGCAGCCGCACCACCATCGCGGCCCTGCTCATGGACCAGAAGGTCATCGCGGGCGTCGGGAACGTCTACCGGGCGGAGGTCCTCTTCCGGCACGGCATCGACCCGTACCGCCAGGGCAATTCGCTCACCCGGCGCGAGTGGGACGCCATCTGGACGGACCTGGTCGCGCTGATGCGCGAGGGCGTACGGAACAACCGCATCGACACCGTCCGCCCCGAGCACACCCCCGAGGCGATGTCCCGCCCGCCGCGCGTCGACGACCACGGCGGTGAGGTGTACGTGTACCGCAGGGCGCAACTGCCGTGCCACATCTGCGCGACGGCCATCCGCACGGCGGACCTGGCGGCCCGGAACCTGTTCTGGTGCCCGACGTGCCAGCCGGCTTAGGGCCTGTCTTTCGGATCAGGCCCTGGCCGCGCAGGCACCCCCGTACCCCCGCGCCTCAGAACCCGTGCGGCAGCCACGGCGCCAGGTCCGCCCCGAACGCGACCGACGCCTCCCGCACCGCGCCGCCGCGCAGCTCCCGCACCCGTCCGGCCCCGGCGAGCGACGACAGCGTCACCCCACCCAAGTACGCCGCCCCCAGATCGCGCACCGACAACGCCACGTCCGCCGCGTCCCCCGTCCGCTCGCAGGACGCCCCCTTCGCGTCGCCCGTGAGCCTCCAACGTCCCTCGTTCCAGGGACAGAACGCGTCCTCCACCTCGAACACCACATCCACCGGAGTCCGGTACGTCCGCGCCGCCAGCGCCGCGCCGACGTCCACCAGCCGCACGTGCATCGAGTCCCGCACCCGCACCCCGCACCGCCGCACGTCCGAGACCAGGTGGAGGAGCGGATCGTCCACCGGCCGGTTCCGCGACCGGACCGTCGACGTCAGGTCGATCCCGCACACGAACCGCCACAGCGCCGCGTACGCCGCGGGATCCAGCGCGTCGATGTGCCGCACGGTGACGGACCCGTCCGGCCCGTTCGCGGTCCACTCCGACTTGTTGTGGAAGCGCACGTAGCCGACGACCTCCCCGCCGCGCTCGGCGAGCACGCACTGCATCGGCGACGCGCCGTCCCGCTCGCTCACCGGATCGAGCAGCGGCAGCCGCTCCCACCCCGGCCGCCGTTCGAGCATCCCCGCCCGCGTCCCGATCGTGCGCAGATACACCGCCTCGCACGCCTCCGCGCCCTCCGCCACCGGAACGAACCGCAGCCGCACGTCATCGGCCCCAGGCGGTACGGCGATCCGTACCCGCGACGTGTCGATGTCCACGCTCATCTGGTGCGTCGCGATGCCGTACCCGAACCGGCCGTAGATCGCCGGCTCGGACGCCGTGAGCACGGCGAGCGGCTCGCCCCACGCGCGTACGTCGTCCAGCTGGCGACGCATCATCGAGGTGAGCACCCCGCGCCGCCGGTGCGTCGCCGCCACGCTCACCATCGTCACCCCGGCCGCGGGGACGAACGAGCCGCCCGGCACCGACACCCCGAAGCTGTACGCGGAGGCCGTACCGACGCACTCGTCGCCGTCCCAGACCCCGAGAGAACGCTCGTGCTCGGTGAGAGCCTCCTCCAGCTCGCGCTCCTCCGGCTCCTCCGGAGTGCCACCGAACGCCCGCTCCAGCTTCCCGAACCAGTCGTCCCACTCGGACGGTCGCAGCACCCGCAGCTCTGTCGTCATATGCCCTCCCTACCAGGGCGGGGTGACCCGTCGCGACCCGATTTCGAATGCATTGTCGTGGGGGTACCCCTGCACGTGGACCGGGCGGGTGGATAGGGTCCACGGCAATGACACATGGCGCGGCAGACTCGTACGCGGCCCGGCTGCGGAGGTCCGCACACCGGGCCCGCACGGCGCTGCGCAAATCCGCAGTGGACTACTTCCGCGGCGACGGCTCCGACTGGGTCGCCCTGGCCGGTCTCCTCCTCACCATCCCGGCGATCGCCTGCGGCACGATGGCGCTGCCGGTCTGGTGCTCGCCCAACGCGCTCGTCCTGCCCATCGTCGCGGGCGGCCTGCTCCTGCGGCCCGCGAGCCTCCTCGGGCTGTACGCGGCCGCCGCGGCCGCGCTCATCGTCGAGTCGCTCGTGCTCGGCCCGTACATGGAGGGGCCCGCGCGCGTCACCCCGGGCACCGTCCTCGTCGTGGCGGCCTGCGGATTCTTCGGGCTGCTCATCGCCCAGTTCCGGGCCCGCGTCGGAGTGCCGTGGCGGCGCGGCGGCACCATGCTCTTCGACCTGCGCGAACGCATCCGGGTGCAGAGCGCCCTGCCCCGCCTCCCCAAGGGCTGGCACCACGAGATGGCGCTGCGCCCGGCGGGCGGCCAGTCCTTCTCCGGCGACTTCGTGGTCGCGGCCCGGACGAACGGCGGCCGCACCCTGGAGGTCGTCCTCACCGATGTCTCCGGCAAGGGCATGGACGCGGGCTCCCGCGCCCTGCTGCTCTCCGGCGCCTTCGGCGGGCTCCTCGGTTCGCTGCCGCCGCACGGCTTCCTGCCCGCCGCCAACGGCTACCTGCTGCGCCAGGACTGGGACGAGGGCTTCGCCACCTCCGTCCATCTCGTCCTCGACCTCGACTCCGGGGACTACGAGCTCCTCTCCGCCGGCCACCTCCCCGCGCTCCAGCTCAATGCCGGAAGCGGCCGCTGGGAGGAGAAGTCCGCGGAAGGCCCGCTGCTGGGCGTGTACGACGGCGCCCAGTTCGATCCGGTCAAGGGCAGGCTGCGGCCCGGCGACGTCCTGATGCTCTTCACCGACGGCCTGGTGGAGGCCTCCGACCGGGACATCGCCGAGGGCATGGACCGGCTCACCGGCGAGGCGGACCGCCATGTGGCGACGGGCTTCGAGGGCGCGGCCTGGCATCTGATCGAGACCGTCGCCAAGGACGTCAACGACGACCGCGCGCTGCTGCTGATCTGCCGGGAGCCCTGACTCCGGGGGTCCGGGCAGGGGGGTTAGGTACACCCCCAAGAGGGGGGTCAGGCCTATCGATCATGGCCGCCACCGGCTCATACGCTCTTTGACGAAAGACCGGTTCACTGGTTCGTCGGGGGAGTTGAGGGTCGATGCGCGGATTCGCGAGGGTGGCGCCGGCCGTGCTGGCGCTGCTGTTCACCATGGTGGCCACGGCCACGGCGTCGGCCGCGACGAGCTCCCCGCCGCCCCGCCCTGCCGAAGTGCGGGCGTTCCTGGACAAGGAGATCCCCGCGCGGCTCGCGGCGTGCGACATACCGGGCGCCTCCGTGTCCGTGGTCCTGGGCGGCCGGCAGCTGGCCGCCCAGGGGTACGGGATCGCGGACACCGGCCGCCGTACGCCCGTCTCCGCCGACCGCACCCGCTTCCTGACCGGATCGGTCGCCAAGGTCCTCACGGCGGTGGCCGTCATGCAGCTCGTCGAGGAGGGGAAGCTCGACCCGCGCGCCGACGTCAACCGCTACCTCACCCGCTTCAAGATCGCCGACACCTACCCCGGCCGCCCGGTCACCGTGGAGCACCTGCTGACCCACACCTCCGGCTTCGACACCGTCGCCCTGGGAGCGGGCCGGATCCATCCCCGGGACGCGGGTGACCTGGAGGAGTTCCTGCGTACCGAGCAGCCGGCCCGCGTCCGGCCGCCCGGACAGGTCCCGGCGTACGACAACTACGGGGTCGCGCTGGCCGGCTATCTCGTCCAGGCCGTCTCCGGCCGCCCCTTCGCCGCGTACATGGACGAGCGCGTTCTGAGCCCGCTCGGCATGACGCGCACGACCTTCGACCAGAGCGATCCACGGATGACCGGTCCGGACACCGCCCACGGCTACCGCCCCTCGGACGGCGGCCCGATCCGGGCCCGGGGCCAGTTCGGCGCGATGTCCCCGACCGGCGCGGGCACCGTCACCACCGCCGCCGACATGGGCAGACTGATGCGTGCCCTGCTCGACGGAGGCCGGCTCGGCGGGTCCCGCATCCTGCGCCCGGAGAGCGTGACCGCGCTGGAGAGCCGCCACTTCGGCCCGGACCCGCGACTGCCCGGCATGGCGTACCTGCTGACCCAGGACCGCCGCGACGGCCAGAACCTGCTCCTCAAGGACGGCGACGTCCCCGGTTTCCACTCCCTCCTCGCCCTGCTGCCGGAGCGCGACACCGGTATCTACGTCACCTTCAACGGGGACGGTGCGAACGGCGCGGCGTCCTTCGCCGCGCGGGACCTGGTCAACGCCTTCGTCGCCCACTTCTTCCCGGGCGGTACGACGCCCACCACCCCACCCACGGCCGCTCCCCTCACGGACGCCGCCCGCTACGAAGGGACGTACCGCTCCAGCCGTACCTCCACCGCCGACCTGACGAAGGCGGCCGCGCTCATGGGCGACGTGACGGTGACCGCGGACGGTGCGGACGGCGGACTGACCACCGACGGTCCGCTCTCCTACGACCCCGACAAGGCCACACAGCACTGGATACCGGTCGGCGACGGCCTCTTCCGTGAGCGCGGCGGCCAGGACACGATCGCCTTCGCCGACGGCCGACTGCTCACCGGCCAGGATCCGACCGTGGCCTACGAGCGCTCCTCCTGGTACGCCTCCTCGCGCACGCACCAGCTCGCGGCCGGCGCCGCGCTCCTGGTGCTGCTGACCGGGCTGTTCGGCTGGCCCCTGACCGCCCTGATCCGGCGTGCCCGCGGCCGCACGCACCGCCCTTCGTCCGGTTGGGGCGCCCGCTTCGCCCGCGTCGTGGCCTGGACCCTGTGCGTCCTGCCGGTCGTCTTCCTCGGCCTGTTCCTGACCCTGGTCCTCGACGCCAACGCCCTGAACGAGACCGTCTTCCTCGGCAGTTCACCCCTGCTCGCAGCGGCGCTCCAGAGCCTCACCGCCACCGCCGTGGCCGCCGTGGCCACCCTCGGCTGTGCGGCAGTGGCATGGCGGCGCGGCTGGTGGGGCCGCGCGGGCCGGATCCACTACACCCTGATAGCCCTGGCCGCCCCGCTCTTCCTGGCGGTCATGGCGGACTACCACCTGATCGGCTGACAGCCGGCCCGCCCCGTACAGTCGGGGCATGTCTTCCCTCACCCTCGCCCAGGTCGAGGCCATCGCCCGCGACGCGCACGCCACCCAGACGGACAAGGCGGGCCGGCCCTACACGGAGCATCTCCAGGCCGTGGCCGAGGGCGTCCGCAGCCGGGGCGGATCCGAGGAGCAGATCGCGGCGGCCTGGCTGCACGACGCGATCGAGGACGACGCGCTCTCCCGGGAGTGGCTGGACGGCGCCGAACTGCCGCAGTCCGTCAAGGACATGGTCCTCGCCCTGACCAAGCGCGAGGGCGAGGACGTGCGGGAGTACACCCGGCGCATCCTCGCCACCCCCGGCGCCCTGCTCGTCAAGGAATCCGACCTCGCCCACAACGCGGACCCGTCCCGCCTCGCCGTCCTCGACGAGGCGACCCGGGCCCGTCTCACCCTGAAGTACGCGAACGTCCGGCGTTTGCTGGGCCTGCCCCAGCCGCCTCCTTCGCGTCCCGGCGAAACGCCCACGACAGCTCCGGCTCCGTGACGGAGCGCAGCGCCCGCCGCACCGGAGGCGTGCAGAACAGCGTCACCGCCGTCGCGGCGACCAGCGTCACCGCGATCTCCCCGGCGGGACCGGCCAGCCAGGGGTGCCGGGCCACCAGCTCCAGATAGTCCATGGCCTTCACCAGGAAGCCGTGCAGCAGGTACCCGCAGATGGTGCCCGCGCCCAGCACCGTGAACCAGGTCCGCCGGCGCGGCACCAGCGCGAGGAACGCCGCCGTGAGCAGCAGCGCACAACCGAACAGCCCGAACGTCATGACCGGCCCCGCCCACCAGGCCACGCCCAGGTCCCCGGCGCCCGAGGTGCGGAAGAACCAGCCCATCCGCAGGTCCGGCGTGATCCAGTACGTGAAGACCGCCGCGACCGCGAAGACGGGCACGGCCAGCAGCCGGACCTCCCGCCGCCGCAGCAGCTCGAAATGCTCCGGCTTCAGCGACAGCCCCAGCACGAAGAACGGCAGGAACTGCAGCACGCGCTGGAGATCGAGATCGTCCCCGATGTCCGGGGTGAGCGAACCGATCACGGCGATGCCCAGCGCGACCGGCAGCGGCCACCGGATCGCGCGCCACAGCGGTACGGACAATCGCCAGATGAACAGCGCCAACAGGAACCAGGTCAGATAGAACGGATCGGTCAGGCTGAACGGATGGCCCGGGTCGATGACCCACCGGGTGAAGAGGGTGTACGCCACCTCGAACACCACGTACGGCACGATCAGGCCGCTCACCAGCCGCTTCAGCTGATCGGGACGGCCCGTGAAGCTCCGCGAGAAGTAGCCGGAAATGATGATGAAGGCCGGCATGTGGAAGGTGTAGACGAGCATGTACAGCGCTCTGGTGGCGCGGCTGCCCTCCATCACCGGCTCCCACGCATGAGCCACCGCCACCAGCACGATCGCCAGGTACTTGGCGTTGTCGAAGAAGGCGTCGCGTCTCTTGCGCGGTGTGGCCGACGCCTGCCTCCGGTCGGTCTCCGGCTCTCGGGCGGCCTGGGGGAGCGTGGCCCTCTGAATTTCGTGCGGAGCGTGGAACATTCGAGGCACCCTAGCCCCGCACAATCGATTTAGTAAAACCCCGCAGGTGGTCCGCCTATTCGCGCACGGAAACCACCGTCAAACCTACAGTATGCCCTAATTAATCCCCCTTAAACGGGGCATATCAACAGCCCGTGAGGCTGCCATAAGTGCGGGTGAATTTTCTCACCGATACCCCGAGAATTTCCTGTGACCGGCCTGTGAGCATTCCGCAACGGAGAGGGTGGTGATCAAATAGCAATTCGGTACGCAGCGCCACCGTGGCACCCGCCGCCGCCCCGCGCCGCGACGGGATCCACCGTCGACGATTCGTCACCCGGGGGCCACCGCACGGGTGTTGGTGGCACGATGGTGGGGACGGGGGGTGTGCTGGGCCGCATGCTTCCCGGCGGGGAATCAGTACCGACCGAGGGTGTGATCAGTTGTGGCCATTTCACTGTCTGTGGTGCTGCTGTTGGCGATCGTCCTCGTGGTGATGGTCCGCTCCGGCTCCATCAAGCCGGGACCCGCCGTCGTCGCGGCGCTGTTCGGCTTCTTCCTGGCGTCCACCGGCATGGCCGATGACATCCAGCGGTTTCTCGACGCGGTGGCGCGGACGATCAATTCGATCAAGTTCTGACAGGTCTGCCACGTTCTGATCGGCCGGCGACGTGCTGACCGGCCGAAAGCGAAAAAGCCTCAGGCCCGGCTCCGCGAGAATCTCGTGGAACCGGGCCTGAGGCCACAGAGCGGGCGACGGGAATCGAACCCGCGTAGCTAGTTTGGAAGACTAGGGCTCTACCATTGAGCTACGCCCGCAAGCACCGCACCGCAGGTCATGAAGCACACCATGAACGCCGAGGCACGAGGAGCATCGTAGCGGGTCCGACCCCGCCGACGCACACCCCGTTGCCCGCACCCGCACCCGCACCGCCAAATCGGGGGGCGCACAGGCTGTGGGCATGTACCCTACGTCTCGCACCGACGGGGTGTGGCGCAGCTTGGTAGCGCGTCCGCTTTGGGAGCGGAAGGCCGTGGGTTCAAATCCCGCCACCCCGACCACCACCCACGATCACCCGGCGTGCTCGCGCCGTGATCGCATTGTGGGGCTCATCCTGCCAGCGGCTACTATGCAAGCTGTGTGCCCGTGTGTCTGATGAGTGTCTGAAGAGCCGGGCCCGATCCGCTGAGCCGCCGCCGTACAGAACAGCACCGCGCGGGGACGCAGCAGAATCCCAGAATTCAGCCACCAAGGAGACCGAACCGTGAAGAGCGCCGTGGAGACCCTGAACCCGACTCGGGTTCGGCTCACTGTCGAGGTGCCCTTCGAGGAGCTCAAGGACAGCCTCGACGCGGCGTACAAGAAGATCAACCAGCAGGTCACGGTCAAGGGCTTCCGCAAGGGCAAGATCCCGGCCCGGGTCATCGACCAGCGGTTCGGCCGCGGTGCGGTGCTGGAGGAGGCCGTCAACGACGCCCTCCCGAAGTTCTACACCCAGGCGGTCAACGAGGCCGAGGTCAACGTCCTCGGCCAGCCCGAGATCGACATCACGGAGCTGAAGGACGGCGAGACGCTGAACTTCACCGCCGAGGTGGACGTCCGCCCGGCCATCGAGATCCCGGACTACTCCGGCATCGAGGTCGAGGTCGACGCCATCGAGGTGAGCGACGAGGACATCGACAAGTCGGTGGAGCAGCTCCGCGGGCGCTTCGCGTCCACCTCCCCGGTCGAGCGCGCCGCCGCCGAAGGCGACGTCGTGACGATCGACCTGGAGGCCAAGGTCGACGGCGAGGTCCTCGCGGACGGTGTCGCCGAGGGCGTGCAGTACACGATCGGCTCCGGCGAGCTCCTCGAGGGCATCGACGAGGCCGTCACCGGCCTGGAGGCCGGCGGCGAGGCCACCTTCACCTCCGAGCTGAAGGGCGGCTCCGCCGAGGGCAAGGAGGCCGAGGTCTCCGTCAAGGTCACCCAGGTCGCCGCCCGTGAGCTCCCCGAGCTGGACGACGAGTTCGCGCAGATGGCGAGCGAGTTCGACACGCTCGACGAGCTGAAGGCCGACAGCCGCAAGCGCCTCACGAACATGAAGCAGTACGACCAGGCCACCCAGGCCCAGGAGCGCGTCCTGGAGAAGCTCCTGGAGCTGGTCGAGGTCCCGATCCCCGAGAAGCTGCTCGAGGACGAGATCAACACCCGCAAGCACAACCTGGTCAACCACCAGCTCGCCCAGATGGGCCTCGACCTCGCCAAGTACCTGGAGATCCAGGGCAAGACCGAGGAAGAGTTCGATGCCGAGACCAAGGAGCAGGCGGTCAAGGGCATCAAGACCCAGTTCGTCCTCGACGAGCTGGTCTCCCAGGAGAAGCTGAACGTCAGCCAGGAGGAGCTCACCGAGCACCTCATGCGCCGCGCCGCCTCCTCCGGCATGTCCCCCGACCAGTTCGCCCAGGCCGTCGTCGAGGGCGGCCAGGTGCCGATGCTCGTCGGCGAGGTCGCCCGCGGCAAGGCGCTCGCCGCCGTCGTCGACAAGGCCACCGTCAAGGACACCAACGGTGAGACCGTCGACCTGAGCGACGACGAGGACGAGATCGAGGAGGCCGCCGACGTCGCCGCCGCGGCCGCCGACGCCGAGGGCAAGTCCGAGGCCTGAGCCTCGCGCTGACCCTGTCCGCCGGGCCCGTACGCGCACAGCCGCGTACGGGCCCGACGCCGTATTCCGGGTCCCGTACATCCCCCGTACCTTGCGCTCCGAGCGAACAGTTCCGGAAGCGGGATGGCGCCCGCCCACCAGCGCGTTAGGGTCCATGAATACGAGGGCAGGGGAGTACCCGACCCGGGCCGGTCCCGGGTGGTGGGGCCGGCCCCCGGTAGTACTAAAGACGCTGAGACGGCCGCAGCCGTCAGAGACGAGCAGGTGGATTACGTGACGATTCTGATGCCTAACGCCGCCGGTGAGCCGTCCATCGGTGGAGGCCTCGGCGACCAGGTCTACAGCCGGCTGCTCGGCGAGCGCATCATCTTCCTGGGCCAGCAGGTCGACGACGACATCGCCAACAAGATCACGGCGCAGCTCCTCCTCCTGGCCGCAGACCCCGAGAAGGACGTCTACCTCTACATCAACAGCCCCGGTGGTTCGGTGACGGCCGGCATGGCGATCTACGACACCATGCAGTACATCCCGAACGACGTGGTCACCATCGGCATGGGCATGGCCGCCTCCATGGGCCAGTTCCTGCTGACCGGCGGCGCCTCCGGCAAGCGCTTCGCGCTGCCGCACACCGACATCCTGATGCACCAGGGCTCGGCCGGTATCGGCGGCACCGCGTCGGACATCAAGATCCAGGCCGAGTACCTGCTGCGCACCAAGCAGCGCATGGCGGAGATCACCGCCCGCCACTCCGGCCAGACCGTCGAGACGATCATCCGCGACGGCGACCGCGACCGCTGGTTCACGGCCGAGGAGGCCAAGGACTACGGCCTCATCGACGAGATCATCTCCGCCGCTTCGGGCGTTCCGGGCGGCGGCGGCACCGGGGCCTGAGCCCCCGCGCCGGGGCCCAGCAGCCCCGGCCGCCCACCCAGACCCCCAGCCCGCTGAACGCCACCAGGATGGTGAACACCGACATGCAGAACAACCTCTCCGCGAGCGGCCTCTACACGGGCCCGCAGGTGGACAACCGCTACGTCGTCCCCCGCTTCGTCGAGCGCACCTCGCAGGGTGTGCGCGAGTACGACCCGTACGCGAAGCTCTTCGAGGAGCGCGTGATCTTCCTCGGCGTGCAGATCGACGACGCCTCCGCCAACGACGTCATGGCGCAGCTGCTGTGCCTGGAGTCGATGGACCCGGACCGCGACATCTCGATCTACATCAACAGCCCTGGTGGCTCCTTCACCGCGCTGACCGCCATCTACGACACGATGCAGTTCGTGAAGCCGGACATCCAGACGGTCTGCATGGGCCAGGCGGCCTCCGCCGCCGCCGTCCTGCTCGCCGCCGGTACCCCCGGCAAGCGGATGGCCCTGCCGCACGCCCGTGTGCTGATCCACCAGCCGTCCTCCCAGACCGGCCGGGAGCAGCTCTCCGACCTGGAGATCGCGGCCAACGAGATCCTGCGCATGCGTGAGCAGCTCGAGGAGATGCTGGCCAAGCACTCCTCGACGCCGATCGAGAAGGTCCGCGAGGACATCGAGCGCGACAAGATCCTGACCGCCGAGGACGCGCTCGCGTACGGCCTGGTCGACCAGATCGTGTCGACCCGCAAGAGCACGGCCGCAGCGGCCGCCTGACGCCCGACCTGACCTTGGCGCGGTACACGTCAATGTGAACCGCGCCAAGGGGGGCCCGAACGAGGGGCCCGGCAAGGTACCGTCGGATATGAGGCACCAGGAGTCGCTGAACCAAGCGCTCCCAGGCGAAGGGGAAGCACCTCGTGGCACGCATCGGTGATGGCGGCGACCTGCTCAAGTGCTCGTTCTGCGGAAAGAGCCAGAAGCAGGTGAAGAAGCTCATCGCAGGCCCCGGGGTGTACATCTGCGACGAGTGCATCGACCTCTGCAACGAGATCATCGAGGAGGAGCTCGCCGAGACCTCCGAGGTGCGGTGGGAGGAACTCCCCAAGCCGCGCGAGATCTACGAGTTCCTCGAGGGTTACGTCGTCGGCCAGGAGCCCGCGAAGAAGGCCCTCTCCGTCGCGGTGTACAACCACTACAAGCGCGTCCAGGCCGGTGAGAACGGCGGCGCGCAGGGCCGGGACGACGCGATCGAGCTCGCCAAGTCCAACATCCTCCTGTTGGGCCCCACCGGTTCCGGCAAGACGCTGCTCGCCCAGACGCTCGCCCGCATGCTCAACGTCCCGTTCGCCATCGCCGACGCGACGGCGCTCACGGAGGCGGGCTACGTGGGCGAGGACGTCGAGAACATCCTGCTCAAGCTGATCCAGGCCGCCGACTACGACGTCAAGAAGGCCGAGACCGGGATCATCTACATCGACGAGATCGACAAGGTCGCCCGTAAGAGCGAAAACCCCTCGATCACACGGGATGTCAGCGGCGAGGGCGTCCAGCAGGCCCTGCTCAAGATCCTGGAAGGCACGACCGCCTCGGTCCCCCCGCAGGGCGGCCGGAAGCACCCGCACCAGGAATTCATCCAGATCGACACGACCAACGTCCTCTTCATCGTGGGCGGCGCCTTCGCCGGCCTGGAGAAGATCATCGAGTCGCGCGCGGGGGCGAAGGGCATCGGCTTCGGCGCCACGATCCGCTCCAAGCGCGAGATCGAGGCCAGCGACCAGTTCCAGGAGGTCATGCCGGAGGACCTGGTCAAGTTCGGCATGATCCCCGAGTTCATCGGCCGCCTCCCGGTCATCACCTCGGTCCACAACCTGGACCGCGAGGCCCTGCTGAAGATCCTCGTCGAGCCGCGCAACGCCCTGGTCAAGCAGTACCAGCGCCTCTTCGAACTCGACGGCGTCGAGCTGGACTTCGACCGCCCCGCCCTGGAGGCCATCGCCGACCAGGCGATCCTGCGCGGCACCGGTGCGCGTGGCCTGCGGGCGATCATGGAAGAGGTCCTGATGTCGGTGATGTACGAGGTGCCGTCCCGCAAGGACGTCGCGCGTGTCGTCATCACGGCGGATGTCGTCCACAACAACGTCAACCCGACGCTGGTGCCGAGGATCGTGAAGAACGACGGGCGGCACGAGAAGTCCGCGTAAGCGGCACCTGTACGCAAAGGGGCGCCTGGCCGGGCGCCCCTTTCCGCGGTCATGGAGCGCGGACAGTCGCGTAGGGGGTGTTGGCGCCTGAAACTGGCCTGTGAGGAGGCAAGATCAGGCCAGAAGGCGGGTGGCTACTGGATCCGCTTTCGCGAATATGATCTTCTAGTCCCGACCTTAAACAAATATTCGCATAAATAGTGGGGTGGGACATGAAGAGGCGTGCTCTAGCTGCCGTTTGCGTGACGGTGGCGGCAGGCATCGTGCCGCTGCTGTCGGCGACGCCGGCGGCGGCTACCGCACAGCAGTGCCAGGATTATCTGGCGAGCAAGAAAATATACATAATCGGCCCGAAGGTGAAGAGTGCTTGCAGTCGCAGCGCGCTCGGTCCCGTCCCCAACCCCGGTTGTATCTCTGCACTCGTGTCCCTGCGGGTCGATCCGTCCCACGCGGACTGGGCCTGCAGGCGAGCCTGATAGAACTCGCCATTACGCGACGCCCGGCCGGTTCGATTGGACTGGCCGGGCGTCGCAGTGATTGACCTACTCGATCAGACCTTGGTGCGCGAATTGTTGTAGAGCTTCGCGGTCAGGTCGGCGACCTCGTCCTGGGGTACCGCCTTGCCACCCGCGCCCACGATCTGGGCAGCGTCGACGACGTTCACGGCACCGATGGTGCTGTAGTCGGCCCAGACGCACATTGGGAACTCGAACTCCTTCATTCCCAGGCTAGAGGAATCCTCGCTGGTAGGCGTGATCTTGGCGCTCTGGCACTTCATGACGGCACCGTCAAAGCCCTCGGGCTCGACAGTGGTGGGGCTGCCGACGAGCTCGATCTTGACGTCCTCCTCGTCTTCCGTGCCGTCTGCTTGCACCTTCTGGAAGTAGCCGTCGATCGCCTTCTCCGGGTCGGCGATCTCGCCCCAGAGGCCGTTGAGGCTGAGGGCCTTGCCCTTCAGGTTGTCCGGGTCACCTGCCTTGTAGGAGGCGCCTGCCTGCTGCGGGTTCTTCATTCCGAGGAGCGTCTCGGCTTCCTTCTTCTCCTTGCTGGAGAGGGGCTGCGGGTTGTCCTTGTCCTTCTTGAACTCGTCGACCGACGCCGCAGGGGTCAGCTTGTAGCCCTTGGTGTCGGACGCGACGTCCGCGCCGGTGCCGCCCGTCAGGTACCACGCGCCACCCGCGACCACCGCGAGCGCCACGACCACGGCGCCGATGATCAGGCCCGTCTTCTTCTTCGGCGCGCCCGGCGGCGGGGGCGGGTAGGCGCCCGGGGCACCGGGGGCGCCGTACGGGGGCTGCTGGCCGTACGGGGCGGGCTGCTGCTGCGGGTAGCCGTAGCCCTGCGGCGGCTGCTGCGGCGGGACGCCCTGGGGGGCCTGCTGCGGGTAGCCGTAGCCGGGCTGCGGGGCCGGCGGCTGCTGGCCGTAAGGGCCCGGCTGGCCGTACGGGCCGGGCTGCTGGGGCTGACCGCCGTACGGGCCCGGCTGGTTGTAGCTCATGTCTTGCTTTCCCCTCCAGATACATATCCGTTCCGAACATCCTGACGGAACGGGTGCCGTCCTGAGGTACCGGGGGCCACACCGTTACGGAACATTCCCGTTTCAGCAGATTCTTGCGAGGAACCCCCAGGCCTGATGCCTGGGAGGAATCGCATCTCGTGACAGCGCCGCGGTGTCTTGGCGGCGGAGCCGCCCACAGCCGGTCCCCACAGGCCGGTAGGCCGCTCGTCGGCCTTGACCCACTCCCGGCAGCGCGTACATGTGTTCGCGAGGTAGCGGGATCGGGGGAGGTGGCGGGCTTTCCGTGTGTTTGTGCGGCGGTGATACGTAGGGTCGGGTGCCATGAAGCTGGTGGTGCAGGTGAAGCTGGAGCCGACGCCGGTGCAGGCGGCGGCTCTGGAGGCGACCCTGACCGCGTGCAATGAGGCCGCGATGTGGGTCAGCCAGGTCGCCTTCGAGCGGAGTGTGAAGGACGTCATCGGCCTGCGTAAGCTCACCTACCAGCACATCAAGGAAGAGTGGAGTCTGGGTGCCCAGGCCGCCCAGCACGTGATCAAGAAGGTGTGCGACGCCTACCGGACCCTTTCGGTGCACCTGAAGGCCGGGCATCTCGGCAGGCCGCACTCGAAGCGGTGGCACAAGGCCACTGCCAAGCCGGTCGACTTCCGGACGGAGGGCGCGCAGCCGTTCGACGACAGGATGCTGTCCTGGCAGCACGAACAGCACCGCCTGTCGATCTGGACCGTCCACGGACGGGTGAAGGATTTGGCCTTCACCGGCTCACCCGAGCAGCTCGCCCGCGTAGCACAGTGTCGCCAGGGCGAGTCGGACCTGCTGCTGCGGGACGGGATGTGGTTCCTTGCCGTCACCGTAGACATCCCCCAAGCCCCGCTCAACGAGCAGGCCACGGACGTGATCGGCTGTGATCTGGGGATCGTGAACCTTGTCACGACCTCCGACGGCACGATCACCTCGAACCGGCACCTCAACCGGCTGCGCGCCCGGGAGGCGAAGCTGCGCGCAAAGCTACAGAAGAAGAACACTCGCTCCGCCAAGCGCCGCCTGGCGAAACGCAGGCGGAAGGAAGCCCGCCGGAACAAGGACATCAACCATAAGATCAGCAAGCGCCTGGTGGCCGAGGCACAACGCACCGGTCGCGGCATCGCCCTGGAAGACCTCAAGGGCATCCGCGAGCGGGTACGGCTTCGCAAGCCCCAACGGGCCGCCGTGCACAGCTGGCCGTTCGCCCAGCTGGCAGACAAGCTGCGCTACAAAGCCGCTCGCGCCGGAGTGCCGGTGGTGTTCGTCGGCCCGGCCTACACTTCACGCACCTGCTCCGAGTGCTGGTGTGTCGACAAGGCGAACCGCGTCTCGCAGGCGTGGTTCGCGTGCCGGTCCTGCGGATTCGTTGATCACGCAGACCGCAATGCCTCCCGGGTCATCCGCGCCCGAGGGCGCGCGATGCTCCGGCGATGCGGGGCCCCGCCAACGGCCCCTGCCTCACCCTGGCAGACAAGCCGGGGCAGGGCTGGACGCACGCGGAGCGCCACAGCCGGTGCCGCCCGCAGTGCAAGCCCATTGCTTTAGCAACGGGTAGTTGACAACGGGACCGTGACTTCTCTTACGACGCGGTGGGCGATAAGGATTGCTCGCGAGTGGCGGGTGGCCGATCTTGCTGCGCACGTCGTCACAGCCGCGCTTTGACATATGCGGAGGTCCATCGGGCCGTTGCCAGCCTGGTGTCCGACCGGGCCTCCCGCCGGGCCACGAGGCGACAGACGCGTACCGAACTCGTCCTCGTCCCTGCTGCCGCCTGCTGACCACCCATTATCCCGACCCCCGGAAGTCAGTACGTCCTGACTGCATTCGCTCTCAATCTCGTTGGACCGACCGACAATTGGATGGTGAGAGAAGGAGCGGAGGTTTGGTGCGTGCAGATGCAAGGTGGAGGTGGGGTTCCCCCGCCGTAGGCAGGGGGAGGAGTGATGCGGAGTCATCGCGACCGGCGACTGGGGGTACCTCCCGGGCACTCAGGGCCCAGGGGGACCGGCATATGTGCGTGCCAGACCGCGCGACGCCGCCCTCCAATTGCCGGTCGGTTTAAACTGTGGCCCGTGACCGAGAACACTCAGCAGCAGCCAGCCAGCAACCCCGAACTGCCGACCCAGTACGCGCCGGCCGAGGTAGAGGGGAAGCTGTATGAGCGCTGGGTAGAGCGCGGTTACTTCACGGCGGACCCGAAGAGTGAGAAGCCGGCGTACACCATCGTCATCCCGCCGCCGAACGTCACGGGCAGCCTGCACCTCGGGCACGCCTTCCAGCACACGCTGATGGACGCCCTGACCCGCCGCAAGCGGATGCAGGGCTTCGAGTCGCTGTGGCTGCCCGGCATGGACCACGCCGGTATCGCCACGCAGAACAAGGTCGAGCAGCAGCTCGCCGAGGAGGGCAAGTCGCGCCACGACCTCGGGCGCGAGGACTTCGTCGAGCGGGTCTGGCAGTGGAAGGAAGAGTACGGCGGCAAGATCCTCGGCCAGATGCGCCGCCTCGGCGACGGTGTCGACTGGTCGCGTGAGCGCTTCACGATGGACGAGGGCCTGTCCAAGGCCGTCCAGACGATCTTCAAGAAGCTGTACGACGACGAGCTGATCTACCGCGCCGAGCGGATCATCAACTGGTGTCCGCGCTGCCTGACGGCCATCTCGGACATCGAGGTGGAGTACCAGGAGGACGACGGCGAGCTGGTCTCGATGAAGTACGGCGAGGGGGACGACACGATCGTCGTCGCCACGACCCGTGCCGAGACGATGCTCGGGGACACCGCCGTCGCCGTCCACCCCGACGACGAGCGGTACGCGCACCTCGTCGGCAAGCGGATCAAGCTGCCGCTGACGGACCGTACGATCCCGGTCGTCGCGGACACGCACGTCGACCCGGAGTTCGGCACGGGCGCCGTCAAGGTGACTCCCGCGCACGACCCGAACGACTTCGCGATCGGACAGCGGCACAACCTCGAGTCGATGACCGTCATGGACGAGCGGGGTGTCATCACCGTTCACGGGCCGTTCCAGGGGCTCGACCGGTTCGAGGCGCGCAGCGCCATCGTCGGTGCGCTGCGCTCGCAGGGGCGGATCGTCGCCGAGAAGCGGCCGTAC
The DNA here is from genome assembly GCF_040300305.1 of Streptomyces sp. NPDC000410. Classification (NCBI taxonomy): domain Bacteria; kingdom Bacillati; phylum Actinomycetota; class Actinomycetes; order Kitasatosporales; family Streptomycetaceae; genus Streptomyces; species Streptomyces sp. NPDC000410. The sequence goes on from NZ_JBEPDM010000002.1 coordinate 248,368, forward strand.
GTCCACGCCGTCGGGCACTGCTCGCGCTGCAAGACGACGATCGAGCCGCGGCTGTCCTTGCAGTGGTATGTCAAGGTCGGGCCGCTGGCGCAGGCCGCGGGCGACGCCGTCCGCGACGGCCGGACGAAGATTCACCCCGAGGACATGTCGAAGCGCTACTTCGACTGGGTCGACAACATGCACGACTGGTGCATTTCGCGCCAGCTGTGGTGGGGGCACCGCATCCCGGTCTGGTACGGGCCGAACGGCGAGATCGTGTGCGTCGGCCCCGACGACGAGGCGCCCACCGGCGAGGGCTGGCACCAGGACACGGACGTCCTGGACACCTGGTTCTCGTCCGGCCTGTGGCCGTTCTCGACGCTGGGCTGGCCCGAGCAGACCCCCGATCTCAAGAAGTTCTACGCGACGGACGTCCTGCTCACCGGGCACGACATCATCTTCTTCTGGGTCGCCCGGATGATGATGTTCGGTCTGTACGCGATGGACGGCGAGGTCCCCTTCACCACGATCGCGCTGACCGGCCTGGTCCGTGACGAGCGCGGCAAGAAGATGTCGAAGTCCTTCGGCAACGTGGTCGACCCGCTGGACTGGATGGACGCGTACGGCTCCGACGCCGTCCGCTTCACCCTGGCCCGCGGCGCCAACCCCGGCACCGACGTCCCGATCGGCGAGGACTGGGTCCAGGCATCCCGTAACTTCGCCAACAAGATCTGGAACGCGACGCGCTTCGCCCTGATGAACGGTGCGACGGTCGAGGGTCCGCTGCCCGGCCCGGACGAGATGTCCGCCACGGACCGGTGGATCCTGTCGCGGCTGTACAAGACGGTCGCCGAGGTCGACGCGTACTACGAGGACTACCAGTTCGCGAAGCTGTCGGACGCGCTGTACCACTTCGCGTGGGACGAGGTCTTCGACTGGTACGTCGAGCTGTCCAAGACCACGTTCATGGGCGGCGGCGAGCCGGCGCGGGTCTCCGCGCGCGTCCTGGGCGAGGTCCTCGACGTCACGCTGCGGTTGCTGCACCCGGTCGTCCCGTTCGTCACCGAGACGCTGTGGACGACGCTGACCGGGGGCGAGTCGGTCGTCATCGCCGACTGGCCCAAGGACTCGGGCTTCCGCGACGACGCCGCCGAGCGGGAGATCGAGTTGGTCCAGCGGGTCGTCACCGAGGTCCGCCGGTTCCGCTCCGACCAGGGCCTGCAGCCCGGCCAGAAGGTCCCGGCCCGCCTCACGCTCGACGGCACCGCGCTGGCGCCGCACGAGGGCGCGATCCGGCAGCTGCTGCGTCTCCAGCCGGAGGGCGAGGCGTTCCACGCGACGGCGACGCTGCCGGTCGCGGGCGCGGAGGTGGCGCTGGACCTGTCCGGTGCGATCGACGTCGCGGCCGAGCGCAAGCGGCTGGCGAAGGACCTCGCGGCGGCCGAGAAGGAGAAGGCCCAGGCGACGGCGAAGCTCGGCAACGAGGCGTTCCTGGCGAAGGCCCCGGACAACGTGGTCGACAAGATCCGTGGCCGGCTCGCCAAGGCCGAGGAGGACATCGAGCGCATCGGCACGCAGCTGGCCAGCCTGCCGACCGCGTAACAGGTACGCACGCGCGGCCCCTTCCCGGACCATCCGCCGGGGGAGGGCCGAGACACCGGACGGGCTCCCATGGGGGCCCGTCCGGCGTTCGTGGGGCCCGCACAGCGGCCCCGGGCGACCCGGTGGGGACGGGCGCCGTTCTGTCGGTGGGGCTCCGTAGACTGGCTGCGTGAGTGACCAGCAGCCCGAGCCCGACCAGTACGACGAGTTCGACGAGATCGTCGACAACGAGACCGACCGCGACCCCGACCTGGCGGTGATCGAGGCCGGCAGCCGTACGCTGCGCACCCAGGCCGGACCGCCCCGGGGTGACCAGGTGCCCACCCGGCCCGCCGACCCGGAGGTCGACAAGGCGCTGCGCGAGGTCGAGGCCGACCTCGCCACGCGCTGGGGCGAGACCAAGCTGGAGCCGTCCGTCGCCCGGATCTCCGCGCTGATGGACGTCCTGGGGGAGCCGCAGCGCGCGTACCCCTCGATCCACATCACCGGCACCAACGGCAAGACGTCCACGGCCCGCATGATCGAGGCGCTGCTCGGCGCCTTCGAGCTGCGCACCGGTCGGTACACGTCCCCCCACGTCCAGTCGATCACCGAGCGGATCAGCCTGGACGGCGCCCCCATCACCGCCGAGCGGTTCATCGAGACGTACAACGACATCAAGCCGTACGTCGAGATGATCGACCAGTCCCAGGACTTCCGGCTCTCCTTCTTCGAGGTGCTGACCGGCATGGCGTACGCCGCGTTCGCGGACGCGCCGGTGGACGTGGCCGTCGTCGAGGTCGGCATGGGCGGCAGCTGGGACGCGACCAATGTGATCGACGGGTCGGTCGCGGTGATCACCCCCATCGACCTGGACCACACCGACCGGCTCGGCGGCACCCCCGCCGAGATCGCCGTCGAGAAGGCCGGGGTCATCAAGCAGGGCGCGACGGTGATCCTGGCGCAGCAGCCGGTGGACGCCGCGCAGGTCATGCTGAAGAAGGCCGTCGAGGTGGACGCGACGGTGGCCCGGGAGGGCATGGAGTTCGGTGTCGTCTCCCGCGAGGTCGCGGTCGGCGGCCAGCTGCTGACGCTGCGCGGGCTCGGCGGCGAGTACGAGGAGATCTTCCTGCCGCTGTACGGCGCCCACCAGGCGCACAACGCGGCCGTGGCGCTCTCCGCCGTCGAGGCCTTCTTCGGCATCGGCGCGCAGCACGCGCGCACGCTCGACGTGGACACGGTCCGCTCCGCGTTCGCCTCCGTCGTCTCGCCGGGCCGTCTGGAGGTCGTGCGCCGCAGCCCGACCGTCGTCCTGGACGCCGCGCACAATCCGGCGGGGGCGCGGGCGGCCGCCGAGGCCGTCACCGAGGTGTTCGGTTTCTCCCGGCTCATCGGTGTGGTCGGCGCGAGCGGCGACAAGGACGTGAAGGGCGTGCTGGAGGCGTTCGAGCCGGTCTTCACGGAGGTCGTGGTCACCCGTAACTCCAGCGATCGCTCGATGGACGTGGACGAGCTGGCCGCGGTGGCCGTCGAGGTCTTCGGCGACGACCGGGTGGTCGTGGAGCCGCGCCTCGACGACGCCCTGGAGGCGGCGATCACGCTCGCCGAGGAAGAGGCGGAGTACTCGGGCGCGGGCGTCCTCGTGACCGGTTCGGTGATCACGGTCGGCGAGGCCCGGCTGCTGCTGGGGAGGGGCTGAATCCCATGCGTACGCTCTGTGCGTCCACTCTGATCGGTGAGTTCTTCGTGATCGGCTTCGCCGGTCTGGTGGCGATGAAGACCGACGGGCTGTCCATGGCGGTGGTCTGGACGGTCTGCGGCATCGCGATGGTGCTGTCGGTGCTCCTCTGCGGGATGATCACCCGTCCCGGCGGGGTGCAGCTCGGCTGGGCCCTGCAGATCGGCCTGATCGCGAGCGGTTTCGTGGTCCCGATGATGTTCATCCTGGGCGTGGTCTTCGCCGGTCTGTGGTGGGCGTCGGTCCACTTCGGCCGGAAGGTCGACGAGGCGAAGGCGATGTGGGCGGCGCGGCAGGCGGAGGGGGCATCGGCAGGGCCTGACGCTGCGTAATGGATCACTGGAGCCGCCCTGTAGCCTCTGACGTGCTGCTACCCCTCAGCAGCACAGCGACCCCTCAGCTGAAACCCGAAGGAGCCAGCACGTGAGCCAGCGCACGCTCGTCCTGCTCAAGCCCGACGCCGTACGCCGCGGCCTGATCGGCGAGATCATCGGCCGCATCGAGCGGAAGGCGGGCTGGCAGATCACCGCGCTGGAACTGCGCGAGCTGGACCAGGAGACCCTGGAGCAGCACTACGGCGAGCACAAGGGCAAGCCGTTCTACGAGCCGCTCGTCGCGTTCATGTCGTCCGGCCCGGTCGTCGCGCTCGTCGTCGAGGGCGAGCGGGTCATCGAGGGCGTCCGCGCCCTGGCGGGCCCGACCGACCCGATCGCCGCGGCCCCCGGCTCCATCCGTGGCGACTACGGCACGATCGTCCGGGAGAACCTGATCCACGCCTCGGACTCCGAGGAGTCCGCCGTCCGGGAACTGAAGATCTTTTTTCCGGGTCTTTCCTGATCGGGCGTCAGCCATCTAGCGCTCACTGCCTGGGGCGACCGAAGGAATTTCGGTCGCCCTTCGGTATACGTAGGCATACGAACGCCGATACCGGGAACGCATCGCTCCGACTCATCGTCACCCTTACTGAGGTGGGCCAGCGCGCGGTGTCCGGGCAGGCGGCACTACGATGGAGCTTCACGCCACAGAGCTCGTACGCCACCCGTGCATCACCCTCCTCGCCGACCTGAGAAGCCATCAAAGCTCGATCTGGGAAGGCCCGACGCATCCTCATGGGAAACAAGGGGAACTCAATGTCGTTCATCGGCCGTGACATGGCTGTCGACCTCGGGACCGCCAACACGCTGGTGTACGTCAGGGGTCGTGGGATCGTCCTCAACGAGCCGTCCGTGGTCGCCATCAACACCAACACCGGCGGCATCCTCGCGGTGGGCTCCGAGGCCAAGAAGATGATCGGCCGCACGCCGGGCAACATCGTGGCGGTGCGCCCGCTGAAGGACGGCGTGATCGCCGACTTCGAGATCACCGAGCGGATGCTCCGCTACTTCATCCTCAAGATCCACAAGCGGCGGTGGGCGGCCCGCCCGCGCATCGTCGTCTGTGTCCCCTCCGGGATCACCGGTGTCGAGCGCCGCGCGGTCATCGAGGCCTCCACCCAGGCCGGTGCGCGTCAGGTGCACATCATCGAGGAGCCCATGGCGGCCGCCATCGGCGCCGGGCTGCCGGTTCACGAGGCCACCGGCAACATGGTGGTGGACATCGGCGGCGGTACGACCGAGGTCGCCGTCATTTCCCTCGGCGGAATCGTCACGGCACAGTCGATCCGGGTGGCCGGCGACGAGCTGGACAACGCGATCATCCAGCACGTCAAGAAGGAGTACAGCCTCCTCCTCGGTGAGCGGACCGCCGAGAGCATCAAGATGACCATCGGCTCCGCGTACGACCTGGAGACGGACGAGCACACCGAGATCCGCGGCCGTGACCTGGTCTCCGGCCTGCCGAAGACCGTCGTCATCTCCGCCGCCGAGGTCCGCAAGGCCATCGAGGAACCGGTCAACTCCATCATCGACGCGGTCAAGACCACCCTCGACAAGTGCCCGCCGGAGCTCTCCGGCGACGTCATGGACCGCGGCATCGTCCTCACCGGCGGCGGCGCGCTCCTGCGCGGCCTCGACGAGCGGCTGCGCCGCGAGACCGGCATGCCCATCCATATCGCCGAGGATCCGCTGGACTCGGTCGCGCTCGGCTCCGGCAAGTGCGTCGAGGAATTCGAGGCGCTCCAGCAGGTGCTGGACGCGCAGCCCCGCCGGTAACGCCGCGGGCGATGGCCGGGTCATGCCTCCGCACACCGGGCAGCGTCCCGAGAAGAACACCCTCCTCCCGGGCCGTGAGCCCGGGGGGACCCCCGGTATGGGCCACACCGGCCCGTCCGGTCGATCGTTGATATAACGGCACAAAGTTTCCTACGAGGAAGGCACGGCCGCCGCACGTGAGGGACACGAAAGAGAGCCGGCTGCTCCTGGTGCTGCTGATCGCCATCGCGTTCGCACTGATCACGGTGGACATCCGAGGCGGCGAGGAGTCACCGGTCGACGGCGCCCGGCGGGCCGCAGCCACCGTCCTGGGCCCGGTCGAGAGCGGCGTCGCGGCGGCCGTGGACCCGATCGGCAACGCCATCGGAGCGGTCCGGGACTCGGGTGAGCGGCACGACCGTATCGCCGTGCTGGAGCGGGAGAACGCCGCCCTCAAGGCGAAGCTCGGCAGCGACGACCGCAACCGCAGCCGGATCAAGCAGCTCGACACCATGCTCAAGACGGCCGCCAACGGGCAGTACGGCATCAAGGGCGCGGAGGTCATCGCGATAGGAGCCGCTCAGGGCTTCTCGTGGACCGTCACCATCGACATCGGCTCCAAGGACGGCATCCGGCGCGACATGACCGTGCTCAACGGCGACGGTCTGGTGGGCAGGGTCACCACCGTCGGCCCGGACACCTCGACCGTACTCCTCGCCAGCGACCCGGACTTCACGGTCGGCACGCGCATGGAGCGCACCGACGAGCTGGGCTTCGCCACGGGCCAGGGCGACCGGCCGCTGGCCGTCCAGCTCCTCAACGGCAAGGCCAAGGTGAAGAAGGGCGACCGGCTGGTCACCTTCGGCTCGCAGGCGGACAAGCCGTTCGTGCCCGGTGTGCCGGTCGGCGAGGTCGTCCGCGTCGACCCCTCCGGCGGCGACCTCACCCGGACCATCTACGTCCGGCCGTTCGCCTCTCTCACCAAGCTGGACATCGTCGGAGTCGTCGTCCAGGCGCCGCGCACCGACCCGCGCGACACCGTCCTGCCGGCCAAGCCGAAGCCGACCCCCACGCCGACGGTCACCCCGTCGTCGGGCACCCGGGACGAGGCCCAGGTCGATTCCCGGGGTGACTCCCAGGACACCGGGTCCAGTCCCGACCCCAACGCCAGCAGCAGCAACAACACCAACGACAACGACGAGTAGCAGAAGGAGCTGAAGAACACCCATGCGCTTCAACCGGATGCTGCTCTCCACCACCCTCGTCGTGGTCGCACTCGTCCTCCAGGTCACCGTCCTCGCCCGCCTCCAGCTCCCCGGCGCCGTGCCGGACCTGATGCTGCTCGTCGTCCTGGCACTCGCCCTCGTCTACGGGCACGTCAGCGGCGCCCTCATCGGCTTCGGCGCGGGACTGCTCGCCGACCTCGCCCCGCCCGCCGACCACGCCGCCGGCCGCTACGCCCTGGTGCTCTGCGTCATCGGCTACCTCGCCGGTCTCGCCAAGCCGGACAACGGCCGGCTCACCTCGGCCACCGGCCCGATGGCCGTGGTCGTCGCCGCCGCGATCGGCTCCACCCTGCTGTACGCGGGCGTCGGGGCCCTCGTCGGCGACACCGCCGCCCGCCATGTCGGCCTCGGCTCGCTGCTGTTCACCGCCGCCCTGTACGACCTTCTGCTCGCGCCGTTCACCGTGCCACTGATCATGGCGCTGGCGAGAAAGGCCGAGAACGACCCGTTCACCGAGAACCAGTCGGGCGCCACCGACGTGTCCAACGGCTTCTCGTCCTTCGGCACCGGACTGCGCATCGGCGGCCAGCGCGGCGGGGGACTGCGGGTGAAGGCGGCCAGGACGAGAGCGGCCCGCGCCGGGCGCATCAAGGGCATCAAGCGACTGTGACCGAGGGGGTATCAGCAGCGTGAGCAACATTCCCGAGACCGGGCGGACACCTCGCGTCCAGATCCGGCTCATCATCATCCAGGTCCTGGTCTTCTCGCTGTTCGCGACGCTCGGCGGCAGGCTCTGGTACATCCAGATCCGCAACGGCGAGGAGTACGCGAAGGAAGCCTCGGGCAACGGTGTCCAGCGCGTCGTCCAGCCCGCCGTCCGCGGTTCGATCCTCGACGCCCGCGGCGTCCCGCTCGCCGACAACGAGACCCGCCTCGTCGTCTCCGCGTCCCGTACCGACCTGATGAAGATGAAGGACGACGGCAAGGGCGTCCTCACCCGGCTCGCGGGCGTCCTGGGCATGAAGCCCAAGGACGTCATGGACAAGGTCCGCCTCTGCGACTCCCAGACCCCCAAGCCCTGCTGGAACGGCTCGCCCTACCAGCCGATCCCGGTCACCCTGGAAGCCACCACCCAGCAGGCCCTGCAGATCCGTGAGCGCCCCGAGGACTTCCCCGGCATCACCGCCGAGCCGACGGCCGTACGCCGCTACCCGGCGCCCGGCAAGTCCAACACCGCGCAGGTCCTCGGCTACCTCTCGCCCGTCACCGACGAGGAGCTCGAGAAGGCCAAGGACACCGACTCGCCGTTCCTCCGCTCCGACCAGGTGGGCCGCTCGGGCCTCGAGCGTACGTACGACAAGGAGCTGCGCGGCAAGGCCGGCATCACCCGCTACGAGGTCGACAACCTCGGCCGCGTCATCGGCCAGGGCAAGCCGGACAAGGCCGAGCCCGGCGCCAATGTGGTGACCTCCATCGACGCCCGCGTCCAGGCGGTCGCCGAGTGGGAGCTCAACAACGCGATGAAGGAAGCCCGCAAGGTCTTCGACGACAACACCAACAGGAACTACAAGGCGGACTCCGGCGCCGTCGTCGTCATGGAGTCCAGGACCGGCCGGATCGTGGCGATGGCCTCACTGCCCACCTACGACCCGAACGCCTGGGTCGGCGGCATCTCCGGCACGGACTACGCCAGGCTCACCGGCAAGAACTCCAACTTCCCGCTCCTGAACCGCGCCATCCAGGGCCAGGCCGCCCCCGGCTCCATCTTCAAGGTCATCCCGACGGCCGCCGCGGTCAACGCCGGTTACGACTTCAACGGCCGCTACCCGTGCACGAGCTCGTACTCGATCGGCAACCAGGTCTTCAAGAACTTCGAGTCGCAGCACCACGGCAGCATCTCGCTGGGCCGCGCCCTCGAGGTCTCCTGCGACACCGTCTACTACTCCCTCTCCCACGAGCAGTGGAAGAAGGACGGCGGCCTCAAGCCGAAGCGGAACCCGGCGGACTGGTTCTACAAGACCGCCCACCAGTTCGGCCTCGCCCGCGAGACCGGCATCGACCTGCCCAACGAGGAGCGCGGCCGCGTCCCCGACCGCCGCTGGAAGCAGAACTTCTGGGAGGCGAACAAGGACTACTGGTGCAAGATCGGCAAGAAGGGCGGCAGCTACGTCCAGCAGCTCTCCTACGAGAACTGCCTCGAAGGCAACCTGCTCCGTGCCGGTGACTCCGTCAACTACTCCATCGGTCAGGGCGACACGCTCGTCACCCCGATCCAGATGGCCACGATCTACGCCGCGATCTCCAACGGCGGCACGCTCTACGACCCGACCGTCGGCAAGGCCGTCGTCAGCGCGGACGGCAAGAACATCCGCGAGATCAAGCCCACGTCGCACGGCAAACTGCCGATGGACGCCAAAACGCGCAAGATGATAGACGGGGCCCTCGCGGGAGTCGCCACCCGCGGTACCGCCGCCTGGCGATTCGGCGGCTGGCCGCAGGACAAGATCCCGATGCACGCCAAGACGGGTACGGCCGAGGTCTACGGCAAGCAGACGACCTCCTGGTTCGCCACGTACACCAGCGACTACTCCATCGTCATGACGATCTCCCAGGGTGGTACCGGCTCCGGCGCCTCGGGACCGGCCGTGCGCAACATCTACAACGCGCTCTACGGGCTCGACATGGAGGGCAAGCAGGACCTCAAGAAGGCCCTGCTGCCCAAGCCGCAGCAGGCGCTGCCGAAGATCCAGCAGGACGGCTCGATCGACGCCCCGAAGATCGCGCCGTACGTGCCGGTGAAGCCGGACGACAAGCAGCTCGCGGGACCGCCCCCCGCCACCGGGCGGAGGGACTGACACCACCATGTCCGGAACCAACGGCTTCTCCGTCTCGCGGTACGCACCCGAGCGGGGCGCCCTCGCCAAGCTCTTCGCGCGCGACTCGATGGTGCGGCGGCTCGACTGGCCGATACTGCTGTCCTCGGTCGCGCTGTCCCTCATCGGCGCGCTGCTGGTGTGGTCGGCGACCCGTAACCGCACCGAGCTCAACCAGGGCGACCCGTACTACTTCCTCTTCCGCCATCTGCTGAACACGGGCATCGGCTTCGCCCTGATGGTCGGCACGATCTGGCTCGGCCACCGCACGCTGCGCGGCGCGGTGCCGGTCCTGTACGGCATCTCCGTGGTGCTGGTGCTGCTCGTCCTCACCCCGCTCGGCGCGACCATCAACGGCGCGCACGCGTGGATCGTGATCGGCGGCGGATTCTCGCTCCAGCCCTCGGAGTTCGTGAAGATCACGATCATCCTGATCATGGCGATGATGCTGGCGGCCCAGGTGGACGCGGGCGATCAGGTCCATCCCGACCATCGCACCGTCGGCAAGTCCCTGGGCCTCGCGGTCATCCCCATGGCGATCGTCATGCTGATGCCGGACCTCGGCTCGGTGATGGTCATGGCGGTGATCGTGCTCGGGGTACTGCTTGCCTCCGGCGCCTCCAACCGGTGGGTCCTCGGACTGATCGGCGCGGGTGTCGCGGGCGCGGTGCTGGTCACCGCGCTGGGGCTGCTCGACGAGTACCAGATCAACCGGTTCGCGGCCTTCGCCAACCCGGAGCTCGACCCGGCCGGCGTCGGCTACAACACCAACCAGGCGCGCATCGCGATCGGTTCCGGCGGACTCGTCGGCACCGGCCTCTTCAAGGGCTCGCAGACCACCGGCCAGTTCGTCCCCGAACAGCAGACCGACTTCGTCTTCACGGTGGCGGGGGAGGAGCTCGGCTTCCTGGGCGCGGGACTCATCCTCTTCCTGCTGGGCGTGGTGCTGTGGCGGGCCTGCCGGATCGCGCGGGAGACGACCGAGCTGTACGGGACGATCGTCGCGGCCGGGATCATCGCCTGGTTCGCGTTCCAGTCCTTCGAGAACATCGGGATGACGCTCGGCATCATGCCGGTCGCCGGTCTTCCCCTGCCGTTCGTGTCGTACGGCGGCTCGTCGATGTTCGCGGTGTGGGTGGCGGTCGGACTGCTCCAGTCGATCCGGGTGCAGAGGCCGATGTCGGCGTAAGTGCTCCGGGTGCGTCGTGGCTGGTCGCGCAGCTCCCCGCGCCCCTTCGGGGCGCTGCCGAACCGCACCGAACCGCCCGGAACCTCGCCGAGCCCGCTGATTACGTACTGACGTACCGGTGTGTGGGCGACTAGATTTTGTTCATGGTGGACACGAAGCGAGAGATCGAGCGGAAGTACGAAGCCACGGACGACGCGGCCGGCGCCGGGTTGCCGGACCTGACCAAGGTGGCCGGGGTCTCGGCCGTCGTCGGCGAGGGCGTCATGGAGCTGGACGCCGTCTACTACGACACCGCGGACCTGCGCCTCGCCGCCGACGGGATCACCCTGCGCCGCCGAACCGGTGGCTCGGACGAGGGCTGGCACCTGAAGTTCCCCGTGTCCACCGGCATCCGTGACGAGATCCGCGCCCCGCTCGCCGACACGCTGCCCGGTGTCCTGGCGGGGCTGATCCGCTCCCGCACCCGCGACGCCGAAGTCGTCCCCGTCGTCCGGATCCTGTCCTCCCGCGACGTCCGTCACCTCGTCGACGGGCACGGCGAACTCCTCGCCGAGCTGAGCGTCGACTCCGTCCTCGCGGAGCGCCTGACCGAAGGCTCCGGCCGTACGACGTCCTGGACCGAGATCGAGGCGGAACTCGCCGACGACGTGGATCCGGCGCTCCTCGACGCGGTGGACAAGCGCCTGCGCAAGGCGGGGATCCGCCCCGCGACGTCCGCCTCGAAGCTCGAGCGGGCACTGGCGGAGACGGGCCCCTGGTCACCCGAGGCCCCCGAGGCGGTCGCCGCGCCGGCGAAGCCCGGCGGCAAGCGCGACAAGGCCGCGCAGGCGGCCGCCGCAGAGGAGGAGCGGACCTCCCGGGCCGCCGACCCCTTCGTGAAGGCGGGCGCCAAGGTTCCGAAGGCCGCCGAGGCCGCCAAGGCGACCGGGAGCGGGCCCGAGGCCGAGCCGGGGGTGGCCGGGAGCGCCGGTGCGTACGTCCTCGCGTATCTGCGGGAGCAGCGGGACGCGATCGTGGTGCTGGATCCGGCCGTGCGGCGGGACCTGCCCGACTCGGTCCATCAGATGCGGGTCGCGACCCGGCGGATGCGCAGCGCCTTCAAGACGTTCGGGAAGATCGTCGACCGGGCGGTCACCGACCCCATCGGCGAGGAGCTCAAGTGGCTCGCCGGTGAACTCGGCGTCGCCCGCGACCAGGAGGTGCTCGCGGAGCGGCTGCTCGGCAGGATCGACGAGCTGCCGAGGACGCTGCTGCTCGGCCCGGTCCGCGGGCGGCTGCGGATCTGGGGCTCCGCGCGCCGGGCGGGCTCCCGGCGCCGTTCCGTCGCCGTACTCGACAGCAAGCGCTACCTCGCGCTGCTGGCCACCCTCGACGCGCTGCTCGCCGACCCGCCCCTGCGCGACGCCGCCGCCGCGAAGCCCGCCAAGGCCCTCCCCAAGGCCGTGATCAAGGACTACGACCGGCTCGCCCGGCGGATCGAGCACGCCCTCGGCCTCCCCGCGGGCCACGACCGGGACCTCGCCCTGCACGACGCCCGCAAGGCCGCCAAGCGCGCCCGGTACGCGGCCGAGGCCGCCACCTCCGCACTCGGCAAGCCCGCCAAGAAGTTCGCCAAGGGCATGAAGGCCGTGCAGACGGTCCTCGGCGACCATCAGGACAGCGTCGTCGCCCGCGACACCCTCCGGGATCTCGGCATCCAGGCCCACGCGGCCGGTGAGTCCGCCTTCACCTGGGGACTTCTCTACGGCAAGGAGGAGGCCCAGGCGGCGGCCGACGAGCGCGAGCTGCCGGACGTCTGGGCGGAGGCTTCCGGCCCTGATCTTCTGGCGGCGCTGACCGGCTGACCACCGAGGTACGCTTGACAGTCATCCCTGCCCGCTCACGAGAGACACCACGATGCCTGTCGAGTCGGTCTTCCCACGCCTGGAAGCGCTTCTCCCGCATGTCCAGAAGCCGATCCAGTACGTCGGCGGAGAGCTCAACTCCACCGTCAAGGACTGGGACGCCTGTGACGTTCGCTGGGCCCTCATGTACCCGGACGCGTACGAGGTCGGACTGCCCAACCAGGGCGTCATGATCCTCTACGAGGTACTCAACGAGCGCGAAGGGGTGCTCGCCGAGCGTACCTACAGCGTCTGGCCCGACCTCGAGGAGCTGATGCGCGAGCACCAGGTCCCGCAGTTCACCGTGGACTCGCACCGTCCGGTGAAGGCCTTCGACGTGTTCGGGCTGAGCTTCTCCACGGAGCTCGGCTACACGAACATGCTGGCCGCCCTGGACCTCGCGGGCATCCCGCTGGAGGCCAAGGACCGCACGATCGACGACCCGATCGTGCTGGCCGGCGGCCACGCCGCCTTCAACCCCGAGCCGATCGCGGACTTCATCGACTGCGCGGTCATCGGCGACGGCGAGCAGGCCGTGCTGGAGATGACCGAGATCATCCGGGCCTGGAAGGCGGAGGGCCGTCCCGGCGGCCGCGAGGAGGTGCTGTTCCGGCTCGCGAAGACGGGCGGTGTCTACGTTCCGGGCTTCTACGACGTCGAGTACCTGCCCGACGGCCGCATCGGCCGCGTCGTGCCGAACAAGTCGGGCGTGCCGTGGCGCGTGTCCAAGCACACCGTCATGGACCTCGACGAGTGGCCCTACCCCAAGCAGCCGCTCGTCCCGCTCGCCGAGACCGTCCATGAGCGGATGTCCGTCGAGATCTTCCGCGGCTGCACCCGCGGCTGCCGTTTCTGCCAGGCCGGCATGATCACGCGCCCCGTGCGGGAGCGAAGCATCACCGGCATCGGCGAGATGGTCGACAAGGGTCTGAAGGCGACCGGCTTCGAGGAGGTCGGCCTGCTGTCGCTGTCGAGCGCCGACCACTCCGAGATCGGCGACATCGCCAAGGGCCTGGCGGACCGGTACGAGGAGGACAAGATCGGTCTGTCCCTCCCCTCCACCCGCGTCGACGCGTTCAACGTCGACCTGGCCAACGAGCTGACCCGCAACGGCCGTCGCTCCGGTCTCACCTTCGCCCCCGAGGGCGGCTCCGAGCGCATGCGCAAGGTCATCAACAAGATGGTCTCGGAGGAGGACCTGATCCGGACCGTCGCCACCGCCTATGGCAACGGCTGGCGCCAGGTCAAGCTGTACTTCATGTGCGGTCTGCCGACGGAGACCGACGACGACGTGCTCCAGATCGCCGACATGGCGACCAAGGTGATCCAGAAGGGCCGCGAGGTCTCCGGCTCCAACGACATCCGGTGCACGGTCTCGATCGGCGGCTTCGTGCCCAAGCCGCACACCCCCTTCCAGTGGGCCCCGCAGCTCTCCGCCGAGGAGACCGACGCCCGCCTGGAGAAGCTCCGCGACAAGATCCGCGGTGACAAGAAGTACGGCCGCTCCATCGGCTTCCGCTACCACGACGGCAAGCCCGGCATTGTCGAGGGCCTCCTCTCGCGCGGCGACCGCCGCATCGGCGCCGTCATCCGCGCCGTCTACGAGGACGGCGGCCGCTTCGACGGCTGGCGTGAGCACTTCTCGTACGACCGCTGGATGCAGTGCGCCGACAAGACGCTGCCCGGGTTCGGGCTCGACGTCGACTGGTACACGACGCGTGAGCGTACGTACGAGGAGGTCCTGCCCTGGGACCACCTGGACTCCGGTCTCGACAAGGACTGGCTCTGGGAGGACTGGCAGGACTCGCTCGACGAGACCGAGGTCGAGGACTGCCGCTGGACGCCGTGCTTCGACTGCGGTGTGTGCCCGCAGATGGACACGTCCATCCAGATCGGCCCGACCGGCAAGAAGCTGCTCCCGCTGAGCGTGGTCAACGGCGGCCCGACCGGCTGAGGCCGAAACGCGGCCGATGTGAGCGACGCGGCGATGGGGGCGGGCGATATGCCCGCCCCCATTTCCGTCGTCCACCGGCCCCCGGAAATGGTCCGCTTATACTCTGCCGACGTTCCGTGACCGACAGAGGGCGACCGACTTCATGACCCAGCCGACGGCGACCGCTCCGCCCACCCGGCCCGCTCGTCTCGACTCCCTCACCGGACTGCGCTGGTGGGCGGCGTTCGCCGTCTTCGCGCACCACATGACGAATCTGGCGCCGCTGCCGATCCATGACGTGGTCGGGTTCGGCAAGTACGGCGTGACGCTCTTCTTCGTCCTGTCGGGTTTCGTACTGACCTGGTCGGCGCGGCCCGGTGTCACCGCGCCCACTTTCTACTGGCGGCGTTTCGCCCGCATCTATCCGGCGCACTTCGTGGCGTTGCTGCTGGCGATCCCCGTCTTCTACAGCCTGACCCCCGACCCCGCCCAGGGCTGGGTCAAGCCGGTCAGCGTCGGCGTGCTGCTGCTGTCCGTGCCCGTGATCCAGGGCTGGTGGCGCGACCCGGTCCTGCTGTACTCGGGAAACCCGGCGGCATGGACGCTCACCTGCGAGTTCTTCTTCTACACCCTCTTTCCGCCGCTGCATCGCGTCTTCCGCCGGCTCCGCCTACGCGGGGCGCTCGTGGCCACGGCCCTCGGCTTCGCGGCAGCCTTCGGATACCGCGTCCTCGTCTGGTCCCACCCCGAATCCTGGGCGGCGCAGCTCCCGCTCCCGGTCGTCCGGCTGAGCGAGTTCGTCATCGGCATCGCCATCGCCCGCGCCATGCTCTCGGGCTGGCGGGTCCGTATCGCGCCGATCTGGGTCTTCCTGGGCTCCGCGGCCCTCATCGGGTGGCTCACCACGACGGCCGACCGGCCTGCCGCCGGCACCTTCGAGGCGTTCGTACGGGTCACCAAGGAAGAGTGGATCATCTTCGCCTGCGCCGCGATGATCGCCACCGTCGCCTGGCGCGATCTCACCGGCAGAAGGTCCCTGCTGCGTACGCGTCCGCTGGTGCTGCTCGGCGAGTGGTCGTACGCCTTCTACCTCGTCCACGCGACCTTCCTCTACACCGCCCGCGACCTGCTCGGGAAGGAGCCGGTGGCCTGGTCGAACCTTCAGTGGTACGCGGCCCTGCTCGTCGTCTCGCTCGCCGGGGCCGCGGCGCTGCACTACGCGGTGGAGCGGCCGCTGGAACGACGGCTGCGCGGCTGGTGGGACCGCCGGCGCGAGGCCACAGCGGCGATCCCGGCGGCGCGCACGAGCGACGCGCCCCAGGTGCGGGAACCCGCTGCCGCCGACGGTCGTCACGCGGGAACCGTCAGGTAACGCTCCGGCGACGGCCCGGCCACCGGGGAAACCCCGGGGCCGGGCCTTCGCGTCTCCTCGATCATGGACGTGGAGAAGCGCGAGCCCGAGGGCTGTCTGACGGTGGCCATCAGGATCCCGGTACGGATCGTGGTGCTGTTGTTCGTCGTGCCCGTGCGGATGTTGTGGGACGTGCTCGTCGTGTGCGGCGAGTTCCTGCGGCGGGTGATGCTGCGTCCGCTCGGCAAGGCGCTCGCTTTCTTCTTCGAGCACGTCGTCGCCCCCGTCGCCGAAGCGGTCGCCACCGCGGCCTGGTGGCTGTTCAAGGCGGTGTTCTACTGGCCGTGGGTCGCGCTGTGGCGGTACGTCGTCGTCCCGGTCGCGCGCTACGGGATCGCCGTCCCGGCGGTGTGGCTGTACCGGGCGGTGCTGACCCCGATCGGTCACGGCCTGGCCCGGGTGTACGTGCGGCTGCTCACGCCGCTCGGCCACGGCGTCGGGTGGCTGGTGTGGGCGGTGTTCTACTGGCCGTGGGTCGCGCTGTGGCGGTACGTCGTCGTGCCGGTCGCCGCGTTCTCGTACCGGTACGTGCTGACGCCGCTCGGCCACGGGCTGCGGTGGCTCGGCCTCGGCCTGTGGAGCGGCGTCGTATGGCTGGTGAAAGTGTTCGTCGTGGTCCCGGCCGTGTTCCTGTACCGCTGGGTGCTCACGCCCGTGGGCCGTTTCCTCGCGGTCGTCGGCCGTGAGATCGCCGACGCGTTCGTGGTCGCCTGGCGGGTCGCCGGATATGTGTCCCGGGCCGTCGGACGGGCGCTGAAGTGGCTAGCTTGGAACCTGCTCGGGCGGCCGATGGCCTGGTTCTACCGCGAGGTCTGCACCCCGCTCGGCCACTTCGTGCGCGACAGCCTCTGGCGCCCCGTGCGCAGGGCCGCCGTGGAGGCGGGACGCGCCGTACGCGGAGCCCTGAGCTCGGTCCGCGCGACCGTGCGACAGGCCCGCCGTGACGCATGGCGGGCGCTGGTCGGCGGGCCGCGCGAGCGCGAGGCCGTGGAACCGGCGGCGGATCAGGCGCGTAACCTGGGACGTACGCAACACGCACTTTCCGTCCCCGGCGCGGCGCCCGGACCCGAGATCTCCCTGCGAAAGCAGGGGTGAACCGGACGGGCCCCCAGGGGACACCCGCAGGCCAGAGGGCGGCGCGCCACCCGCGCCCGCCCCGCACCGAGGAGAAGAACCACTGGGCAAGCGACAGCCCGAAGGCCCGCCGCCCGCACCTGCGGTGCAGCGCATCCGACTGCGCTACACCAAGCGCGGCCGCCTCCGGTTCACCAGCCACCGCGACTTCCAGCGCGCTTTCGAGCGTGCGCTGCGCCGTGCCGAGGTGCCGATGGCGTACTCGGCGGGCTTCACCCCGCACCCGAAGGTGTCGTACGCGAACGCCGCGCCCACGGGCACCGGGTCCGAGGCGGAGTACCTGGAGATCGCGCTCACCGAGACCCGTGATCCCGCGACGCTGCAGGCGTTGCTCGACGAGTCGCTGCCGGACGGACTCGACATCATCGACGCCGTCGAGGCCCGCACGTCCGGGCTCGCCGACCGGCTGACCGCGTCCGTGTGGGAGCTGCGGCTCGACGGGGTCGCGGTGGAGGAGGCTTCGATGGCCGTGGCGGCGTTCCTCGCCGCCGAGACGGTCGAGGTCCAGCGCAGGACCAAGAACGGGATGCGCAGCTTCGACGCACGAGGCGCCGTGGCCGAGCTGACCGCGACTTATCCACAGGCCGATAGGCCCGGCGACGGGCCCTGTGCGATACTGCGGCTGGTTGTTCGGCACGTGACACCTGCCGTGCGACCCGACGACGTCCTGTCCGGTCTCCGAGCTGTGGCCGACCTGGCGCCGCCGGTCCCCGCAGCGGTGACCAGGCTGGCGCAGGGGCTCTTCGACGAGGAGTCCGGCACGGTGACCGACCCGCTCGCGCCCGACCGCGAGGCAGTCATGGCCGCCCCGGCCGATCGCTCAGGGGTCGCCGGACACGCCGCCGCGAAGGCTCCGGAGGGTGCCGGTCCCGCGTAGGGGCGGTCGTCGTAGCGCAGCCCTCGTACTCGGGAGCCACCTGGGTCGGGCAGCGCACAGACCAGGAGACTTTCGCCAGGCCGTGCGTACATCGCGTACGGAACCGGCGAGCCAGACATACAGCTCCCGTGCGGCGCCCGCGCCCCGGACG
The DNA here is from genome assembly GCF_040300305.1 of Streptomyces sp. NPDC000410. Lineage (NCBI taxonomy): Bacteria > Bacillati > Actinomycetota > Actinomycetes > Kitasatosporales > Streptomycetaceae > Streptomyces > Streptomyces sp. NPDC000410. The sequence goes on from NZ_JBEPDM010000002.1 coordinate 266,472, forward strand.
ACGGCCCCGCGCTCATCACGCGGGACGCGCCGTCGGACCGGATCAAGGCGCGGCGCCCGGGAGCGTGACGGGAGAACCGCCCGCATGCTCGAGCAGAACGGCCCCGGTACGACCGGGGGCACTGACAACAACGAAAACTCACCCAGCGACAGGCTGCCCCCGCGCCGCCGTCGCGCGGCGTCCCGCCCCGCGGGCCCGCCGGTGGCCGCCAAGGCGGCCGAGACCGTCCAGGACGTCACGGAGTCGCTCTCCGCCCCGGCCATACCGGCGAGCGCCGCACCCGACGAAACCCCCGCGCCGCGCACGCGCCGCCGGGCCACCCGCAAGGCGACGGCGCCTGCGGGTACGCCTGCTGTTTCCGACGTGACGGCGCCGGTGTCCGCCGATGTCGTGGCGGTTGCCGCCGAGTCCGCTGCTGCGCCTGAGGGTGCCGGTGTGGAGGACGTCGCCGAGGCGGCCGCGCCGCGTACCCGTCGTCGTGCGACGCGTAAGGCGACGGCTCCTGCCGGTGCGCCTGCTGAGCCCGCTGTCGCGGAGCCCGTGTCCGCCGATGTCGTGGCGGCTGCTGGCGAGTCCGCTGCCGTGTCGGTGGCTGCGCCTGCGGAGGACGAGGACGTTGCCGAGGCGGCCGCGCCGCGTGCGCGTCGTCGTGCGGCGCGTAAGGCGACGGCTCCTGCCGGTGCGCCTGCCGTGTCCGCCGATGTCGTGGCGGCTGCCGCCGAGTCCGCTGCCGTGTCGGTGGCCGCGCCTGCGGAGGACGAGGACGTCGCCGAGGCGGCCGCGCCGCGTGCGCGTCGTCGTGCGACGCGTAAGGCGACCGCTCCTGCGGGCTCGCCTGCCGTCTCCGAGGCGACGGTGCCCGCGCAGGCGGCCGGGACCGCGCCCGCCGCCGAGACCGCCGGGGCCGTGTCCGATGCCGAGACCGGCGTCGAGGCGTCCGCGCCCCGGGCCCGTCGCCGTGCGACCCGCAGGGCGACCGCGCCCGCCGGTGCGCCGCAGGCGGCCGAGACGGTCGCTCCGGTCACCGCCGTGGCCGAGACGGTCACCGCCGCCCAGCCGCCCGCTGAGCCGCTCACCCCCGCCGAGGAGCCCGTGGCCGCGCCGCGTGTGCGCCGGCGGGCCACCCGTAAGGCGACCGCGCCGGCGGGTTCCCCCGCTCCGGCCGAGGCCGTCGCCGACGAAGACTTTGAGGAAGGTGCCGTGAGCGAGAACGCTGCGGAGGAGCCCACAGGGCGTACCCGTCGCCGGGCGACCCGCCAGGTGACGTCGCCCGAGCAGGCGGAGGCGGTGGCGGAGCCCACCACCGGCCCCGAGGCCGAGGAAGCGGCGGAGGCCCCGCGCGGCCGTACGCGCCGCAGGGCCACCCGCAAGGCGACCGGTTCCGCCCGTGAGGACGAGGCCGTCGCGGGCGAGGGCCTCCCGGCGGACACCGTCGCGCAGATCGCCGCGGACGAGGCCGAGGTCGAGGCCGCCGAGCGCGCCGCGTCGCGCGGCCGTACGCGCCGTCGGGCCGCCGCGCCCGAGTTCACCGCCGAGCCCGCGCAGGCCGAGCAGCCCGCCCGTGGGCGCCGCGTCGCGCGGCCCGCCGTGGCCGTGTTCCAGGCGCCGGTGTTCACCGAGCCGATGTTCCAGACCCCGGAGACCGCCGCTGCCGCGGCCGCCGCCGAGGCCGCCGTCGAGGTGGAGGAGGAGACGGAGGAAGAGGTCGTCGAGGCCGCTCCCGTCGCCAGGGCCGCCGAGGTCACCGAGGCCCCCTCGCGTCGCCGCCGTCGCCGTCGTGGCGAGCCCGCCGAGCCTGTCGAGGCGGTGGAGGTCCCCGTCGCCGAGGAGCCGGAGGTCGAGGCCGCCGAAGCCACCGAGGCCGAGGAGGCCGAGGCCGAAGAGACCGAGGAGTACGAGGACCGTCCTTCGCGCCGCCGCCGCCGTGGTGGCCGCCGCCGTCGCCGTGGCGAGAGCGCCGAGGCGGAGGAGGCCGAGCAGGAGCTGGAGGCCGAGGAGGCCGGCGAAGAGGCCGAGGAGCCCGAGGAGGAGGGCGGCGAAGAGGCCGGCACCCCGTCCGCCGCGGGCACCAGCAGCAGCCGTCGCCGCCGTCGCCGCCGCCGTCGTACCGGCGAGGGCGCCGAGATCGAGCCCGGCGCGGACGAGCCGGAGCGTACGGTCGTCAAGATCCGCGAGCCGCGCCCCAAGGCGGAGCCGTCCGACGAGGTCCAGTCCATCAAGGGCTCGACCCGTCTGGAGGCCAAGAAGCAGCGCCGCCGTGAGGGCCGCGAGCAGGGCCGCCGCCGCGTCCCGATCATCACCGAGGCGGAGTTCCTCGCGCGTCGCGAGGCCGTCGAGCGCGTGATGGTCGTCCGGCAGAACGGCGACCGCACCCAGATCGGCGTTCTCGAGGACAACGTGCTCGTCGAGCACTACGTCAACAAGGAGCAGTCGACCTCCTACGTCGGCAACGTCTACCTGGGCAAGGTGCAGAACGTACTGCCGTCCATGGAGGCCGCGTTCGTCGACATCGGCAAGGGCCGCAACGCCGTCCTGTACGCCGGTGAGGTCAACTTCGAGGCGCTCGGGCTCGCCAACGGCCCCCGCCGCATCGAGTCCGCGCTGAAGTCCGGGCAGTCCGTCCTCGTCCAGGTCACCAAGGACCCGATCGGGCACAAGGGCGCCCGCCTGACCAGCCAGGTCTCGCTGCCCGGCCGCTACCTGGTGTACGTGCCCGAGGGCTCGATGACCGGCATCAGCCGCAAGCTGCCCGACACCGAGCGCGCCCGGCTGAAGACCATCCTCAAGAAGATCGTTCCCGAGGACGCGGGCGTCATCGTCCGTACCGCCGCCGAGGGCGCCAGCGAGGACGAGCTGCGCCGCGACGTCGAGCGCCTCCAGGCGCAGTGGGAAGAGATCCAGAAGAAGGCGAAGAGCGGCAACGCCCCGACCCTTCTCTACGGCGAGCCGGACATGACCGTCCGTGTCGTCCGCGACATCTTCAACGAGGACTTCACCAAGGTCATCGTCAGCGGCGACGAGGCGTGGGAGACCATCCACGGCTACGTCTCGCACGTCGCGCCCGACCTCTCGGACCGGCTGAACCGCTGGACCTCCGAGGTCGACGTCTTCGCGACGTACCGGATCGACGAGCAGCTGATGAAGGCGCTGGACCGCAAGGTCTGGCTGCCCTCCGGCGGTTCGCTGGTGATCGACAAGACCGAGGCGATGATCGTCGTCGACGTCAACACCGGCAAGTTCACCGGCCAGGGCGGCAACCTCGAGGAGACCGTCACCAGGAACAACCTGGAGGCGGCCGAGGAGATCGTGCGCCAGCTGCGGCTGCGCGACCTGGGCGGCATCGTCGTCATCGACTTCATCGACATGGTGCTGGAGTCCAACCGCGATCTGGTGCTGCGGCGCCTGCTCGAATGCCTGGGCCGGGACCGTACGAAGCACCAGGTGGCCGAGGTCACCTCGCTGGGCCTGGTCCAGATGACCCGCAAGCGCGTCGGCCAGGGCCTGCTGGAGTCGTTCTCCGAGACCTGTGTCCACTGCAACGGGCGCGGCGTGATCGTCCACATGGAGCAGCCGTCCACCGTCGGTGGCGGTGGCGGCGGCAAGCGTGCCAAGAAGCGCGGCCGTGGTGGCGCGGAGCACGTCCACGAGCACGAGGCCGTGGCCGAGGCGCCCGTCGTGGAGGAACTGGCCGAGACCGAGGCCGAGGTGGCGGCGGAGTTCGCCGCGCCGGCCGCGCTCCCGGAGCCGGACTTCGCCCCGGACGAGGAGCTGTACAGCAGCGTCGCGGAGGCCGAGGCGGCGGTGCGCGGCCGTGGCCGCCGCCGGGCGACCCGCAAGGCGACCGCTCCGGTGCGGGAGACCGCTCCGGTGCAGGAGGCCGTCGAGGCCCCGGTCGTCGCCGAGCCCGTCGCCGAGCCGGTTGCCGAGCCCGTCGCCGAGGCGGAGCCGGCCCCCACGGGCCGTACCCGCCGCCGGGCCACCCGTAAGGCGACGTCCCCGGCCGGTCCGCCGGCCGTGACCGAGGCCCCGGTCGAGATCGTGACCCCCGCCGCCCCGGTGGCGGAGGTGACGGAGGTCTCCGAGCCGGAGCCCGCCCCGGTCGCCGCGCTGGTCGACGCCGTGGAGCCGGAGGCTCCCGTCGCCGCCCCGCCGCGCGCCCGTCGCCGCGTGACCCGCAAGGTCACCGCCCCGGCCGGTTCGCCGTCCGGAGCGGAGGAGGCCGCGATCGTCGTGGTCACCACGGCACCGCAGCCCGAGCCGGCGGCCGAGGAGCCCGAGGCACCGGCAGCGGCGGAGGAGGCCCCGGCCAAGAAGGCGGCCGCCCGAAAGACCGCCAAGAAGGCCACGGCGAAGAAGGCCGCCACGAAGAAGACCGTGGCCGCCAAGAAGACCGCGGCGAAGAAGACCACCGCCAAGAAGGCCGCGACGAAGAAGGCGGCCCCGGCCAAGAAGACGGCCGCGGCCGAGCAGCAGCCGCTGCCCACCGTGACCGCGTCAGCCGAGAGCTGAACGACCGGTGAATTGCTGACCAAGAAGTGACCGATATGTGTGACGAACAACTGGTAGGTGGTTGACCGAGGGTGTCCTGCCCCCGTCCCGAGGGCCCGGGCAGGACGCTAGGTTTGTTTCTGAATTGATGCTTGGCCGCGTTAACAGCCCAGAAATTGACTAGGAAATTCCTGATAATGTGACGGCGGTCGCTGCCGTGTGCGGGCCCCGCCCGGAGACTACGGTCGGTGACCGGCCCGGTTTCCAGGGACAGACCGGTCCCAGCATTCCTCGGTAGGGCGTCGGCAATCGCGCCGGAGGGGTACGCGCGGCCTTCTCACAGGACGCCCCGCACCCCGGACCTCTGCCACATAGAGATCTTGCGGTGTTCAAGGAGGACGTCCATGCCGAGTAGCAACGAGCAGCCCATCCCCGCTGCGCGCCCGGTCATCGGTGAAGAAGAGATCGAAGCCGCCGTACGCGTACTGCGCAGCGGCCGGGTCGTACAGGGCCCCGAGGTGGCCGCGTTCGAGGAGGGCTTCTCGGAGCTCGTGGAGGGACGCCACTGCGTGGCCGTCAACTCCGGTACCTCCGCGCTGCACCTCCTTCTGATGGCTCTGAACATCGGCCCGGGTGACGAGGTGATCGTCCCGTCGTTCTCGTTCGCCGCCTCGGCCAACGCGGTCCGGCTGGTCGGCGCCGACGTCGTCTTCGCCGACATCGACGCGGACACGTTCTGCCTCTCCCCGGCCGCCGTCGAGGCCGCCATCACCCCCCGCACCGCCGCGATCATGCCGGTGCACCTGTACGGCCACCCGGCCGCGATGGACCAGATCATGGCCATCGCCGACAAGCACAAGCTCGCGGTCGTCGAGGACGCCTGCCAGGCGCACGCGGCCGCGCTCAACGGCACCCCGGTCGGCGCCTTCGGCAACGGCGGCACGTTCAGCTTCTACCCGACCAAGAACATGCACAGCCTCGAGGGCGGCATGATCTCCGCGGCCGACGCCGAGGTCGCCCGCACCCTGCGCCTGCTGCGCAACCAGGGCATGGAGCAGCGGTACGCGAACGAGATCGTCGGCGCGAACATGCGCATGACGGACGTCTCCGCCGCCGTCGGCCGCGTCCAGCTGGCCAAGCTCCCCGGCTGGACCGAGCAGCGCATCGCGAACGCCGCGTACCTCACGCAGAACATCTCCGCGGCCGGCGTCGTCACCCCGGTCGTCGCCGAGGGTGCGCGCCACATCTACCACCAGTACACGGTCCGCATCCAGGGTGACCGCGACGCCGCCATGGCGAAGCTCACCGAGGCGGGCATCGGCAACGCCGTGTACTACCCGACCCCCATCCACCGGCTGAAGCCGTACTGGGAGCCGGACCAGAAGGCGGGCCGTAACTGGGACCTGCCCGAGACCGAGCGCGCCGCCGCCGAGGTCGTCTCGCTGCCCGTCCACCCCTCGCTGACCGAGGGCGACCTCGAGCGCATCGTCACCGCCGTGAACGCGCTGGGAGAGAACCTGTGACTGCTGGATCGCTGCGGGCGGGCCTGATCGGCCTCGGCTCCATGGGGCGCCACCACGCCCGCGTCCTCGCCGGCCTCGACGGCGTCGAGCTGGTCGCCGTCGTCGACCCGATGGGTGACAAGAACGGCTGGGCGCAGGGCGCCCCCGTCCTCGCCACCGTCGAGGAGCTCATCGCACTCGGCATCGACTACGCCGTCGTCGCCTGCCCGACCGGGCTGCACGAGGAAGTCGGCCTCAAGCTGGCCGAGGCCGGTGTCGCCGCGCTCGTCGAGAAGCCGGTCGCGGACACCGTCGAGGGCGCCCGCCGCCTCGTCGAGGCCTTCGAGACGCGCGGTCTGGTGGCCGGTGTCGGCCACATCGAGCGCTGCAACCCGGCGCTGCGCAGCCTGCGCGCCCGGCTGGAGGCCGGCGAGCTGGGCGACGTCTACCAGGTCGTCACCCGCCGCCAGGGCCCCTTCCCGCACCGCATCGCCGATGTCGGCGTGGTCAAGGACCTCGCCACCCACGACATCGACCTCACGGCCTGGGTCACCGGCCAGGAGTACACCTCGATCGCGGCGCACACGGTCTCCAAGTCCGGCCGCGTCCACGAGGACATGGTCTCCGCCGTCGGCCAGCTCAGCGACGGCACGATGGTCAGCCACCTCGTGAACTGGCTGAGCCCGCTCAAGGAGCGCTTCACCTCGGTCACCGGCGAGCGCGGCTGCTTCATCGCCGACACGCTCACCGCCGACCTGACGTTCTACTCGAACGCGGCCGTGACCACCGAGTGGGAGGCGCTGAGCGCGTTCCGCGGTGTCGCCGAGGGCGACATGATCCGCTACGCCATCCCGAAGCGTGAGCCGCTGCTCGTCGAGCACGAGCTGTTCCGCGACGCGGTCCTCGGCAAGTCGCAGGACATCTGCACGCTGCGTCAGGGTCTGCGTACCGTGGAGGTGGCCGCCGCCGTCCTGGAGTCGGCGGCGGACGGCACTACTGTCCGCTTCGACAATGTCAGCGGCGGAGCTGCCTGACCCACCGCCTCGGGGGCGGGTCGCCGCTGCCCGCCGGTCCCCGGTTCCCCCTCCAGGGAGCCGGGGACGCCGAACTCTGCGTTCCACCGGAGGAAGTACGCAATGGAATCCCCTGCCCGTCGGCCGAAGCTCGTGGTGATCGTCGGCAACGGCATCACGGGCGACTCGCGGGTTCAGAAGACCGCTGTCGCGGCGGCACGTGACGGCTGGGACGTCACCCTGATCGGCAGGAGCGACACCAAGCGCGTCCAGCACTCCAAGATGGGCCCGATCGATGTGATCAGGGTCCCGGTGGGGCAGGAGTACCTCCGGTCGGTGAACGCGCGCAAGCGCATGCGTGCGTCCGCCACCCAGTTCCACCTCCAGGACCAGGCCGCGCTGAACCGTTACACGGCGGCCTACCGGGCGTGGGTGCGCCAGAAGTCCGCCGAGGCGAGCGGGGCGGGCGCCCCGCGCCGTCTCTCGGTCAAGGCGATGCTCCGCGCTCGCCGTACGGTGCACCGGCTGCGGGTCCGCGCCTTCAAGTGGGAGCAGCGGCGCCGTCCGAAGGACCCGGCGCCCGTCCGCGACTGGCGCCGTGACTGGCCGCAGGTCGTCGATCTCGACCTGGCCTTCGGCCCGGTGATCGAGGACATCAAGCCGGACGTCATCCACGCCAACGACGCCACCATGATCGTCACCGCGGCGCGCAGCGCCGCGCGGCTCAAGGCGATCGGCCACCGCTGCGCCTGGCTGTACGACGCCCACGAGTACATCAAGGGCGTCGAATGGCCGAACAAGCGGCAGGGCTACGCCCTCCCGGCCATCGAGGCCGAGTTCATCGGCCGCGCCGACGCCGTGGTCACGGTCTCCACGCAGATGGCCGAGCTGCTCAGGAACGACCACAAGCTGCGCGAGCTGCCGCTGGTCGTGGGCAACTCCCCGGTCCGCGCGGTGATCGGCGGCGGCAAGGCCCGCGCCTCGGTCCGCGCGGCCTGTGGCCTCGGCCCCGAGGTGCCGCTGATGGTCTACTCGGGCTGGATCGGCCGCGAGCGGGGCGTCGACGCGGTCATCGACGGTCTGCCGGAGCTGCCGGACTTCCATCTCGCCCTGGTGGTCGGCCGGACGACCCCGCTGCTGGAGGAACTGCTCGCGCAGGCCGAGACCCTCGGCGTCCGCGACCGGATCCACCTGGTGCCCTACGTCCCGCAGCACGAGGTCGCCGACTACCTCTCCTCGGCCGACCTGGGCCTCACCCCGTTCAAGCGGGTGCCCAACTGCGAGGTCTCGCTGCCGACGAAGGTCTCCGAGTACCTCCAGGCCCGGCTGCCGCTGGTCACCAGCGATGTGAAGGTCATCAAGGCGTACGTCGAGGAGCACGGCCTGGGCGAGGTGTTCACCTGGGACGACCCGAAGACGTTCGCCGGCGCCGCGGCCCGCGCCATGAAGAGCCGCGACCAGCTCGCCGCGAACATCACGGAGGAGGTCCTCACCGACCTCTCCTGGGAAGAGCAGAGCGGCCGGCTGATGCAGCTGTACCGCACGCTGTCCAAGAAGACTCCGCCCGGCCCGCGCCCCGAGGTGTCCTGGACCGTGCAGGAGTCCCCGGCCGGCGTCCGCACCGCCGAGGCCACGGGCGGCGGCGAGCAGCCGACCTGGCGCAAGCTGGGGAACACCCGCGTCAAGGTGGGCCTCGGCCCCGCCAACTACGCGGGCCAGGGCGCCGCTTACGCCCAGGCGATCACCCGGCTCGACCCGGACGTGTCCGCCGAGGTCGTCATGAACAAGCGCCCCGAGTCGTTCGACTACCCGGCCGACGTGTACGTCGACGCGACCCGCCTCGGCGACCGCGACGTGCAGTTCGAGCAGGTGGAGCGGATCCTGGGCCGCTACACGCACCTTCTCGCGGACGCGTTCCTGCCCGTCTTCGGACTCCTCAACGGCGGCACGATCGCCGGTGACCTGGACGCCCTCAAGAACGCCGGGATCAAGGTCGCGCTGGTCTCCCACGGCAGCGACATCCGCCACCCCGGACAGCACATGGAGCGGCACGAGTTCTCGCTGTTCCGTGACGCCCCCGACGGCATCGCCAAGAAGCTCCAGGCCAAGGCCGAGGGGAACAAGAAGATCGCCGACGAGTGCGGCCTTCCGCTCTACGTCACCACCCCGGACCTGCTCGACGACCTGCCGACGGCCACCTGGACCCCGCTCGTCGTGAACGTGGCGGCCTGGGCCACCGACCGCCCGGTGATGGAGCGCAAGCGGCCCGTCGTGCTGCACGCCCCCTCCAAGCGCTGGACCAAGGGCACCGACCGGATCATGCCGGTCCTCACCGAGCTCCACGACAAGGGCCTCATCGAGTTCCGGCTGGCCGAAGGCATCCCGGTGGGCGAGATGCGGGAGTGGGTCCAGGACTGCGACATCGTCCTCGACCAGTTCACCACCGGCAGCTACGGCACCTTCGCGGTCGAGGCCATGGCCGCGGGCAAGCCCATCGTCGGATACATCAGCGACCAGGTGAAGGGCGCCACGCAGGGCGCCCTGCCGATCGTGAGCGCCACGCCCACCGATCTGCGCGAAGTGCTGGAGTCCCTGCTCGACGACCGTGAGGGCACGGCCCTCATCGGTCAGGAGTCGGCGAAGTTCGCGCGTACGTACCACGACGGAACCTGGACCGCACAGGTCCTGAGCGGCTTCCTCAAGTGACCGGTCCAGAAAGGCTGTTCATGGAAACGCAGAGTGCCGACGCGGCACGCCCCTCCAAGGGCCGCGTCGTCATGCTGGTCGACAACAAGGTCGAGGGCGACTCCCGGGTGCAGAAGGCCGCGGAGTCCGCGGCCGCGGCCGGCTGGGACGTCGTACTGCTCGGCCTCGTGCGCTCCGGCAACGGACGCACCTGGAAGCTGGGGGACGCCGAAGTCCGGCTGCTGCCGCTGAAGACCCCGCTGGCCAAGCGGCACGCCGAGCGGCACCGCTCGCCGCTGCGCCGCCCGCTGGCCTACCCGCCCGGTCCGCTCGCGGCCTACCGCCGCCAGTGGGCGAAGGCGTGGCGCGCGGACGTCGCCACCCGCCGGGCCGCGCTGCGTGTGGCGCCGGACGCCGTCGGCTCGCCGCTGTTCCGCAAGGCCGAGAAGGCCCGCCTCACGGTGGCCGGACCCGCCTCCAAGTTCATGCAGAAGTGGGTCGGCTTCCGCGCCCGCCAGACCAGCGAGGCCCAGAAGGCCGGCCGCCGGCTGCGCGGACCGGTGGACCGCGCGTTCACCGCCTCCTGGAAGGCCGTCAAGGGCAAGCGCGCCTGGCGCCGGCTGGAGCCGGTCCTGTGGGACTACGAGCTCACGTACGGCAAGGAGATCGACGCGCTCAAGCCCGATCTGATCCACGCCAACGACTTCCGCATGCTCGGTGTCGGCGCCCGCGCCGCCATACGGGCCCGCGCCGCCGGGCGCAGGGTCAAGCTCGTCTGGGACGCGCACGAGTTCCTGCCCGGCGTACGGCCGTGGGAGGACAACGCGCACTGGATCCCCGGCAACACCGCGCACGAGAGCGAGTTCGCGCCGTACGCGGACGCCGTCGTCACCGTCTCCGAGGGCCTCGGCGACCTGCTGCGCGAGCGGCACGGCCTGAAGGAGCAGCCGACGGTCGTCCTCAACGCCCCCGACCGGCCGGTCGAGGTGGACGAGCAGCTTGAGGACTTCGAGCCGGTCCCGGACCTGCGCGTGCTGTGCGGCATCGGCCCGGACGTCCCGCTGGTCGTCTACAGCGGCTCGCCCGGTCCGCAGCGCGGCCTCGGCGACATGGTCGAGGCCCTGCCGAAGCTGGACGGCGTCCACATGGCGTTCGTGGTGCCGAGCCCGGCCGCCGGGTACATCCAGGGCCTGCTCCGCCGCGCGGCGGAGCTCGGCGTCGGCGACCGGCTGCACGCCGTGCCGTACGTGCCGCACTGGCAGGTGGTCCGCTTCCTGTCCGCGGCGAACGTGGGCTGCATCCCGATCCACCACTGGCCGAACCACGAGATCGCGCTGATCACGAAGTTCTTCGAGTACTCGCACGCCCGGCTGCCGCTGGTCGTCAGCGATGTGAAGACCATGTCCGAGGTCACCCGGTCCACCGGGCAGGGCGAGGTCTGCAAGGCGGAGGACACCGACGATCTCGTACGCGCGATCAAGGCCGTCCTCGCCGACCCCGAGCGCTACACGGCCGCGTACGACAAGCCGGGTCTCCTCGACACCTGGACGTGGGAGGCGCAGGCCGAGGTGCTCGACCAGCTCTACACGCGGCTGCTCGCCGACCGTGACCCCGGGGCGGCCAGATCATGACGACACCGCCCGATGTGACGGTCGTCGTGGCCGTCTACAACACGATGCCCTACCTGACGGAGTGCCTGAACTCCCTCGTCAAGCAGAGCATCGGCCTGGACCGCCTCGAAGTCGTGGCGGTCGACGACGGCTCCACCGACGACAGCGGCGCCGAGCTGGACCGTTTCGCCGCGCGCTACCCGGGCACCGTCAAGGTCGTCCACCAGGCGAACTCGGGCGGCCCCGCGGCCCCCAGCAACCGGGCCCTGGAGCTGGCCACCGGTCGTTACGTCTACTTCATAGGCTCGGACGACTACCTGGGCCGCGAGGCCCTGGAGCGTCTGGTCGCCTGCGCCGACAAGAACGAATCGGACGTCGTCGTCGGCAAGATGGTCGGCACCAACGGCCGCTACGTCCACCAGGCGCTTTACAAGAACAACGACCCGGACGTCAGCCTGTACGAGTCGGCGCTGCCGTTCACCCTCGCCAACACCAAGCTGTTCCGGCGCGAGCTGGTGGAGCGGCACAAGCTGCGCTTCCCCGAGGACATGCCGGTCGGCAGCGACCAGCCCTTCACCATCGAAGCCTGCGTACGGGCCCGCAAGATCTCCGTCCTCGCGGACTACACGTTCTACTACGCGGTCAAGCGCGGCGACGCGAGCAACATCACCTACCGGGCCAACCATCTGGCCCGGCTGCGCTGCGCCGACGCGATCATGAAGCACGCGGCCGGTCTGATCGAGGCGGGCCCCGAGCGCGACGCCGTCTTCAAGCGCCACTTCACGTGGGAACTCGCCAAGCTGATCCAGGACGACTTCCCGTCGCTGGACCCGCAGACGCAGCGCGAGGTCTGCGCCGGCATCGCCACCCTCGCCGACGAGTACTTCACCGAGGCGCTGCGCGACTCGATGGACGTCAAGCGCCGGGTGCGGATCGCGCTGGCCCAGCGTGGCGCCGTCGCCGAGCTGGTGCGCGCCATCAGCGAGGAGGCCAAGGACGGCGCACCGCCGTTCCTGCTGGAGGACGGCCGCGCCTTCGCCCGCTATCCGGGCTTCCGGGACGCCGCTCTCGGTCTGCCCGACCGGCTCTTCGAGGTCACCGGCGAGGCCGTGCCGCGGCAGCTCGCCGACGGCACGGGGCTGGTCTCGGCCGAGTGGGAGCAGTCGGGCCGGGAGCCGGTGCTGCGGCTCGCGGTACGGGTCCCCGTCGCCGGTGAGACCGATTCGGCCGTGCTCCGCCTGGCGCCCAAGGCCATGCCCAAGAGCGCCGACAAGCCCGGTGGCCGCAGGCTGCCGACGGGCACCGAACTGCCCGCCCCGGCCGGTGAGCCGGTCAGGACGGCGACCCCGGACGGTACGGCGACGGTGCTGACCACGACCGTCCCGATCCGGGCCGCGCGGGCCAGGCTGGGCGTGCGCGCCTACCTGGACGTGGCAGGCTCGACGTATGAGATCCCGGTGACCACCCGAGGTCTGCCGCTGCCGCTGGCCAGGCGCTGGCGTGCGAACGTCCCCTACCGCGTCTCGGTCAACGCGAACGCCAAGGGACGACTGGTGATCACCACGGCTCCGCTCTGGGAGCCCTCGCCCGGCGTGGGCAGGCGACTGCGCCGAACCTTGTCCCGTGTGAAGAGGAAAGTAACCCGATGAATATCTGTGTAGTCGCGCTGGGCAAGATCGGCCTGCCGCTCGCCGTGCAGTTCGCCGCCAAGGGCCACAAGGTCATCGGCGCCGACGTCAACGAGAAGGTCGTCGAGCTGGTCAACGCCGGCACCGAGCCCTTCCCCGGCGAGCACGACCTCGACCGCCTCCTGAAGGAGACCGTCGGCGCCGGGCTGCTGTCCGCCACCACCGACACGACCGCGGCCGTCGCCCAGTCCGACGCCGTCGTGGTCGTCGTCCCGCTGTTCGTGGACGCCGAGGGCACCCCGGACTTCGGCTGGATGGACGCCGCGACGAAGGCGATCGCCAAGGGCCTCAAGCCCGGCACCCTCGTCTCGTACGAGACCACCCTGCCGGTCGGCACCACCCGCACCCGCTGGGCGCCGATGCTCCAGGAGGGCTCCGGCCTCACCCCGGGCAAGGACTTCCACCTGGTCTTCTCCCCGGAGCGGGTCCTCACCGGCCGGGTCTTCGCCGACCTGCGCCGCTACCCGAAGCTCGTCGGCGGCATCGACGAGGCGTCGACCAAGCACGGTGTGGAGTTCTACGAGCAGGTCCTCGACTTCGACGAGCGCACCGACCTGCCGCAGGCCAACGGCGTGTGGGACCTGGGCACCGCCGAGGCCTCCGAGCTCGCGAAGCTCGCCGAGACCACCTACCGCGACGTCAACATCGGTCTGGCCAACCAGTTCGCGCGGTTCGCGGACAAGAACGGCATCGACGTCAAGAAGGTCATCGAGGCCTGCAACTCGCAGCCGTACAGCCACATCCACCAGCCCGGTATCGCCGTCGGCGGCCACTGCATCCCGATCTACCCGCGGATGTACCTGTGGAACGACCCGGAGGCGACCGTCGTGCGCTCGGCCCGCGAGGCCAACGCCGCCATGCCGGACTACGCCGTCGACCTGCTGGCCGCCGCCTACGGCGACCTGTCCGGTGTGAACGTGCTGGTCCTGGGCGCCGCCTACCGCGGTGGCGTCAAGGAGACCGCGTTCTCCGGCGTCTTCGGCACCGTCGAGGCGCTGAAGGCGCGCGGCGCGGTGGCGTACGTCTCCGACCCGATGTACACGGCCGACGAGCTGGCCGCGCACGGCCTCACCCCGCACCAGGGCGAGAAGGTCACCGCCGCGGTCCTCCAGGCCGACCACGCCGAGTACCGCGAGCTGGCCGCCACCGACCTGCCGGACGTCACCGTCCTGGTCGACGGCCGCCGCACCACGGACCCGGCCAACTGGGAGGGTGTGCGCCGCGTCGTCATCGGCGGCTGACACACACGCACGACAGGGAAAAGGGCCCCCGCGGGGGCCCTTTTTCATGCATTGCTCTCCTGCGTTGCCCGCTCCTGCACTGCCGGCTGCCCGCTCATGCGCCGCTCTCCGCCCGCGCACGGCGGTCGCGCAGCATCTCGTCGACCAGATTCGCCGTCGCCGTCTGCACGTGCCGGTTCCGGTGCCCCGGGTCGTCCAGGGCCAGCGCCCAGTGGAAGGTGCCCGCCATGAACACCATGGCCCCGTTCGGGTATTCGGTCAGCGCGGTGTGCTGGACGCGCCGTTTCATGGCGCCGCGCTTGTCGCGGTACGAGGACTCGGCCAGCAGGGTGCGCGTGGCGCCGGCCGGGCTCGGGGCCTTCGGGTCGTAGCCGTCCGCCTCGACGCCGATCATCCGGGGCAGCCGGTGGCCGTCGCGCAGCCCGGTGCCCGCCCAGAGCCAGTGCCCGCTCTCCTTGACCACCAGCGGCGCGGGCTTGTTCAGGATCCCGTTGAACTGGATGCCGAGCAGGCCCTGTTCGGCGTGCCGTCCGTCCGCTACGACGTCCCGCCAGCGGGAGGTGTGTCCGGCCTTGTCGGGAGTGGGGTCGGGTGACGTCTTGTAGCAGGCCATCATCCGGTTCGCGCGGCCGTCGGCGGACGACTCCATCCGCACGTGGAAGTAGACGTTGTTCGCGGCGAGGAACGCGAGATGAGTGCCGGCCGAGACGGATTTCTTCGCGGAATCCAGCATGGGCCTGGACCAGTACTCGTCGTGGCCGGGGAAGAACACCGCGCGGTACTTGGCCGTGTCCACCGCCCCTTCGTGCAGATCGACACTGCTCGCATAGGTCACATCACGTCCGGCCCGTTCGACCCAGCGGACGAAGCTGGTGTCCATCTGGAACCACTTGGGAATACCGGACTGTGCGTACGGCCGGTCGAAGGAGACCTTGTACGCCCGCTCGTCGGCGGCGCCGACCTTTCCGTTCTCCAGGTATCCCCGGTAGAGGTTCTTGCCGGTGCGACCGTCCATCGGCCACATGTTGTACGCCTGGTAGGTGGTGAAGGGAAGCACCACGAGAATGTCCGAGGCCCGGTCCGGCTCCCGCACCACGAAGGGCGTACTGGCGCGGTGCCCGTCCTCGGTGGTGAAAACGGCCTGGTAGAGACCGGACATCCAGTCGGACGGAACGCGCAGGCTCCAGGAGACGGGCCAGTCGCAGGCTATGGACCCGGTGTGCGGATCGGACTCGGGTACGGTGCGCCGCCTGCCCTGGAGGCGGGAGCTGGTCGTCAGCAGCCGGGCGCCGGTGCCGCTGTAGTCGCCCAGCCGGAACACGCTGATCCGGTAGTGCTGCCAGTCGTGCACGGAGACGTGGAAGTCGATGACCTCGCCGTGTCCGACCGAGGTGGCGGAGGCGTAACCCTGGATCTGTCGGCGCCGGTCGCCGGACGCCATGGGGTCCTCGGGATCGGAGAGCCAGTCGCGGGAGCCGGCCAGCCGGTTCTCCTCCGCGAGGGAGTGGGAGGGAACCGATACCGCGGGCTCGACCGTCTGGGGCGTGGGCTCGGAGATCGGGGACCGCTTCGCTTCCGGCGACAGATCGTCGGAGAGCGCGTACGTCGCCACTCCCGCCGTTCCGACTCCGAGCAGGCCCAGCACCGAACGCCGCGACCGAATGGACATTCCTACCTCCCGAGATACTCCGGGAGGTAGGAATGGGAATGTTCACGCCGGGTTCACTCCGGCTGTGAATTATCTTCAGATGTTGCTCACATCACGCGCGGATTCTCGCGCGGATTCCCGGGCGAGGCGGGCGCGCAGCCACTGCTGCGAAGGCCGTTCCACGAAACGGTGCACCAGCCAGGACAGCACGATCAGCACGGCCGTCGTGATGCCCAGGGTGGCCCAGGCGCCCACGTGCCCGTACAGCTCGCGGATCATCGCCCAGCCGAGCTCCTCGTGGAGGAGGTAGAGCGGATAGACGAGGGCGCCCGCGGTCGCCAGCCACTTCCAGCTGACCCACTCCAGCTTGCGCAGGGCGACGGCCAGAACAAGGAGATAGAACGAGGTCACGAGGGCCAGCGCGACATAGGGGTGCACATCCATGCCCCGGTCGTGCCGCAGACCGTCCACGTACTCCACCAGGTCGCTCTGCATGACCAGCCAGCTCGCGCCGAGCAGACCCCACAGCTTGAGGTCGGGGCCGAACCGGTACATCAGATACATCGCGATGCCGGCGACGAAGAGCGCGGTGTTCAGGGGCTGGGCGAAGGTCGCCAGCAGCGGGATGGTCTTGTCCTTCTGGACCAGCACGCTCGCCAGCAGCCACACCCAGCAGAAGACGGAGACGCGCCTGTAGTCGAGACCCTTCCAGACCACCACGAGGAAGATCAGGTAGAAGGTGAGCTCGACCCACAGCGTCCAGTACGCGCCGACCAGATGGCGGGCGTCCAGCGGCACCTGGATCATCGTGAAGTTGGTCAGCGAGTCGCTGATGCTGGGGACCTTCCGCTGGCCGTCCGGGAGCGCACGCCAGGCGAGGAAGGCCAGGACCACGGAGAACCAGTAGGCCGGGAAGAGGCGCAGGAAGCGGGCCCGGACGAACTGGCCCGGCGTACGGCCCCAGGCCGAGAGGCAGATGACGAAACCGCTGATGATGAAGAACAGCTGGACGCCGTACGAGCCGTAGGTCGTGAACGGGAAGATCGAAGGGAACAACTCCCTGGGGTTCACTCCCCAGTTGGTCCGGTTCGCCGCGTCGATCCCCGTGAAATGGAAGAGCATGACGGACACCGCCGCCACGACCCGCAGCGCGTCCAGCGCGTACAGGCGGGGCGGTGCGGCCTTTTTGCGGGGCTGCTGCTGCGCTCCGCTCGCCGCAGCCCTGTCCAGTTGACCTGAGATCTGGACATCAGTCGGGGACAATGTCGGCCTCGCTTGCGTAGGGCGCCAGGAAACCCGGCCATCCTATGCGGCTGTAAGAGTGAGGGGGACCGGCAGCCCGGTCCCCCTCATTCACGATCTCGCCCGCTCCGCGATACGCGATCACACCGCCTCGGTGAGCGTCCCCTCGGCCGTCTCCTTGTAGAGACGCCCCGACTTCGGGCACTCCCACACACCGGCCTCGCCCTCGCGCTCGACCAGACGTACGCCCTCGTGGCCGACCCAGCCGATCTGCCGGGCCGGGACGCCGACGACCAGCGCGAAGTCCGGAACGTCCTTGGTGACGACCGCGCCGGCCGCGATCATGGCCCAGCGGCCGATCTCGATCGGGGCCACGCACACCGAGCGCGCGCCGATCGAGGCGCCGTCGGCGATCTTCACACCGACGGCCTCCCAGTCGCCGCCGCGCTTCTGCTTGCCCTCGGGGTCGATGGAGCGCGGGTTGTGGTCGTTGGTGAGGACGACGGCCGGGCCGATGAAGACGCCGTTGCCGAGCTCGGCCGGCTCGTAGACCAGGGAGTAGTTCTGCAGCTTGCAGTTGTCACCCATACGGACGCCGGTACCGACGTACGCGCCCCGGCCGATCACGCAGCCCTCACCGAGCCGGGCGTCCTCTCGGATCTGGGCGAGCTCCCACACGCTGCTGCTGTCGCCGATCACGGCGCTCTCGGCGACCTGGGCGGTGGGCTGGACCCTGTAGTTCACTTCTCTGCCTTGCCTTCCGGTGACGGGCTTCGCCGAGCGAGCATACTGCCCGGCGCGTCCGCCGGTTTGACCCCCCGAGATGTGCCCCGTAACCTTGACCGTCGGCGTGTTTCCATGCACGTCAGCTTCTGAGCACCTCCCTCCCGACCCCGGGTCGGGAGAGGCCGTTCATCCATTGCGGAGAGTCACGGGCCCTGGGTCCGTGCGGACGGCTGGCATCAGAGGTTCCCGTTCCGAGCGAGAGAGAGATCCGCGTGTACGCCATCGTGCGCAGCGGTGGTCGCCAGCACAAGGTTGCTGTCGGCGACATCGTTGAGGTTGACAAGATTTCCACTGCCAAGGTTGGCGACACGGTCGAGCTCTCGACCCTGCTCGTTGTCGACGGCGACGCTGTGACCAGCGACCCGTGGGTGCTGGCCGGGATCAAGGTCGAGGCCGAGGTCGTGGACCACCACAAGGGCGCCAAGATCGACATCCTGCGCTACAAGAACAAGACCGGCTACCGCCGTCGTCAGGGCCACCGTCAGCAGTACACGGCGATCAAGGTCACGGCGATCCCCACGGCTGCGAAGTAAGGGACTGAGGAGAGATGGCACACAAGAAGGGCGCATCGTCCACCCGGAACGGTCGCGACTCCAACGCTCAGCGGCTCGGCGTGAAGCGCTTCGGCGGTCAGGTCGTCAACGCCGGTGAGATCCTGGTCCGCCAGCGCGGCACCCACTTCCACCCGGGCTCGGGCGTCGGCCGTGGCGGCGACGACACGCTGTTCGCGCTGAACGCCGGCGCGGTGGAGTTCGGTACCCACCGTGGCCGCAAGGTTGTGAACATCGTTCCGGTCGCCTGATCGGTTCTTTGCGAGGGGCGGACCTCACTTCCCGTTACGGGAAGCGGGTCCGCCTTTCGCGCGTTATTGACTAGACGAGTAGACATTTCCGTACGCCCTCAGCCTTCGGCCGGGGGACCCCCAGGAGGCACAGAACCATGACCACCTTCGTGGACCGCGTCGAACTGCATGTCGCCGCGGGTAACGGAGGCCACGGCTGCGCCTCCGTGTTCCGTGAGAAGTTCCGGCCGCTCGGCGGCCCCGACGGCGGCAACGGCGGCCGTGGCGGCGACGTCATCCTCGTCGTCGACCAGTCCGTCACCACGCTGCTCGACTACCACCACTCGCCGCACCGCAAGGCCACCAACGGCAAGCCCGGCGAGGGCGGCCACCGCTCCGGCAAGGACGGCCAGGACCTGGTGCTGCCGGTCCCGGACGGCACGGTGGTGCTCGACAAGAGCGGCAACGTGCTCGCCGACCTGGTCGGCCAGGGCACGACGTACGTGGCGGCCCAGGGCGGCCGCGGCGGCCTCGGCAACGCGGCGCTCGCGTCGGCCCGCCGCAAGGCGCCCGGCTTCGCGCTGCTCGGCGAGCCCGGTGACCTGGGCGATATCGTCCTGGAGCTGAAGACCGTCGCCGACGTGGCCCTGGTGGGGTACCCCAGCGCAGGAAAGTCCTCGCTGATCTCCGTCCTGTCGGCCGCCAAGCCGAAGATCGCGGACTACCCCTTCACCACGCTGGTGCCGAACCTGGGCGTGGTCACGGCCGGCGCGACGGTCTACACGATCGCGGACGTGCCGGGCCTGATCCCGGGCGCCAGCCAGGGGCGCGGCCTCGGCCTGGAGTTCCTGCGCCACGTCGAGCGCTGCTCCGTCCTCGTCCACGTCCTGGACACGGCGACGCTGGAATCCGAGCGCGACCCGATCTCCGACCTCGATGTCATCGAGGAGGAGCTGAAGCAGTACGGCGGCCTGGACGACCGTCCTCGCATCGTCGTCCTCAACAAGATCGACATCCCGGACGGCCAGGATCTCGCGGACATGGTCCGCGCCGACCTGGAGAAGCGCGGCTACCGCGTCTTCGAGGTGTCGGCGGTGGCGCGTACGGGCCTGAAGGAGCTGTCCTTCGCGCTGGCCGAGATCGTGGCGGCGGCGCGCGCGGCCAAGCCGAAGCAGGAGGCGACCCGGATCGTCATCCGCCCGAAGGCGGTCGACGAGACGGGCTTCACCGTCACGCTGGAGGAGGACGGCCTCTACCGCGTGCGCGGCGAGAAGCCGGAGCGCTGGGTGCGCCAGACCGACTTCAACAACGACGAGGCCGTCGGCTATCTGGCCGACCGGCTCAACCGCCTCGGTGTCGAGGAAGAGCTGATGAAGGCCGGTGCCCGCGCGGGCGACGGCGTGGCCATCGGTCCGGAGGACAACGCGGTCGTCTTCGACTGGGAGCCGACGATGATGGCCGGTGCGGAGATGCTCGGCCGTCGTGGCGAGGACCACCGGATGGAGGCCCCCCGGCCCGCGGCGCAGCGCCGTAAGGACCGTGAGGCGGAGCGGGACAGCGCGCAGCGCGAGTTCGACGAGTTCAACCCGTTCTAGCGGCGGCTCGTTCCGGCGACGGGCTCGCTCGTTCGAGCGATAGGTGCAGCTCGTTTCGGCCGGTGAAACCGGTTTCGGTCAGATCCATCCGGTGGAACAACCTGCCGACCCTCATTCCCGTCTAGTAGGCGGGGGTGGGGCGGCAGGATGCCCCGGCTGAACTGAACGGAGCGTCGAGTGAAGGTCTCCTTCCTCATCCACACGATTTACGGCATCGGCGGCACCATCCGCACCACGCTCAACCTCGCGGAGGAGCTCGCCGACCGGCACGAGGTGGAGATCGTCTCGGTGTTCCGGCACCGGGACGTGCCGCTCTTCGCGATCGACCCCCGCATCACCGTCGTACCGCTCGTCGACACCCGCCCGGGCTCCCCGGCCAACGAGTCCGAGCACCCGCTCGCGCTCCGGCCCGCGGAAGCCTTCCCGGCCCGCGAGGCGCGTTTCAAGGAGTACAGCGCGCTCACGGACGAGCGGGTGCGCGACCACTACGCGGCCGCCGGCGCGGATGTGGTCATCGGAACCCGGCCCGGCCTCGTCGCGTACGTGGCCCAGTTCGCGCCGAAGGGCGCCGTGCTCATCGGGCAGGAGCACATGACGCACCATCACCACAAGCCCGAACTCCGCGCCGAGATGCGGGATCACCTCGCCGCGCTCGACGCGTTCGTGACCGTGTCGGAGGGCGACGCCGCGGTCTGGCGGGAGCGGATGCCGCTGCCGGACACCCGCATCCTGTCCATCCCGAACAGCGTGCCCGAGCCGATGGTCGCCCCCGCCGAGCCGGACGGGAGGACGATCGTCGCGGCGGGACGGCTCGCCTCGGAGAAGCAGTACGACGTGCTGATCAAGGCATTCGGCAAGGTCGTCGCCGCCCGGCCCGAGTGGACCCTGCGCATCTGCGGCTGGGGCAACCAGAAGGACCGGCTGCGCGCACGCATCGACGAGCTGGGCCTCTACAACAGCGTGTACCTCATGGGCCCCCGCTCGCCGATCGAGCCGGAATGGGTCAAGGGCGCGATCGCCGTGTCCACCTCGCGGCACGAGTCGTTCGGCATGACCCTCGTCGAGGCGATGCGCTGTGGGCTCCCGGTCGTCAGCACCGACTGCGACTACGGGCCGCGCGAGATCATCGCGGACGGGGTCGACGGGCTGCTCGTGCCGGTCGGCGACGCGGACGCCGTGGCCCAGGCGCTGCTGCGGCTCATCGACGACGAGGAACTGCGCGGCCGGATGGGCGCGGCGGCACGGGAGAACGCCCGCCGCTTCGACCCGGGCCCGGTGGCCCAGAAGTACGAGGAGCTGTTCGCCGAACTCGGCGCGAGCCCGGTTCCGGCCACCTCGCCCACGGGGCCCGGCCGGGCGGCCGGGTCGTCGGGGTCGGCACCGGCGTCCGGGTCGCCTGCGTCGGCCGGGTCCTCCTCGTCGTCTCCGTCCGCCGGGTCGGCAGAGGCGGCGCCGTCGTCCTCCTCCGCCGCGTCGGCTCCGTCGGTTTCGTCGGCTGCGTCAACCTCCCTCATGCCGATCGCCGATTGCGTCGCCGAGTCCGACGGCCGGCTGACCGTACGCCTGATCTCCCCCGAGTCGGCAGTCGCCGCCTACCCGGGACTGCGGCTCGTATGCACCGACCTCGCCAAGGAGGCCGAGGAGCGTGTCTATCCGTTCGCGGCCGACGGCACGGCGACCGTCCCCGCGGGCGAGGACTTCGCCGACGGCACCTGGGTCTGCCACGCGGACCACCCGGCCTCCGGCACGCGTGTCGGCATCCGGGCCCGCGCGGTCGACCAGCGCGGTTCGATGACCGCCGTGCGGCGCGTCACACCCGCCGAGGGTGTCCGGCATCTCGTCCCGCTCATCCGCGCGCCCAAGAACCTGCTCGTGCTGCGTTCCTGGGTGCGACCCCTGCACGCGGAGGCGGGAGACATCCGCGTCGACGGGCCGAACGTGACCGTGTCCGGACGCTTCTACGGTCCGGCGGAGCTGGGGGAGCGGCCCGTCCTGCTGCTCCGCCGGGGTGGCGCGGAGCCCGCCGACCTGGAGTTCCCCGCTGTCCGGGAGGGCGCGGACGGCTTCCGGGCCACGCTGTCCTGCGCGACAGCGGTCGAGCGTCGCCGGTCCACCGGACCCGCCGGGTCCACCGGCCCCGGCGGACCCGCCGGTCGGGAGAAGGAGAGCTGGGAGCTCTGGCTGCGCCACACCCCCGACGCGGCCCCGGTCAGGATCGCCAGGCTGCTCGACGACGTGGTGGCGAAGAGTCCCGTCTTCACGTATCCGCCCGTGCTTCTGCACCGGACCCGCCCCCTCCTCCTGCTCCGCCGCGCACTGCGCAGGCTCCGCTCCCGGCCGCAGCTGATGGTCGCGGCCAGGCTCGCCTACGACCCGCAGAACGCGTTGGTACTCGATGTCACTGACCAGTGAAATCGCGGTTACCGGCGGGCCGCACACGTGTGGCGTCGCTCACCCCGACGAGCCGCCGCGGCAGCGCCAACATCCCTGGCCACCCGGTGAACAGACGGTTTCGGGAGGGTGCCCGGCGCCGCGTAGCCGCCTTGCGGGACGGTCACGGAGAGTGCGACCATCACACCGTCCCCCAGTCATCGCAAGGTAGAGGTCGTCTGTGTCCGTGCCGCACGAAGCCAAGCCCCGCACCACAGCAGTCGTGCTTGCCGGTGGTACCGGTCAGCGGGTGGGACTCGCGATCCCCAAGCAGCTGCTGAAGATCGCTGGGAAGGCTGTCATCGAGCACACCCTGACGATCTTCGAGCACGCCGAGGCCATCGATGACGTGATCGTGCTGATGGCGCCGGGGTTCGTACCCGACGTGGAGAAGATCATCGCCAAGGCCGGGCTCACCAAGGTCACCAAGGTGATCGAGGGCGGCTCGACCCGCAACGAGACCACGGAGCGCGCGATCGAGGCCCTGAGCGAGGGCCTCGCCGAGGGCCAGGACCGCAACGTCCTCTTCCACGACGCGGTGCGTCCGCTGCTGTCACAGCGAGTGATCGCCGACTGTGTGGACGCCCTGGAGCGCTACCAGGCCGTCGACGTCGCCATCCCCTCCGCGGACACGATCATCGTGACCCGCACCCATGGTGAGGACGGCGAGTTCATCACCGACGTCCCCGACCGCTCCCGGCTGCGCCGAGGCCAGACCCCGCAGGCCTTCAAGCTCTCCACGATCCGCCGGGCCTACGAGATCGCCGCGGGCGACCCCAACTTCCAGGCCACGGACGACTGCAGCGTCGTGCTCAAGTACCTGCCGGACGTGCCGATCTACGTCGTCGCGGGCGACGAGTACAACATGAAGGTCACGCAGCCGGTCGACGTCTTCATCGCCGACAAGCTCTTCCAGCTGGCCTCCACCGCCGCCCCGCGCCAGGCCGACGAGGCCGCCTACCGTGAGCTGCTGGCGGGCAAGACCCTGGTCGTCTTCGGAGGCTCGTACGGCATCGGCGCGGACATCGCCGCTCTCGCCGAGCAGTACGGTGCGAAGGTCTACGCCTTGGGCCGCTCGACCACCGGCACCCATATCGAGAACCCGGAGCACGTGGACGACGCGCTGTCCAAGGCGTATTCGGAGAGCGGGCGTGTCGACTACGTGATCAACACGGCGGGCGTGCTCCGCATCGGCAAGCTCGCCGAGACCGACAACGCGACCATTCAGGAAGCGCTGAACGTCAATTATCTGGCGCCCGTCCAGATTGCACGTGCATCGTACAAATACCTGGCGGAGACCAAGGGGCAGCTGCTCCTCTACACCTCTTCCAGCTACACCCGAGGCCGCGCCGAATACAGTCTTTACTCATCGACGAAGGCGGCTATGGTGAATCTCACCCAGGCCCTCTCCGACGAATGGGCGGCCGACGGTATCCGGGTGAATTGCGTCAATCCCGAGCGCACCGCGACGCCCATGCGAACCAAGGCGTTCGGACAGGAGCCGGCCGGGACGCTGCTCTCCTCCGAGGCCGTGGCCCGGACCTCGCTGGACGTGCTGCTTTCCGAGCTGACCGGCCATGTCATCGACGTACGGCAGCAGGATCCGACCCGCGGGGCGACCGAGGCCTCGGACTTCGAGCAGGCTCTGGCGTCCGTGCTGGACCGCCAGGAAGATGTGTAATACTTTGCCATTGCTATTCGGGCCTCTGTGGTCGCTTCGAGCTTCGAGCGAAAACAGAGGCCCGAGTGCGTGAAGCTCCCTCTTCACACATTCCTTATACGTCCCAATGTGTACTTGAACGTGAATCAACCGGCACCTTTGGAGCAGGTTCTTCGTGATTTCGACCGCCATTCGCCTGGCACGTGTGGGCAGCCGGTCAGAGCTGGCCGCCGCAGTCCTGATGGGACTGGGCTATCCGTGCGTGATGATCGCCGCGCTGATCCCGAACATCTGGTTCTTCGCGGCCGCCGCTCTCGTGACCTATGTCGCGGACTGGTACCTGCATCAGCGCGGCAGCTATCTGATCAACCGCCTCAGCAAGGTCCGGGCAGGGCTGCCGATCCGCTTCCTGCTCCGCCAGCTGCTGCTGATCCTGCTGCTCGCCCGGGAGAACCTCGCCGAGCAGCCGCTGTTCTACGCGACGGTCGCCTGCTTCCTGCTCTTCTACGGTCTCCAGGCGCCGCAGGGCGCCCTCGCGACCCTCATCCGGCTGCGCCGGACCATGCCGGTCATCACCCGTAACGTCGACCTCAACGCCGTACGCATCCCGGACGCCCCGCCGCGCGCGCTGCTGCACCGCTCCGGCGAGAAGATGCTGCACCTCGACATCCCGGCCATGGCCGGTGTCCTGATCGCGGCGGCCACCGGCCGCGACATCATCGGTTTCGTCGGCACCGCGCTCACCATCGGCCTCGGCCTGCTCTACACCCTCGCCCTCGTGCCGTATCTGCGACGGGCGCGCCGCGTGCCGTCCGGGCCCGCCGTGCTCAAGGCCGTGCAGAAGTGGCTGAGCGAGTACCAGCCGACCGTCGCCCTGTACTTCTCCGGCTCGGACGAGTCCGCGTACCAGGTCAACATGTGGCTGGAGACGATGGAGCAGCTCGACGGCCGGCCGATCGTCATCATGCGCGAGCGCGTCCTCGTCGAGAAGCTCAACGAGACGTCCGTCCCCGTGCTCTGTGTCCCCGGCGGCCAGCACCTGATGGCGATGAAGCTCGACACCGTCCGGGTCACGCTCTACCCGGCCAACGTCGGCAAGAACATCCACATGCTGCGCGTGCCGACCATGAAGCACGTCTTCATCGGCCACGGCGACAGCGACAAGCTCGCCAGCGTCAACCCCTTCTCCAAGGTGTACGACGAGGTGTGGACCGCGGGCCGGGCGGGCCGCGACCGGTACGCGCTGGCCGACGTCGGTGTCCGCGACGACGACATCGTCGAGGTCGGCCGCCCGCAGCTGGCCCCCATCAAGACGTGGACCGGGGCGCCCAAGAACCCCATCCCGACCATCCTGTAC
This sequence comes from Streptomyces sp. NPDC000410, assembly GCF_040300305.1. NCBI lineage: Bacteria > Bacillati > Actinomycetota > Actinomycetes > Kitasatosporales > Streptomycetaceae > Streptomyces > Streptomyces sp. NPDC000410. The sequence continues at coordinate 292,198 of NZ_JBEPDM010000002.1, forward strand.
GCCCCCACCTGGGAGGGCTGGGACAACAACCCCGGCAACACCTCCCTGCTGCTCGCCGGCGAGAACATCGTCCGGCGGCTGCTGGAGGCCGAGCGGCCGGTCCGGGTGATCTACAAGCCGCACCCCTTCACCGGCATCCGCAACAAGAAGGCCCTGGCCGTCCACGAGCGGATCATGGCGATGGTGCGCGCCGCCGCCGCCGAGCGCGCGGGCGACCCGCGCTGGGCCGAGCAGGCCGCGGCCGCGCAGTCCGACCAGGCGGCCGCGCGCGCCGAACTGGCCCGTATCGACTCCGAGCTGGCCGAGCTCAGCAAGCCGGGGCGGGCCGGCGGCGACGAGGCCGAGGTATCGCGCGTCTCGCTCGCCGACCCCCAGCGGCTCGCCGAGATCAAGCAGCTGCGGGCCGAGTGGAACGAGGCGTACTGGCGCACCTCCGGCTGGTGGGAGCACAAGATCGTCACGGGCTCCGAGCCCAAGCTGTACGACTGCTTCAACGAGTCCGACGGCATGGTCTCCGACATCTCCAGCGTCGTCTCGGACTTCATCGCGAGCGGCAAGCCGTACGCCGTCACGGACTCGGCGGAGCTGGGCGTGGAGGAGTTCAAGCGGCAGAACACGGCGGTACGGGCCGCGGTCATCCTCTCCAACACCGCCGAGGAGCTCGACCAGCTGCTGGCCGCCGTGGCCGACCCGGCCGCCGACACCCAGGCGGACGCGCGCGCCGAGCTGAAGAAGTACCTGCTCGGGCCCGACGAGCCCACCTCCATCGAGCAGTTCGACGCGGCGGTGCAGGCGCTGACGGCCAAGGCCGAGGCGCGCAACGCCGGTGTGGAGCAGCGCATCGGGGAGCAGCCGATCGGCGAGCTCGACCGGGAGTCGGAGACCGGCGCGGGTGGCCCCGAGGGCAACGGCACCGAGGGCAACGGCGCCGAGGCACCGGCCACGGTGGCCCGCTGACCTGCCGAACCGCGAGCGGCCCGTAAGTCCCCGGCAAGAGGGGGCTTACGGGCCGCTGCGTGTGCCGTGGGCGTCTTCCTGCTACGGCCTGGCGAGGATGTCCTGGATCTTGTGGGCGTAGATCACGCGCTTCGGGGCGTGCTCGGAGACCGACCACAGCAGCGGCGACTTCTTGGTCGCCTTGCCGTGCTCCACGTAGAGGTCCTCGGGACCGACGGCGGTGGGCACCGGACGCCCGGACGTGACCAGCCCGCGCTTCCAGTCGAACGTGGCCCGGATGATCTTCCCGTTGGCGTGCAGATTGCTCTGGTTCAGGTAGTACACGCCGTCGTGGTGCGCGGCGCCCTGAATCCCCTCGGCCGGGAGGTAGTAGCCCCAGGCCGGCGTCTTGGTGACACCGCCGCCGGAGACGAGCCTGCCGGACTTGGAATCGATCGCGTAGCCGGTGAGGCGGCCCGTGGACGGGTGCTTGTCCGTGGGGCGGCAGTACTCACCCATCACCAGCACGTGCGGTGAGACGGACCGGTCGATCGAGAGGTACGAGGACTTCGGAGCGCCGCTGGTCGCGCAGTAGGTGATCTTCTTGCCCTTCTTGATCACCTTGCCGTTCCGGTCCTTCGTGTCCTTCTCCTTGGCCTTGTTGTACTGCTTGGCCTTGAAGGTCCAGGTGGCGACCTGCGGCATCACGTAGCGGTAGCCGAAGCTGTACCAGGTCTTGCCGTGCCGGCCGATCTTGTTCTTGCCCTTGGCCGTGATGTCCGTCTTGTACCCGCCGGCGACCTTGTCCTTCGTGCTCGGCTTGTTGTCCGGGTCGAGATCCATGATCTTGCTCATGTCGAAGACCCGGATGCCGTTGTAGGTGTCGGCGACGTACAGGTAGTTCTTGTACCAGGCCATCCCGCCGATGTGGATGCCGTTCTGGCCCTTCTTCTCGTTCGCGTGGACCGCGTCGAAGTTGATCTTCTTCGACTTGTCCACGTACGGCCACACCAGGAGCGCGTGGCGGTACTTCTTGGTGGCCGGATCGACGAAGGTGATCCGTACACCCTTCTCCTGGCACTGGTCCGACTCCTTCGCCCCGCAGCCGTTCTTGCGGCCGGGGTTGATGGCGTCGTACGAGCCGATCAGGATGGGGCGCTCGGTGCCCCACTTCTCGTCCTTCGTGGCGTCCGAGACCCCGGTGACGGCCTGGGGTATCCATTCCTTGCTCTTGGCGTCGGCGCTTTCGAAGCAGTACTTCTTGGCGGGCGGCAGAGCCTTCGCCTTGCCGCCTGTATCGAAGGGGTCCGTCGCGCACTTCCCGCCGGGGTTCAGGTCGCGATTGGCGTACTTGAGGATCTTCTGGACGCCCTGCTTGGGGAGCGCGGCGTCCAGCTTGGCGACCCGCTTGCCGAGGGCGGCACCTGACTCGAGCTTGAAGTCGGCGGTCCTGGCGGCGGAGCCCGCGCCGGGCCACGACAGTGTGGCGATCGCGGGTGACGGCTCCTCCGCGGCAAGGGCTGTTGGCTGCTCGGCCCCCGTGGCCGTTTCTTCGGTCATGAGCGTGGGGTCGGACTCAGGGGCCTCGTTGCCCATGGCGGGGATGACGAGGAGGCCCGCGGCGACCGCGGCTACGGCGCCGGCGGCGATCATCCGTCCGCGGCGCATGACCGGTGTTCGATGGTTCGACAAAGTTGTCTCCGAGACTGATGTTTGCCAATGAGGCGCGTGGATGATCGCAGAGCAAACATTGCGGGGACAAACGGAGTTCGGCCTCTGGACGAGGGTAACACTGCCTGGTCACAGGGCCTTTGAGGGATCGTCACAAATGAGGGGAGTGGCCGTTCCGGCCCTTGCGGTGTTTCCGTGTGCAAGGGGGTGGCGCGTATGGCGTCTCCGGCAGGGACGCCGTCCCGGGACGCCGGCCGGGTTCCTGTCCATCGGGTGAAATGGATGCGCGCCGACAGCGGCCCCTGGCATAGATTCGCCATGTGAATGTGGCAAGGCAGTACGTAACGGAAGCTCGCAGGATCGTCGTCAAGGTCGGCTCGTCCTCGCTCACCACGGCCGCGGGGGGCCTCGACGCCGACCGTGTGGACGCCCTCGTCGATGTACTCGCCAAGGTCCGCAGTGGCGGCGAGAAGGAGATAGTGCTGGTCTCCAGCGGCGCCATCGCCGCCGGGCTCGCCCCGCTCGGCCTGGCCCGCCGCCCCAAGGACCTGGCCCGCCAGCAGGCCGCCGCCAGCGTCGGCCAGGGCCTGCTCGTCGCCCGCTACACGGCCTCCTTCGCCCGCTACGGCGTCCGCGTCGGACAGGTGCTCCTCACCACCGACGACACCAGCCGCCGCGCCCACTACCGCAACGCCTACCGCACCCTCGACCAGCTCCTCGCCATGGGCGCCGTCCCGGTCGTCAACGAGAACGACACCGTCGCCACGGACGAGATCCGCTTCGGCGACAACGACCGGCTCGCCGCTCTCGTCGCCCATCTCGTACGCGCCGACCTCCTGGTCCTCCTCTCCGACGTCGACGGGCTCTACGACGGCGACCCCAGCAAGCCCGGCACCTCCCGGATCGCGGAGGTCCGCGGACCGGAGGATCTGGAAGGCGTCTCCATCGGCTCCGCGGGCAAGGCGGGCGTGGGCACCGGCGGCATGGTCACCAAGGTCGAGGCCGCCCGGATCGCGGCGGCCGCGGGCGTCCCCGTCGTCCTCACCTCCGCCAGCCGCGCCGCCGACGCGCTCGCCGGGCGCGACACCGGCACCTACTTCCGCCGCACCGGCCGCCGCTCCGCCGACCGGCTGCTGTGGCTCGCCCACGCCTCCACCCCGCAGGGCTCGCTGACCCTCGACGACGGCGCTGTCCATGCCGTCGTACAGGGCAGGAAGTCCCTGCTGCCCGCCGGAATCGCGGCCGTCGAGGGCGAGTTCAGCGCCGGAGACCCGGTGGAGCTGCGCGACTCCGAGGGCCGGGCCGTCGCCCGTGGCCTCGTGAACTTCGACGCCAAGGAGATTCCGCAACTCCTCGGCCGCTCCACCCGCGAACTCGCCAAGGAACTCGGCCCCGCCTACGAGCGCGAGGTCGTGCACAGGGACGACCTCGTCGTCCTGCACCCCTGACCCGCCCCTGCCGCTGAAACGGCTGAAAGTCCCGCCTGCCGACAAGGACCTTTACCAAAACCGCCACACGCCCGGCCCCGGGCTGGTCAACTTTGTCAGGGGGATTTTGTCAGGGGGGCAAGGCGAGGTTCAGCACCACAACGCATCAACAGGAGGCCGCTGGTGAGACGAGCGCGCCCAGGGGCGGCGCCCCGAGGGACAGGGGGCACCACCCGCACCCGCAGGGGCGTGGGGGAGCAACGAGCCCTCACCAGCGTGGAGGCGGGGGCCGACTTCGGCGATGACTTCGACGACGAGCAACCGGGCCCCGGCCCGGACCCGAACGGCAAGGACGGCGTGATGTCCAAGCTCTGGCACATCACCCTCTGCGTCTCGGGCGCGGAGGCCCCGCTCCAGGAGGTCAGGCGCGGGCTCGAACAGCTCGCCCACGACCATCCCTTCCTGCTGACCAGCCGTTACGCCAACGATCACGCGGAGATCCGCTACTGGGAAGAAGCCCGGGACCTGCACGACGCCGCCGCGGTGGCGCTGCGCCTGTGGGGAGAGCACCGCTCCAGCGCCCAGCTGCCGCCCTGGGAGATCGTCGGCCTGGAGGTCATCGACCGCGAGACCTACCACCAGCGCGTCGCGGAGGGCTACGGCCCGCCGCCCGCGGCCCCGGTCGGCGTTCACCCGTTCTGAGCGCTTTCCGACCCGCTCCCCGATTCGTTTCCCGATTCGCTTCCGCAGTGATGCCGGGGAGCGGTTTCCGGACAGGCCCCGGTACGGCACCGGGGCCTGTCCCGTCCTGTCCGCTCCTGTCCCCGCATGTCCCCTCCCGTTCTCCGTCTCGCGTCCTGTCTCGTACTGCGGGATACGTGCGGGATGCCCGCAGGCCGCGCATTACCCTGCGGACATGACCTCGCTCTCCTCGAACGACAACCTCACCCCGGTCGCCCAGGCCGCCCACCGGGCCCGCACGGCCGCAGCCGAGATCGCGCCACTCCCGCGATCGGTGAAGGACGACGCCCTGCTGGCGATCGCCGACGCCCTCGAGGTCCGTACCGCCGAGATCGTCGAGGCCAACGCCGAGGACATCGCCCGCGCCCGTGAGGCCGGCACCAGTGAGGCGATCATCGACCGGCTCACGCTGACCCCCGAGCGGGTCCGCGCCATCGCCGCCGACGTCCGCGACGTCGCCGCGCTGCCCGACCCCGTCGGCGAGGTCGTCCGCGGCTCGACCCTCCCCAACGGCATCGACCTGCGCCAGGTCCGCGTGCCCCTCGGCGTCGTCGGCATCATCTACGAAGCCCGCCCGAACGTCACGGTGGACGCCGCCGCGCTGTGCCTGAAGTCCGGCAACGCTGTTCTTCTCCGTGGTTCCTCCTCCGCCTACTCGTCCAACACCGCCCTGGTGAAGGTCCTGCGCGACGCCGTCGAGGGAGCCGGCCTGCCCGCCGACTCCGTCCAGCTCGTCCCGGGCGAGAGCCGCGACTCCGTACGGGAGCTGATGCGCGCCCGCGGCCTCGTCGACGTGCTCATCCCGCGCGGCGGCGCCTCCCTCATCAAGACCGTCGTCGAGGAGTCCACCGTCCCGGTCATCGAGACCGGCACCGGCAACTGCCACGTCTACGTGGACGCCCAGGCCGACCTCGACATGGCCGTCTCCATCCTGGTCAACTCCAAGGCCCAGCGCCCCAGCGTCTGCAACGCCGCCGAGACCCTCCTCGTCCACCAGGACATCGCCGACGCCTTCCTGCCCCGCGCCCTGGACGCCCTCGCCGAGGCCGGCGTCACCGTCCACGCCGACGAACGGATCCAGGCCTACGCGGAGGGCTCCAAGGCCACCGTCGTCGCCGCCACGCCGGAGGACTGGGAGACCGAGTACCTCTCCTACGACATCGCCGCGGCCGTCGTCGACTCCCTGGACAAGGCGGTCGAGCACATCCGCCTCTGGTCCTCCGGTCACACCGAGGCCATCGTCACCACCTCCCAGGCCGCTGCCCGCCGATTCACCCAACTGGTCGACTCCACGACCGTCGCCGTGAACGCGTCCACCCGCTTCACCGACGGCGGCCAGTTCGGCTTCGGCGCCGAGATCGGCATCTCCACGCAGAAGCTCCACGCCCGGGGGCCGATGGGCCTCCCGGAGCTGACCTCGACGAAGTACATCGTGACGGGCGACGGTCACACCCGGTGACGGAGGAGTGCGGGCAGTTGCCCGCACTCCCTGCCCAAAACCCCGGCCCAGGTCTACTCTGAAGGCGTGCCGGACGACGTGGGGGGCAGGCCGTTCCCGGACGGCTGGGAGCCCGACGACGACCGCGGTGGCGCGGACCAGGACTTCGCCTCCGTGGTGTTCGACGAGGACTTCGTACGGGCCGCCGAGATCCACGAACCGTCCGCCGTCGAGCGACTGCTCGCCGCGGCCGAGGCACGTGCCGAGGCCGAGGCCGCCCGCGCCAGGGCCGGCGCGGGCCCCACGGACGACGACCTCTACGAGGACGGCTACGGTCCGGGCGGCGAATACGGCCGTGAGCGCCCGTACGACGACGCGTACGACCCGATGGACCCCGACGACCGGGACACCGGCCCCTACGGCCCGCACGGCGGCGCTTTGCGCCCGTACCGCGGCACCGCCCGCTGGCACCGCCCGGTCGCCTGGGTTCTCGCCCTGGTCATGGGCATCGGCATGGTCGCCCTCGCTTTCACCGCCGTGTATCGAGGAGCCTCCGGCAACCGCCAGGACCGGGTGCCCCAGCCCGCCACGACCGGCATCGACGTCCCCTCCCGCACCTCCGCCCCCGACCGCGTGACGAGCCCGTCCGCCTCCGCGGAGTACTCAGCTCCGCCCGTTTCCGCGGTGCCCCGCACCCCCTGACGGGTCGCGTGGGAGCTTGTCGGAACTTGACCCGCGGCCCGGCGTTTACGTGTGCTTCTCCCGACCTACTCTGAAGGTATGGCAGGGCGTGGAGACCCACCTGAGGGGACACCCGAGGGGCTCCCCGGCGGAGGTGAGGACGAATACCGGTCCGTCGTCTTCGACGAATCGTTCGTCCGCGCTGCCCGACTTCAGGAGTTCTCCGCGCAGGAGCGGATGGCCGACCATGCCAGGGCCGTCCGCAGCCTTCCCAGACGGAGGGTGCGGGGCGGGTCGAAGCAGGCCCTGCTGCTGGTCCTGCTGATCGCCCTGGCCTTCGGCACCGCGATCTACATGGGCGTCCGCCACCCCTATCAGCCGGCCCCCGCCCAGCCCGCCGAGCCACTGCGGAGCACGGTCATCCCGCTCGCGCCCGTCGGCCGTGTACCCGGCGGGGAACCGGCCGAGCTGTACGCCCACGGCCCCGCCGCCCAGTTCGGCAAGGGCGCGGTCGGCATCACCCTTCCGGGCGCCCGCCGCACCAAGAACTTCTCGGACAGCCAGGTCATGACCGCGCTGACCACCGTCAAGGACTACCTCGTGGAGTCCTCGCTCGCCCCCGATGTGCTCACCGGCGTCGCCGTGCAGCCTGTACGGATACTGATCGATCCCGATCAGCTGGACCAGTTCGACCGGTCCATGGCCACCCCGGTCCACGACGGGCGACACGCCGCGACCGGCTGGCTGGTCCGGTTCGACCCCGCGAAAGTCGCGCTGGCCGACCCCGAGGTGCGGGTCCAGGGCACGATGCGCGTCAGCGAGACCGGACCCGACGCCCTCGAAGTGACCTCGGACCACACCTTCGCCTACGCCCTGCGCCCGGCCGGCGGGGCCCCGACGGACGAAGCCTCCCTGTTCACCGTCCGCCGTGAACTGCACTTCCGCTTCGACCGCGACGATCTGCGCACCCACCGGGCCGAACTGTTGTTCAGCTACGTGCAGGCCGGGCCGATGGCCTGCTCGTCCGATCCCTCGGGTGCGCTGCGGCCGCTGCTGGCAGGCCAGCGGACAACCCCCGAGGGCCCGGCGGCCACCGACCCGTACGAGACGGGCCGAGCCGCCGTCGCGCTCTGTGGCGTCCTTGCTCCCAGCGCTCAGCCCTCGCCCTGACGGCCGTCGCGCTCAGCCCTGCCCCTGGCCTCCTTCGGCCTTGCCGTCGCCATTGCTCGAGCCTCCCGCGCCGGTGAACTTGTCGCGCAGCCGGCCGCCGAGGTCTCCCGCGCCTCCGGCTATGTCCCCGACCAGCTTCATCAGCGGATCCTTACTGGTCCGCACCGACTCCGCGTAGTGGGAGGCCGACTCGCGGAAGGAGTCCGTGACCGACGTGTCCTTGTCCTCCGTGCGGCGCGGGTAGTGACCGTCCATGATCCGCTGGTAGTCGCGGCTCTCGGACCACTTCTTCAGTTCGGCGGCGCGCACCGTGGTGAACGGGTGCGAGCGCGGCAGCATGTTGAGGATCTTCAGTACGGAGTCCCGCAGATCGCCCCCCGCCTCGTACTCCTCCGCCTGCGCCAGGAACGCGTCGACATTCATCTCGTGCAGATGATTGCCGCCGGCGATCTTCATCAGGCCGCGCATCGACGCCTGCAGATCCTGGCCCACGAGCAGCCCGGCACGGTCCGCCGACAGCTCGGACTTGCGGAACCACTCCCGCAGCGCTGTGACTATGGCCATGATCGCCACATTGCCGAGCGGAATCCAGGCGACCTTCAGCGCGAGATTGGTGAGGAAGAGCAGGATCGTGCGGTAGACGGAGTGCCCGGAGAGGGCGTGGCCCACCTCGTGGCCGACGACGGCCCGCATCTCCTCCTCGTCCAGCAGCTCCACCAGGCCGGTGGTGACGACGATGATCGGCTCGTCCAGGCCGATACACATGGCATTGGGCACAGGATCCTGGGTGACGTACATCGGCGGGACCTTCTCGAGGTCCAGGATGTAACAGGCGTCCCGCAGCATGGCGTTGAGGTGGGCGAACTGGGCGTCGCTCACCCGCACGGAGTCGGAGAGGAAGAGCAGTCGCAGGCTGCGCTCCGGCAGCAGCCCGCTGAGCGCCTTGAACACGGTGTCGAAGCCGCTGAGCTTGCGCAGGGCCACCAGCGCCGAACGGTCCGCGGGATGCTCGTACGCCCGGGAGGAGATGCCCGGGAAGCGCTTGCGCTGCCTGCTCGGCACCTTCTCGTGACTGCTGTCGGTCATAGGTTGCCCCCTTGTTCCTTACGAGTGCTGACTCGTCCCCCTGACAGATCCAGACTAGGTGCTGGGCCGTGATGCGGCGGGGGCCTGTGGATAACTCGAACCGGCGCCGGGAATCGGCGGCGACGAACCGACAACGACTGAGTCGGCGTGAGCGTGCCCGTACCTCCCGCATACGATGTGCGCGAAGTCTCCGCTCCGACCCCCGACGAGAAGGTCCCGCAGAAGATGAGTCTCGCCAGCACCGCCGCCAACCTGGTCACGATCGCCGAGGGCGCCGAGGGCGGTGGCAGCCACGAAAGTCTCAACCCCTACGTCACCGGTGGCGGCGCTCTCCTCGTGCTGCTCCTGCTGCTGTGGGTCACCACCCGCTTCAACCGCGACCGCTGAGGCAGGGCCGGATCGCCGTGCCAGTAGGCTCTGCACGCATGGGACAGCAGGAAGTGCCTACCGGCCACGGCAAGCGCCGACTCGGCGTGATGGGTGGGACATTCGACCCCATCCACCATGGACACCTGGTGGCCGCCAGTGAGGTGGCCGCCCTGTTCCACCTCGACGAGGTGGTGTTCGTACCGACCGGGCAGCCGTGGCAGAAGAGTCACAAGGTGGTTTCTCCAGCTGAGGACCGCTATCTGATGACCGTCATCGCCACGGCGTCCAACCCGCAGTTCTCGGTCAGCCGCATCGACATCGACCGGGCCGGGCCGACGTACACGATCGACACCCTGCGGGACCTGCGGTCGCTCAACAGCGACTCGGATCTGTTCTTCATCACCGGAGCCGACGCGCTCGCCCAGATCCTCACCTGGCGGGAGTCCGAAGAGCTGTTCTCGCTCGCCCACTTCATCGGTGTCACCCGGCCGGGCCATGACCTGACCGACGACGGTCTGCCCAAGGGCGGAGTCTCCCTGGTGGAGGTGCCCGCGCTGGCGATCTCGTCCACCGATTGCCGGGCGAGGGTCGCGCAGGGGGACCCGGTCTGGTATCTGGTGCCGGACGGTGTGGTGCGCTACATCGACAAGCGCCAGTTGTACCGCGGCGAGTGAGCCTCGGAGAGGGGCACCGGTGAACGACCAGCAGAACCCGTACGACCCGTACCACCCGCAGCAGCCGCAGATCATCGGCTACGACGAGTACGGGCAGCCGGTGTACCAGCACCCCCAGCAATCGCAGGGCTACGATCCGTACGCGCAGCAGCAGCAGCAGCAGCAGCAGCAGCAGCAACAACAGCAGGGGTACGGCTATGACCCGTACGCCCAGCAGCAACAGCATCCGTACGGCCAGCAGGGTTACGGCTACGGGTACGAGACCGGTCAGCAGCCCGCGGCCGCCGCCGTCGACGCCACGCAGCAGTGGAACATCCCGCAGCAACAGCAACAGTCGGCGCAGGTGCCCCATGCCGAGCCCGAACCGCAACCGCAACCGCAACAGCCTGCCGTGCCCGGCCCCCGCCGACCCGCGTCCGAGGGCCCCGAGCGAGGCGACCGCGAGTACCGCACCGAGCAGTTCTCTTTCATAGAGGAGCCGGACGAGGACTCCGAAGACGTCATCGACTGGCTCAAGTTCACCGAGAGCCGCTCGGAGCGGCGTGAGGAGGCCAAGCGTCGCGGGCGCAACCGCGTCGTGGCCCTCGTCGTCGTACTGGCCCTGGCTCTCGTCGGTGGCGTCGGCTACCTCTGGTACGCGGGCAAGCTGCCCGGAACCTCCAGCCCCGGCGACGCGCGGAACACCGCCACCGGCCCGCAGAAGCGCGACGTGATCGTTCTGCATCTGCACAACACCCGGAAGGGCGGCACCTCCACCGCCCTGCTCGTCGACAACGCGACGACCAAGCAGGGCACCACCGTCCTGCTCCCCAACGCACTCTCCGTCGCCAACGACGAGGGCATCACCACCACGCTCGGCAAGTCCGTCGACGAGGACGGCTCGACCGGCACGCGCGAGGCGATCGGCACCCTCCTGGGCACCAAGATCACCGGAACCTGGCGGCTGGACACTCCCTACCTCGAGAACCTGGTCGAGCAGGTCGGCGGCATCGACATCGACACCGATACCGATGTGCCCGGCGCGAAGCAGGGCGAGGCGCCGTTGGTGAAGAAGGGCGAGAACCAGACGCTCAACGGGCGTATGGCCGTCGGCTACGCCACCTACCGTGGCTCGGGCGAGGCCGAGGCCAAGCAGCTGCAGCGTTTCGGCCAGGTGATGTACGGCGTGCTGAGGAAGGTTTCCAGCGACCCGCAGGGCGCGACGATGACCATCGAGACCCTGGCCCAGATTCTCGACCCCTCGCTGCCGGAGAAGGACCTCGGCGCCTCACTCGCCAAACTCTCCGAGTACGCCAAGGGCGGCGACTACAAGACCGCCGTGCTGCCCGTACAGCAGGACGGCACGCTCAGCCAGGAGGCGAGCGCAGGCGTGGTCAAGGACATCCTGGGCGGCAAGGTCAGCGCCCCGGAGCAGGGTGCTGCGGTACGTGTCGGCGTACGGAACGCCAGCGGCGACGCGGACGCGACCGAGGCGGCGAGGATCACCCTCGTCAATGGCGGTTACGCGTTCGTCGACGCCGGCAAGGCAGACACCTCCTCGTCCTCGCAGGTCATCTACGGCGATGACGCCCGCAAGCCGCAGGCCGTGGAGGTCGCCAAGACGCTCGGCCTCCCGGACGACGCGGTGGAGAAGGGCAAGGCGGCGCCGAACGCGGACGTCACGGTCGTTCTCGGTGGCGACTACAAGGTCAAGTAACACCGGCGCCCTGCCCGGCAACGCCCCGGCGGGCCGGGCGGGCCGGCCCGCCGGCCCCCGGTCCGCGAGCGCGGGAGCCCCGCCCAGCCGTGCCCGTGCCGGTGCCCGGAGCGGGGCGGCGATAAACACGGCGTGGGGTATCGGTGGTCCGTGAGACCCTGGAAGAGTCTTGACCGCCGACGAAAGCCTGCATGTGACCGCCACGGACCGATCCCTCGAGCTCATCAACGTCGCCGCACAGGCGGCGGCCGACAAGCTCGCGCACGACATCATCGCCTACGACGTCAGCGACGTGCTGTCGATCACGGACGCCTTCCTGCTCGCCTCCGCCCCCAGTGACCGCCAGGTCAAGTCGATCGTCGACGAGATCGAGGAGAAGCTCCAGAAGGAGCTCGGCGCCAAGCCGGTGCGCCGTGAGGGCGACCGCGACGCGCGCTGGATCCTCCTCGACTACGTCGACATCGTCGTGCACGTCCAGCACAGCGAGGAGCGCGTCTTCTACGCCCTGGAGCGGCTGTGGAAGGACTGCCCCGAGCTGCCGCTGCCCGAGGACGCCCGCAACACGCGAGGCAAGGCCGAGGAGCACGCCAAGCTCGTCGGCGACGGCAGCGGGACGGACGGTGAGCTGAGCTGAGCGCCAGCGACATCGGCAAGGGCCGAGGCCGCCGCATCGTCCTGTGGCGGCACGGCCAGACCGCCTGGAACCTGGAGCGCCGCTTCCAGGGCTCCACGGACATCGAGCTGACCGAGACCGGCCTCGGCCAGGCGCGCCGGTCCGCCCGGCTGCTCGCCTCGCTGAAGCCGGACGCGATCATCGCCTCCGACCTGAAGCGGGCGGCGGCCACGGCCGCCCAGCTCGCCGCGATCACCGGGCACGAGATCACCCATGACGCCGCGCTGCGGGAGACCTACGCGGGCGACTGGCAGGGGCTCACCCACGAGGAGATCGTCGGGCGGTACGGCGAGCAGTACGCCGCGTGGAAGCGCGGTGAGCCCGTACGGCGCGGCGGCGGAGAGCTGGAGACCGAGGTCGCGGACAGGGCCGCGCCCGTCGTGCTGCGCCATGCCGAGAAGCTGCCCGACGGCGGCACGCTCGTCGTGGTGAGCCACGGCGGCACGATCCGCACCACCATCGGCAGGCTGCTCGGCCTGGAGGCCCACCACTGGGAGGGCCTGGGCGGCCTGTCCAACTGCTGCTGGTCGGTCCTCGGCGAAGGCGCGCGCGGGTGGCGGCTGCTGGAGCACAATGCGGGCACGCTCCCCGAGCCGGTCCTCGGCGACGACGACTGAGGTCGGTGAAGGGCAGGAGGACCGGCGGGCGACCCCCGCTCGTCCCCCGCCGACGGCCGCGGACCGGCCGGATTTCACTTTCCGGCTGGTCACAGGCTAAGGTTCTTCTTGTTCGCAGCGCGGAGCGCGAAGAACACAAGGGGCTATAGCTCAGTTGGTAGAGCGCTTGCATGGCATGCAAGAGGTCAGGAGTTCAATTCTCCTTAGCTCCACAAGATTCAACATCCGGATCCCGTCCCCTCCAGGGGGGCGGGATTTCCGCTTTATCGCGCCTTCACCGCCCCCATGCGTCGGCTGCGTGGACGCGCAGCTTCTGTATCGACAGCCGGCTCTCCTCGTCGTCCGGCGTATAGGCCACGATCCGGCACTCGGGCATGCCGTTGATCGACAGGGAGATGGACTTCATCCGTATCTGGCCCACGGAAGGGTGCTGGAAGGTCTTCACCCTGGTCCCCGGCGGGACGACGTCGCCGCTTCGCCACAGCCGGGCGAAGTGCGGACTGGCCTCGCAGAGCCGCTCGACGAACGACTCCCAGACCGGCTCGCCCACATGGAGCCCATACGCTCCGCGCAGCTGCGCGACCATCAGCGGCAGCTCCATGTCCTTGTTGACCACCGGGCAGTCGTTGTCGGGGACGGTGAAGAGCGTCCACAGCACGTTGCGTATGCCAGGTTCCGGTCCGGCCACCCTGAAGAGGGTCCGGTAGGGCGCGTTCGTCGCGAGGATGTCGTACCGCGTGTTGTAGACGACCGCCGGATGCGGATCGAGGGCGTCGATGATGCCCTGGATTTCCGGGCTGACGCTCTCCGCGCCCGCGGTGCGGTCCGGCGCGTACGCGACCTCCGCCAGGTGGTACAGATGCTCGCGCTCGGGCTGATCGAGCCGGAGCGTCCGTGCCACCGCGTCCAGGACCTGGGCCGAGGCGTTGATCGGTCGGCCCTGCTCCAGCCACGTGTACCACGTCACGCCCACGCCGGAGAGCTGGGCGACCTCCTCGCGGCGCAGCCCCGGCGTGCGTCTGCGCAGCCCCGGCGGCATGCCGACGTCTGCGGGTGTCACCCGGGCCCGGCGGCTGCGGAGGAACGCGGCCAGCTCGGGACGGCGGCGCTGGGTCGGTGCTGCCATCGTCGTCACACCCCCATGGTCGAAGATCTGGACCGCCGTTGCCAGGTGCTGCCAGTACCAGCATCAGCGGGCTCTCGTTACCGGTACCGGATCGCGGCGAGGCTCGGTCCATGACCACGACCTCCCCGACCGTCCACACCTCGGTAACTCCCTTACTCAGTAAAGACCCTGCCACTGACAGGCGGCCCGGCCTGCTGCTCGCCGTCGTCCTCGCGGCGCAGTTCATGGCGCTGCTCGACGTGTTCATCGTCAACGTGGCAGCGCCGACGATCCGCACGGAACTCGGCGCTTCCGGTGCTGCGTTGCAGCTGGTCATCGCCGGTTACACGATCTCGTACGCCGTCCTGCTGATCACCGGCGCGCGGCTGGGGGATCTGCTCGGGCACCGCTGGATGTACCTGGGCGGGCTCGGGGTCTTCACCATCGCCTCGCTCGCCTGCGGACTGGCCGCCGGTCCTGAGCAGTTGATCGCGTTCCGGCTGGTCCAGGGCGTGGGTGCGGCGCTGATGATCCCGCAGGTGCTCAGTCTCATCCAGCGGAACTTCACGGGTGAGCGGCGGGTGCGGGCGCTCGGCGCCTACTCCGCCGTCCTCGCCACCGGGGCCGCCGCCGGACAGGTCGCCGGCGGGGTGCTCGTCAGCGCCGACCTCTTCGGCGCGAGCTGGCGCCCGGTCTTCCTGGTGAACGTCCCGATCGGGCTCGTACTGCTGGTGCTCGGAGCGAAGGTGCTGCCGCGTGACCGGCGCGATGAACCGGAGCGTACGCGCGGCCTCGACCTGCCCGGTCTGGTGCTGCTCGCCGCCGCCGTGTCGCTGCTCACCGTCCCGCTGGTACTCGGGCAGGAGCAGGACTGGCCGCTCTGGTCCTGGCTCTCGCTGGCCGCCTCCGTGATTCTCTTCGCCGCCTTCCTCTCGTACGAGTCACGGCTCGCGCGGCGCGGAGGAGCCCCGCTGATCGCCCCGCGCGTGCTGCGCATTCCGGGCATGGGCCGGGCGGTCCTGCGGATCATGCTCGTGATGGGCGTCAACGCGGGCTTCCTCTTCACCCTCACGCTGCACATCCAGGGCGGGCTCGGATTCAGCCCCCTGCGAGCGGGGCTGACCTTCGGTCCGTCGGCCCTGGTGTTCGGTGCGGTCGGACTGACATGGCGGCGGTGGCCGAGGAAGCTCCAAGGGGCGCTGATTCCGGGAGGATTCGCGCTGACCGCCGTCTCCGTGGTGGCGGTGGGTCTGGTGCTGAGGGACGGCGGCAGCGGGGGTCTCGCGGTGTACGCCGCCTTCGCGGGCGTCGGCGCGGGCCTGGCGCTCGCGTTCAGCCCCGCCCTGACCGGTGCGCTCGCGACCGTACGGCAGGAGGACGCGGCGGATGCCAGCGGGCTGCTGGCGACGGTCACTCAGCTCGGCCAGCTGCTCGGAGTCGCGACCTTCGGCACATTGTTCCTGAACCGGCTGACCGGGCCGGGGGCGCAAGCGTCCGCGAACGCGCTCTGGGCGTGCACCCTCACGCTGGCGGCGGCCGCGATCATCGGGCTGCTGGCCGGCCTCGTACGCCGACGGCACTGACCCTCTTGCGGGGCCATGGCAGAATCGGGACGGCCGGAGGGGGACGACGGCCCGTACGGGAGGGAGAGGCGATGCCCGGTAGCAGCATCGGGGAGGGTGATGACCCGCTCGCCGCTGCGGAGGTCCGTACTCGCCTCAACTGCCCCTCATGCGGTTCGTCCCATGTCGCCCAAATGCTTGGTGACAACGGAGGTATCTCGTACGTGTGCACGGCCTGCGGCCACAGCTGGAGCTGAATGATGGGTGCGCACAGGCGGAAATGCGACTGGTGCGGCAGTGGTACGCCGATCGTCCGAGACATGGACCCCGTCAACCCCGAGTACCAGTACTGGTGCGAGGAGTGCGCGCGGGCGCTGATCATAAAGGGCGACCCCATCGAGACCTACCGGGAGCTCGAGGGGGAGCCGATCTACGGCCGGCTCCTCGACGAGCACTGCACCCTGAAACGGTTCTACTCGTTCGCGACAGCCTGACCGGTCCGGACCTGCCCGACCGGTCCGGCTGCCCCCTGCCGGACCTGCCTGCCGGAATGGATTTGGTGAACCACCGGGGGGACCGTGTAATGTTCTCTGTGTCGCCGCGGGGGAAACCCGGAAACGGGGCGGCACACAGCAAGGGGCTATAGCTCAGTTGGTAGAGCGCTTGCATGGCATGCAAGAGGTCAGGAGTTCAATTCTCCTTAGCTCCACAGTAGCTCGACAGAGCGAAGAAGAGGGCCATCCGATCCGGATGGCCCTCTTCTTCATTCCTGTCGTCAACCTCGGCCGCTGCCAAGGGCCTTGCGGTTCACGCTCGGCAGCGCGGGGCGCTCGGCCGGAGCCTGTTCCATCCGGAGCGCGAGCGCCGGACAACGGCGCACGGCGCGCTGCGCACGCCCCCGCAGATGCATCGGCACCGACGTGTCCGCGAGGGCCGGATACCCGTCCGGGCCCAGCCGGATGAGCTCCGGCACGATGTCCGCGCAGAGCCCGTGGCCCCGGCAGAGCGTCCAGTCCACGGCGAGCTTCTCACCGCTCGGAATGGACTCCTCCGCATCCTGGTAGCCCGGAGCGGGCAGCGGCAGCACGCCCGTCGTCTCCCGGCCGCAGCCGCCGTCCAGGACATGCGCTGCGAGATCGTCCGTGAACGCCGACAGGGTGGAGGCGAAGAAGCGCGCCGAGCCGTCCGGGTGCTTGCAGGCGCCCCGCCCCTTCACCGCCTGCGTCACCTCGCGCAGCGCCTCCAGGGCGGCCGGTCCGCCGCCGTTCAGCACATCGGACAGCCCGCCGGCCGCGGCGGGCAGTCCCAGCTTGCAGGGCCCGCACTGACCGGCCGTCTCGGCCGCGAGCCAGTTGGCCACCCGCAGGGCTTCCCCGAGCGGACACGTCTCGGGGCCGATCGGCAGGATCGCGCCCGCGCCCAGCGAGCCGCCCGCCGTCGCCAGCGACTCGCGCGACACGACGGCGTCGTGCGCGGCGACCGCGTCGATCCAGTTGCCGTGGTAGCCGCCTGTCAGCACCCCCTGGGGGAGCGGCGGAGCGCCCGCCAGCTGGAGGACGTATCGCAGCGGCACGCCGGTCGGCACCTCGACGACCATGGGGCGCGCGACCGCCCCGGAGATCGTCAGCATCACCGTGCCGGGCTCGCTCTCCAGGCCCGTGTGGCCGTAGCGGCGGGCGCCGATCCGGGCGGCGACGGCGAGCTGGGCGAATGTCTCCGCGTTGGACAGCAGCGTCGGCGCGCCGCCGACGCCCGACTCGGAGGCACGCTCGCGGCGCCCCGGAGGCAGCGCAGGACCGCCGCCGATGGCCCGGATGACCGCCGAGGCCTCTCCGGAGACCATGCGCTCCGGGGTACGCACCACCCGCGCGCGCAGCTGTTGTCCGCGCCGGTCCGACAGCCCCCGCTCGGCGAGAGCCGCGCGGATGGAGATCTCCGTGGAGTTACGGGTCACCGCGACCACCAGGGTGCGCGCGCCCAGAGCCTCGGCTGCCAGCAGGGCGCCGTCCAGGATGAGATGCGGCGCGCGGTTGAGCAGCACGGTGTCCTTGCGGCAGGCGGGCTCGCCCTCACTGCCGTTGATCACGACGACGGGCCGCACCCCGCGCCGGATCGAAGCCTTGGCCACGGCCCGCAGCTTCTGGCCGAAAGGAAAGCCTGCGCCGCCCCGGCCGCGCAGGGTTACGTTCTCGGCGAGCTGGGCGAGCAGCTCCCCGGTCATGGGTTCCAGCGGGCCGTGCACCTTCAGGTGCATGGAG
The DNA here is from genome assembly GCF_040300305.1 of Streptomyces sp. NPDC000410. Classification (NCBI taxonomy): domain Bacteria; kingdom Bacillati; phylum Actinomycetota; class Actinomycetes; order Kitasatosporales; family Streptomycetaceae; genus Streptomyces; species Streptomyces sp. NPDC000410. The sequence goes on from NZ_JBEPDM010000002.1 coordinate 310,302, forward strand.
AGGTCGAGGCGCTCGACCAGATCGAAGCCCTGAGTCAGCTGGGGGAGGCCGACGACACGGACTTCGGGGACATCGGGGAGAGGGGCGTTCACGGTCGGTCTCCTGCGGGTGCGTGCCATGGTTCCCCGGCCGGGGGCGGATAGAGCGGGCCGGGTGACTGCTGGGTGTCGTCCAAAGAGCGGGGGAGCGGTGCGGCCGGGTCCTGGCCGCCGTAGCCGGATTCCTGGGTGTAGGGAGCCCCGCCGGCGTAGCCCCCGGTGGTGCCCGGGGCGTAGGAGGACTCGTACGAGGAGTCGTACGGGGGTTCAGGGGGTGAGCCGTACCGGGATGCGGGGGGCGGCGGGAAGGCCTGAGCGGGCGGCGGAGGGGACGGTGCCGGCCAGAGCCCTGGCCTGGGACCCGCATCGTCCACCACGGGCAGCTCCTCGGTCATGGGGATGCGCTCGGCGAGCGGGATCCCGCCCTGGGAGGCCGGTGCCGGTGCTCCCGCCGCACGAGGGGCGGCTTCACCGGCCAGCGAGACGGCACGGTAGGCGGCGGAGATTCCGGTTTCCGGGCCCTCGCCCGGGAGCGGTCGTCCGGCGGCGGGGCCGGCTCCGGGGAAGGGCCGAGCAGACCTCACGGTCGCGGTCTGCTCGGTGGGGAGCGGAGGCGCCGCTTCGTAGAGCTGCGGGGCCGGCGCGGTGAGAGGCCGGGCCTGCCAGTCCCGCGAGGGGCCCAGCGGCTGTCCCAGGGGCTGCCCGATCGGCCGTCCGGACGGCTCGCCCCGGGCGGCCGGGCCCCGGCCCGGGAACTCGCGCTCGTATTGCGGCTGTGGCTGCGGGGGAATGTCCCCGGTGCCGGGCAGCGGCGTGGCCGACACGTCGCGCAGGGCCTGCTCCAGTGCCCTCTCCCTGTCCTCGGAGGTCTCGGCGCCGGAACCCAGCAGGGTGATGACGCGATCGGCCAGGCGTCGCTGCACGGGCCGCGGCATCAGCCGAATCGACACGGCGGCGGCGACTCCGGTCAGCGCGAGGCAGTACATGACGACCACCCAGGTCGCCGCGGGACGGCCCGCGTACAGGCCGTGCACCAGCGCCGAGCACCATGCCGGATACGCCAGCATGTGCAGGGCCCGCCAGCGGCCGGCGATGCGGCTCCTGCCCGCGAGCGCGCTGCGTGCCGCGCCGGTCGAGGCGGCGATCACCATCAGGAGACCGGCGAGCGAGCCGAATCCGATGAGGCCGGACGTACCGGTGACGCCAAGGCCGAACGGGACCAGGGCGCCGAGAAGTTCGACATGCCCGAGCGAGACCTTGACTGTGCCGTGCAGCAGAAGGAAGCCGAGCGAGGCGACCGCGGTGCCTCGGTGAATCCCCTGGGCCAGCAGGCGGTGGCGGGTGGAAAGCAGAAGGCGGTCGGTGGCTATAAGGCCCCAGGCGACCGAGGCCGTCAGCGATACGAGTGACAGAACGCCGGTGGTGAAGTCGAGCGCGGCGCGGAAATCGTCACTCCCGCCGATGGCGAGCAGAGGCAGGAGAACAAGAGCGGCGACACTCAATCCGCCCTGCACCTGCCGGCTCATGCCCGGAGTCATACCGGACGACGAGCGGATCTTGCGACGTGGGTTCAGAGGGTTCAGAGGGTTCATGAGGGCGACTCCGAATGGTGCGGGAAAGCGGTCCCGTGGATCGCATGCTAGGTCGCCGCATACCGGCCGGTACGAGGTTTGCTCGTTTAGTGGGGAGGCTGGCCGACAACTGACTCTGGGGTTGCCCCGGATAGGGTCGATACGCCGAGTAACCTCGGTCGTGATCACCGTCCGGACGCTCGATGCGGCCCCTGGGGGCCCTGCGGTACCCTGACGCCATGCGTGCCGTACGCCTTCTGCTTAGCGGGCCGCGCTGATCAGTCCCGACCGGTGAAATTCTCCGGTCGGAATCGGCGCGGCGTCCCCTCCTGTGCGAGGGGTCCTTTTGTTTGTGGGCACAGCCCCTTCCGGGAACGCCAGGCAGAGACGATCGATGGAGCCTTAAGGATCATGAGCGAGACGAATTCCGCTGCCGCTTCCGCAGCCGCCGAGGCGGCAGCGCCGCATCGCTATACCGCGGTGATGGCGGCCGATATCGAGGCACGCTGGCAGGACTTCTGGGACGCCGAGGGCACGTACGAGGCGCCCAATCCGAGCGGCGATCTGGCCGGGGGCGAGGCCGTCGTCGCCCGCCCCAAGAAGTTCATCATGGACATGTTCCCGTACCCCTCCGGTGCGGGCCTGCACGTCGGACACCCGCTGGGCTACATCGCGACCGATGTCTACGCCCGCCATCAGCGCATGACCGGCCACAACGTGCTGCACACCCTGGGCTTCGACGCCTTCGGCCTGCCGGCCGAGCAGTACGCCGTCCAGACCGGCACGCACCCCCGGGTCTCCACCGACGCCAACATCGAGAACATGAAGGTCCAGCTGCGCCGGCTGGGCCTGGGCCACGACAAGCGCCGGTCGTTCGCGACGATCGACCCGGACTACTACAAGTGGACCCAGTGGATCTTCCTGCAGATCTTCAACTCCTGGTACGACGAGGACGCCAAGAAGGCCCGCCCGATCGCTGACCTGGTGGCGCAGTTCGAGAACGGGGAGCGTGCGACCCCGACCGGCCGCCCCTGGGGCGAGCTGAGCGCGGTCGAGCGCTCCGACGCCCTGGGTGAGTACCGCCTGGCGTACGCCTCCGACGCCCCCGTCAACTGGTGCCCCGGCCTGGGCACCGTACTGGCCAACGAGGAAGTCACCGCGGACGGCCGCTCCGAGCGGGGCAACTTCCCCGTCTTCAAGGCCAAGCTGCGCCAGTGGAACATGCGCATCACCGCCTACGCCGACCGGCTGCTGGACGACCTGGACGCGCTGGACTGGCCCGAGGCCATCAAGCTGCAGCAGCGCAACTGGATCGGCCGAAGCGAGGGCGCGCGCGTCAACTTCCCCGTCGACGGCCACGACGGTGAGCAGATCACGGTCTTCACCACCCGCCCCGACACCCTGTTCGGCGCGACCTACATGGTCCTGGCGCCCGAGCACGGGCTGATCGACTCGATCCTGCCCGCCGAGTGGCCCGAGGAGGCCCGGGGCAAGGACGCCTGGACGGGCGGCGCAGCCACCCCGGCCGAGGCCGTGGCTGCGTACCGCAAGCAGGCCCAGACGAAGAGCGACGTCGAGCGGCAGACCGAGCACAAGGACAAGACCGGTGTCTTCACCGGCACCTACGCCGTGAACCCGGTCACGGGCGCGCGGGTCCCGGTCTTCGTCGCCGACTACGTCCTGATGGGCTACGGCACCGGCGCCATCATGGCCGTCCCCGGCCAGGACGAGCGTGACTGGGAGTTCGCCGAGGCCTTCGGCCTGCCGATCATCCGCACCGTGCAGCCGCCGGAGGGCTGGGAGGGCGAGGCGTTCACCGGCCAGGGGCCGGCGATCAACTCGTCGAACGACGAGATCTCGCTGGACGGCCTGGCTGTCGCCGAGGCCAAGTCGAAGATCATTGAGTGGCTGACCGGGCATGGCATCGGTGAAGGGACCATCAACTTCCGGCTGCGCGACTGGCTGTTCAGCCGGCAGCGCTACTGGGGCGAGCCGTTCCCCATCGTCTACGACGAGGACGGCGTCGCGCACTCGCTGCCCGAGTCGATGCTGCCGCTGGAGCTGCCCGAGGTCGACGACTACTCGCCGCGCACGTTCGACCCGGACGACGCCGACACCCAGCCCGAGACCCCGCTGTCCCGCAACGAGGACTGGGTCAACGTCGAGCTGGACCTGGGCGACGGCGTGAAGACGTACCGCCGCGAGACCAACACCATGCCGAACTGGGCCGGTTCGTGCTGGTACGAGCTGCGTTACCTGGACCCGCACAACGACTCCAAGCTGGTCGACCCCGAGATCGAGCAGTACTGGATGGGCCCGCGCGAGGGGCAGCCGCACGGCGGCGTCGACCTGTACGTGGGCGGTGCCGAGCACGCCGTACTGCACCTGCTGTACGCCCGCTTCTGGTCCAAGGTTCTGTTCGATCTGGGGCACGTCTCCTCCGTGGAGCCGTTCCACAAGCTGTACAACCAGGGCATGATCCAGGCGTACGTCTACCGGGACGCCCGCGGCTTCCCGGTCCCCGCCGGAGAGGTCGAGGAGCGGGACGGGAAGTTCTTCTTCGACGGCGAGCAGGTCAAGCGCGAGCTGGGCAAGATGGGCAAGTCCCTGAAGAACGCCGTCACTCCGGACGAGATCGCACATGAGTACGGCGCCGACACGCTGCGCCTGTACGAGATGGCGATGGGCCCCCTGGACGTCTCCCGCCCGTGGGACACCCGCGCCGTCGTCGGCCAGTACCGGCTGCTGCAGCGGCTGTGGCGGAACGTCGTGGACGAGGCGACCGGAGAGGTCACCGTCGTCGACGCCGAGCCGGACGACGCGACGCTGCGTGCCCTGCACAAGGCGATCGACGGCGTCGGCCAGGATATGGCCGCGATGCGCTTCAACACCGCCATCGCCAAGATCACCGAGCTGAACAACCACCTGACGAAGACGGGCGGCCCCATCGCCCGCTCGGTCGCGGAGCGCCTGGTGCTGCTGGTCGCGCCGCTGGCCCCGCACATCGCCGAGGAGCTGTGGCGCAAGCTGGGGCACACGGAATCCGTCGTGCACCAGGACTTCCCGGTCGCCGACCCGGCGTACGTGGTGGACGAGTCCGTGACCTGCGTCGTGCAGATCAAGGGCAAGGTCAAGGCCCGCCTGGAGGTCTCCCCGTCGATCACGGACGCGGAGCTGGAGGCGCTGGCACTGGGTGACGCGGCGGTCGTCGCGGCGCTGGGTGGCGCGGGCATCCGCAAGGTGATCGTGCGGGCGCCGAAGCTGGTGAACATCGTCCCCGCGTAATGGCGTAGCCGTCTATTGGGGGCTTCCCCTACGGGCAGGTTGGGGGTTCCGCTGGAACCCCTGGCCTGCCCCTTGCGTTTACGGTGGGAGGGGACACGCCGCACGACTGCCGGAGGGCGCACATGGAAGCCGTACTCACCATCCTCGCGCTGCTCTTCGTCGCCTTTGTGGCGCTCGGGGTGTATGTGGGCGTCAAGGTGATCGGTGCGGCCAAGCGCGGGGTGGACCGCACGATCACGCAGGCGCGCCGCACCGTCGAGGACACCACGCTGCGGGCGAAGAGCGTCGGGCAGGTGGGTGTGGTGGGCGAGCTCGCGCAGCTCCGGCTGTCGCTGCGCACGTCGCTGAGGGCCACACAGCAGGCACTCCAGGCGGGCGTGGCGGAGGACGCGTCGCTGTCGGAGTCGATCGGCCTCTTCGAGCGGCTGAGCGCGCACGGGCGGGAGCTGGACGACGAGCTCAAGCGACTGGAGCGCGAGCCGGACAAGGGCCGGGTCGCGGAGCGGCTGCCGCAGCTGCGTGAGCGGACCGAGCGGATCACACACTCAGCGGAATCGCTGCGGTGGGCGGCGCGGGACCGGGCGCGGGCGTTCGCGGACGACGATCTGACTGCGCTGAGCGCGCAGATCGACGTGGAGGCCGGCGCGCTGCGCGACTGGTCGCGCTCGGATCCGCTGTGGGAGCCGGAACCGACGTCGGGGTCCGCCACGGGGGCCGCTGCGGATACGTCTCCGGGGGCCTCGTCCGCGACCGGGGCGGGGGAGCACGGGGCCGGTGCCGAGGGGCCGCAGGCGATCACGGCACCCGATCCGCGGCAGCCGACGGCGTACTCGTGGCAGAAGACGTCACGTCCGGAGACGACGACCTAGTACAGCCCTTGCGGGGGCGTACTGGTGTGGTGGGACTGCCGGCACCCGCTGCCGTGGGCGAGAGAGGGCCGGGTCCTCCGTCGTGACGGTGGTGGTGTGGGACGGCGGACGGTGTACGACGTCGCGGCCGGGGAACGTAATCGGGGTGACGGGGGAACGTAAGCGGAATCCACGCCGACGGCTTGCCGGGGAGGCGTGGTGATTCGTGCACCGGGCCGGAGGCCCGAGCGGACAAGCCTCTCGCCCGGTCCGGCCGAGACGGCCCTGGGCGAAGAACTCGGTCGAGCGGAATCGATCGCGGGGCGGGGTCGGGCTGCCGCGCGACGGCCCCTGCGGGTAACCTCCCGCTCATGTCCCGCCATGTCGCGATCGTCACCGATTCCACGGCCTACCTGCCGCCGCAGACGATGGAGCGGCACGGCATCACAGCGGTGCCGCTGACCGTCGTACTCGGCGATCAAGCCCTTGAGGAGGGCACCGAGATCTCGGCCCGCTCGCTGGCCGTAGCGCTGCAGAAGCGGCGTGCTGTGACCACGTCCCGGCCCAGCCCCGAGACCTTCGCCGCCGCCTACCGGGCGGCCGCGGAGGCCGGCGCGAGCGGAATCGTCTCCCTGCATCTGTCCTCCGAGTTCTCCGGGACCTACGACGCGGCGGTCCTGGCCGCTCGTGAGGCGGCGGTACCGGTGCGGGTCGTGGACACCGGCATGGTGGCGATGGCGCTCGGCTTCTGCGCGCTGGCCGCTGCGGAGGCGGCGGACGCGGGCGGCACGCTGGACGAGGCGGTCGCCGCGGCTGAGAAACGGGCATCGGGCACATCCGCGTACTTCTACGTCGACACCCTCGACTATCTGCGCCGCGGCGGTCGTATCGGCGCGGCCCAGGCCCTGCTCGGTTCGGCGCTCGCTGTGAAGCCCCTGCTGCAGCTGGACGGCGGCCGCATCGAACTGCTGGAGAAGGTTCGCACCGCGTCGAAGGCGATCGCCCGGCTCGAGGAGATCGTCGCCGAGCGGGCGGGTACGGAGCACGTGGACATCGCGGTGCACCATCTCGCGGCGCCGGAGCGGGCGGCGGCCCTGGCGGAGCGGTTGCGGGAGCGAGTGCCCCACCTCGCCGATCTTCATGTCAGCGAGGTGGGTGCGGTGATCGGTGCGCACACGGGGCCGGGGCTGCTGGGCGCCGTGGTCTCACCGCGCTGAGTGAGCAGGATCCGTCCCCCCTACGGGTGATGGAGTTATCCACAACAGGCTGGTCATCCACCGGAATTGAGGCGGCTCGGCGAGGGCCGGCGGAAGTGTCTAGCGTCGTGTGGCATGAGCTACCGATCACACTCCGTAACCAGTGGCCCCGGTCGTGCACCAGCTTCCGACGGCCGCGTCCGTGACCGCCGACGGCCGCCGCACGGGCGGCGGGTGCGCGGTAGGAGCACAGTGCCCCTCTCACCGGCGTCGGCCTCGACGTCGATGGCCCCACGACGGCGCGGGGACGCGCTGTTTCCGGCGCCGGGTACGGCTCTAGACCCTCCGGGTCCGGGTGCGGGCAGTGAGGCTCCGGAGCGCGGCCGGGCGACGGTGGCGGTGGTGATCGGGCCGCCGCAGGCCGCACCGCCTGTGCGGTCCCTGCCCCGCTGGGCCCGGCGTGAGCCGGACGACCTTCTGGGGCAGGACGAGACGTCGCGAGCAGACGAGCCCTCGGGACCGGGCAAGGTCCGCTCGGGCGGGTCCCGGGGCCCGGCAGGCCTGTCGGAGCCGGACGGTGCCGGGGAGACAGGGCAGCTGAGGCTCCAGCCCGAACTGCCGCCGCCCGAGCTGACGATGCGGGAGCGCGGGCGCCTCGCGCTGAGGGAGCGGCTGCCGTTGTGGGTCCAGCTCCGATGCGGGCTGGAGCCGCGGGCACTGGCGGCGCTGGTGCTGGTGCTCGTGGTGGCCGCAGGCTTCGCCGTCCAGCAGTTCTGGGCCGGGCGGCCGGAGCCCGTCCATGCGCCGGAGCTGGTCAACGAGGGCCGCCCCGCGCCGGAGCCACGGCCCTCACAGGGGCCCGCACCGGGGGCGCCGCCCACGGACGGGACCGGCGCGCCGATCTTCGTCGATGTGAGCGGGAAGGTGCGGCGGCCGGGAGTGCACCGGCTTCCCGCCGGTTCCCGGGTGGCAGACGCCCTGAGGGCGGCGGGCGGCGTCAAGGCGGGGACAGACCTCACAGCGCTCAACCGGGCGCGGGTGCTCAGCGACGGCGAGCAGGTGCTGGTGGGCGTCGTCCAGCCGCCCGGAGCGCCGGCGCCAGGGCATGGGCCGACGGGCCCCGGGGCTACGGCACCGGGGCCGGTGAGTCTCAACTCCGCGACGGTGGAGCAGCTCGAGACACTGCCCGGGGTCGGCCCGGTGCTCGCCCAGCACATCGTCGACTACCGCACCGAGAACGGCGGCTTCCGCTCCGTGGACGAGCTCCGCGAAGTCAACGGGATCGGCGACCGCCGGTTCGCGGACCTGCGGTCCCTGGTACGGCCATGACGCGCCCGGCGGTTCACACACGGTCCGGCCATCGGCTGGGAGTGTCCGACCCTCACCAGGAGGGCCCGACCGACCTCCGCCTGGTCCCGCCCGCTCTGGCGGCGTGGGGCGCGGCAGCCCTGTCCCTGTCCGCTCCGCCGCCCTGGCCGGCCGTGGCAGCGCTGATCTGCCTCGGGGCGGCCGTGCTGCTCCTCGCACCGACGTTGGTGCGTGCCGTGCGCCGCCGGCCGTGGAGGAGCACGGGGAACCGGGTCGCGGCAGCCGCCGTGCTGCTCTGCGCTGCCGCCGGGGCGGGCGCGGGCGGACTGCGTGGGGCGGACCTGTACCGGGGCCCGGTGCCCGAAGCCGCCCGGCAGTACGGACGGGTCACGGCCGAGGTGACCGTCACCTCGGACCCGCGCACCACCCGGCCGCGAGTCCGGGGTGATCACATGGGAGGGGCTGCCATGGTGCTCGATGCGGAGGTGAAGCGGCTGACAGCACCCGACGGGTCTGTCGTCGCCACACGGGCGCCCGTCCTGGTGATCGCCGGGCCGGGAGCCGCGGCAGGGCAATGGCAGCGGCTGCTGCCCTCTACGCGGCTGCTGGTGTCCGCCCGGGCAGCCCCGTCGACGACCGGGGACGACCGGTTCGCCGCCGTGCTCAGAGTCCGGGGCGGCGGGTCGCCCCGGATCACCGGGCCGCCGACCGCGGTTCAGCGCGTGGCCGGGAAGCTGCGCGCCGGGCTGCGCGAGGCGACCGAAGGACTGGACCCCGACGCCAGGGCGCTGCTCCCGGGGCTGGTGGTGGGGGACACCTCCAGGATCGGGCCCGAGCTGTACGACGCGTTCCGGGCGACGGACCTCACACACCTCCTCGCGGTCTCCGGCAGCAACCTCACCATCGTCCTGTTCCTGCTCATCGGGCCTCCGGGCAAGGCGCTCAGGGCGGAACGAGGTGGGCTGGCACCCCGGTTGGGAGTCTCACTCCGTGCGACAGCGCTGCTCGGCGGGGGACTCACCCTCGCGTTCGTCGTGGTCTGCCGGCCCGACCCGAGCGTGCTGCGGGCCGCTGCCTGCGGGCTGATCACCCTGCTCGCCCTGGGGACCGGCCGCCGCAGATCGCTGATCCCGGCGCTGGCCGCGGCCGTGCTGCTGCTGGTGCTGGCCGACCCATGGCTGGCTCGGACGTACGGCTTCGTGCTCTCCGTGCTGGCCACAGGTGCCCTGCTGACCATCGCCCCGCGCTGGAGCGCCGCGCTGCGGCGACGAGGGATGCCGGGGCGGCTCGCGGAAGCACTGGCCGCGGCCGCGGCGGCGCAGGCCGTGTGCGCGCCTGTGGTGGCGGTGTTCGCGGCGCGGATCAGCCTCGTGGCGATCCCCTGCAACCTCCTCGCCGAAGTCGCGGTCGCCCCCGCCACGGTGCTGGGCTTCGCGGCGCTGGCCATGGCGCCGGTGGCGATACCGGCGGCCGAGGTGCTGGCCCGGTGCGCGGGCTGGCCGGCCGAGTGGATCGCGGGGATCGCCCGCACCGGCGCGGCGCTGCCCGGCGCCCAGGCGGACTGGCCGGGCGGCTGGTTCGGCGGGATGCTCCTGGCCTTGATCACCGGGCTGGTCGTGCTCCTCGCCAGGAGCCTGATACGCCGCCCCTGGCTGGCGATCTGCTGTGCCCTGGTGCTCCTCCTGGCGGTGGTGCGGCCGCAGCCGGTCACGAGGATCGTCACCGGATGGCCCCCGCAGGGCTGGTCGTTCGCGATGTGCGATGTCGGTCAGGGCGATGCCATGGTGCTGGCGGCCGGTGACAGCACGGCCGTGGTGGTGGACGCGGGGCCGGACCCGGAACTCACCGACCGGTGTCTGCGCGATCTGAGGGTCACCCGGATCCCGCTTCTGCTGCTGACGCACTTTCATGCGGACCATGTCGCCGGGCTGCCGGGAGCACTGCGTGGCAGAACGGTCGGAGCGATCCAGACGACGACGCTCGAAGAGCCGCACGACCAGGCGGCGTTCGTGCGGCGCACGGCCGCGGCGGCCGGGGTGCCGGTGGTCCGTGCGGCGCCGGGGGAGCGGCGCCGGGTGGGGCGGCTCGACTGGAGAGTGTTGTGGCCGGACCACGGGCCGGGCCCGGCGCCGGAGGGGCCGAACGACGCGAGTGTCGCGCTGCTCGTGCGCGCGGCCGGCGGTCTGTCCCTGCTGCTCCTCGGAGATCTCGAGCCGCCCGCCCAGCAGGCGCTGATACGAGCCCACCCGGTGCTCCCGCCGGTGGACGTCCTCAAGGTCGCCCATCACGGCTCGGCGTACCAGCACCCCGCTCTGCCGACAGTCGTCAGGCCGCGGCTGGCGCTGATCTCCTGCGGTCGCGGCAACTCGTACGGCCACCCGTCACCCCGCACCGTTGACGCGCTGCGGGATCAGGGGGCGCGGGTGCTGCGTACGGACAGGGACGGGGCGATCGCGGTGACGGGAACGGGCCCGGAGCTGCGCGCCGTGCCGCGGGGCGCGGATCAGTCCAGCCACTGACCGTCGCGCATGAGCACCCGGCCGGGCTGCTCGTTCTCCTCGCGCCACGCCTTCACCACGAGAGGAGTGATCTTTATGTACACCCAGGCGTCCAGATCCCGCGGATCCCAGCCGAGCTTCACCGCGAACGCGTCGGCGGACTCCGGCTCCAGGGCAGGACCCTCGATCACCACGGCAGTGCCCGTGATGTGCACGACGTCCGTGGCCGTGCCGACCGTCACGACAGCTGTGCCGTGGGGCGTCACATTGCGCGCGGTCGGGGCGGTGCGCCGGGTGCACATCACCAGGGCGCCCCGGTCCCACACGAACCAGAGGGGGACGAGGGAAGGAGTTCCGTCGACCGAGGCGGTGGCCACCCAGGCGTCCCGGTCGTCCTCCAGCCGTGTCAGGGTGTCCCGCTTGCGCTGCACCCGGCCGCGCGCCGGTTCCGGAGTCGTCATGGCGGCCATCGTCAGGCACCGGCACGGCGTCGCACGTCGGACGCCGGACGGATTCCGATCCGTCGAGCGGCCTAGGTCCAAAAGCAGATGGCGCATCGGCGGAGCTCCGGCGAGACTGCCCGCATGGACAAGCCATCGCAGCTCCCTCAGGACACCGTGGACGCCTACCTGCGCCGTATCGGAGCCCCTCGCCCGGAGCGGCCGGACGCCGAGGCGCTGCGCGAGCTCCAGCTGCGGCACCTGCTCTCCGTGCCCTTCGAGAACCTCTCGGTCCATCTGGGCGAGAGCATCGTCCTGGAGGACAAGTCGCTGGTCGACAAGGTCGTGGGCGCCCGCCGCGGGGGCTTCTGCTACGAACTCAACGGTGCCTTCGCGGCGTTGCTGCGGGGACTGGGCTTCGGCGTCACGATGCTCCAGGCCCGGGTGTTCTTCGGGGAGGGCGGCCGCCTGGGCATCCCGTACGACCACCTCACCCTGCGGGTGGAAACGGCGGACGGCAGCGGCCCATGGCTGGCCGATGTCGGATTCGGGAACAACAGTCACCACCCGCTGCTGCTGGAGGACCGGGGCGAGCAGCGCGATCCGGCGGGGGTGTTCCAGATCGCCGAGGCGCCCGACGGGGACATCGACCTGCTGCGGGACGGCAAACCGCAGTTCCGGGTGGATCAGCGTCCGCGCGTGCTGGCGGACTTCGAGGCCGGTGCCTGGTACCACCGCACCTCGCCCGCCTCCCACTTCACGCAGGCCCTCGTCTGCTCCCGCCTCACCGAGGACGGCCGGATCACCCTGACCGGCCGGAAGCTGGTCACGACGGTGCGCGGTGAGCGCGAGGAGCGGGAACTCGGGGGCGACGCCGAGGTGCTGGCCGCCTACCGGGACCGGTTCGGCCTGGTCCTCGACCGGGTTCCGCAGGTCAGGCGGCAGGGCGGCTGAGAACGGGGAACCGGCACAATGTGGCGGTGGACGATGTGAGACATGTGCTGGTGCTGCCCGACCGCGATGCCGCGGAGGAGGTCGCGGAGGCCGTAGGGGACCGCTTCGGTGTTGCCGACGAACCCCAGCTGGTCCGGGACGCGCTTGCCGGTGAGGACGACGCCGAGGACGCCCAGTGGCTGGTGGTCGTCGAGGACCCCGAGGGGCGGCTCGACGCGGCCGAGCTGGACGAGTTCGTCGCGGACTGGGACGGCTGGCGCGAAGCGCCGTAGGGCGCGGGCGGCGCGGTGCCGCGGCCCGGGTGTGACGGTCTGTACCGCTGCTCGCCGCTCGGTGCTCGCCATCAGGCCGTTCCGCCCGTGCTGTTCCGGCCAGTGCCGCCTGGGCTGCCCGTGCCGCCTCGGCCACCTGGGCGCCGGGCCGTCCCGGTGGGTCGGGTGGGTCCGGAGTGTCAGCGCCCCGTGCGATGCTGGACCGCGATGGCCACCAGGAAGAACACGAACGACGACCCCCTCGCCCCCGTCACGCTCGCCGTGGGCCAGGAGGATCTGCTGCTGGACCGCGCCGTGCAGCAGGTGGTGGCGGCCGCCCGGGCCGCCGACGCCGACACGGACGTACGCGACCTCACCTCCGACCAGCTCCAGCCCGGCACGCTGGCCGAGCTGACCAGTCCCTCGCTCTTCGCGGAGCGCAAGGTCGTCGTCGTGCGGAACGCGCAGGACCTGTCCGCCGACACGATCAAGGACGTCAAGGGGTACCTCGACGCCCCCGTCGAGGAGATCACCCTGGTCCTGCTCCACGCGGGCGGCGCCAAGGGGAAGGGCCTGCTGGACGCGGCCCGCAAGGCCGGGGCGCGTGAGGTGGCGTGCCCCAAGACGACGAAGCCTGCGGAGCGGCTCACGTTCGTACGGTCCGAGTTCCGCGCGCTCGGGCGTTCGGCGACGCCCGAGGCGTGCCAGGCGCTCGTCGACTCCATCGGCAGCGACCTGCGGGAGCTGGCGAGCGCGGTGTCGCAGCTCGTCGCCGACGTCGAGGGCACGATCGACGAGGCCGTCGTCGGGCGGTACTACACGGGGCGCGCGGAGGCGTCCAGCTTCACCGTCGCCGACCGGGCGGTGGAGGGGCGGGCGGCCGAGGCGCTGGAGGCGCTGCGGTGGTCCCTGTCGACCGGGGTCGCCCCGGTACTGATCACCAGCGCCCTCGCCCAGGGCGTACGGGCCATCGGGAAGCTTTCGTCGGCCCGTGGCGGCCGGCCGGCGGACCTCGCGCGGGAGCTGGGCATGCCGCCCTGGAAGATCGACAGGGTCCGCCAGCAGATGCGCGGCTGGACCCCGGACGGAGTCGCCCTCGCGCTCCGAGCGGTCGCGGAGGCGGACGCGGGCGTCAAGGGCGGCGGGGACGACCCCGACTACGCGCTGGAGAAGGCGGTCGTAGCGGTGGCGAGGGCGGCCCGCCTGCGCCGCTGACGAGGGGCGGGGCGAGCCGGGGCGGGGACGTACGACCACCGCGCTCGCGCCGTACGGCGACCCGGCTGTACGACCCCGGTCCGTTACGACGACCACCGGCTCTACGCCCACCGGGCTGCACGACGACGAAGGCCCCGCCTTCCCGTCCTGGGGAAGGACGGGAAGGCGGGGCCTTCGGGTCCCGGCCCTGAGGCCGGTGAGAGTTTGGGCTCGCACCCGCGTGGCGAACGCAGGCCGCGTGCGAGTCCGGTGTGCCGGGCGGGAGCGGAAGAGAGAGGGCCCGCTCAGTTCCTCCCGGCGGTTACATCACAGAAGCAGGAGCTACAGAAGGAGTAGCTCAGGCCTGGAGGGCGGCAACCTTGGACGCCAGCGCCGACTTCTTGTTGGCGGCGGCGTTCTTGTGGATGACACCCTTCGAGACAGCCTTGTCGAGCTTGCGGGACGCCTCGCGAGCGGCCACGGTGGCCTTCTCGACGTCGCCGGCGGCGGCAGCCTCGCGGGCCTTGCGGATCGCGGTCTTGAGCGAGGACTTGACGGCCTTGTTGCGCAGGCGCGCCTTCTCGTTCGTCTTGTTCCGCTTGATCTGGGACTTGATGTTCGCCACGAAAGAGCCTTTTCAGGTTCGATGAATCTTTCAGGTCGCGTCTCTCCCCCGCAGCCCGTCGGGCATGGGAGGTGCCTCCGGGGAGGCACGAGACACAGCTGCCCAGACTACCAGCCGCCATCCGACCGGCCCAAACCGAGCGCAGGTCACCGGTCGTGGGACCATAGGTACCTGCGTATCGATCCGACATCGACCCGAGACGAGCGCTCGGCGCTCAAGAATCAGGACCCTGCGTGCCCGCGACCCCTACCCATGTGCCCGAGCCGAGCCGTACAGACCCGGCTCTGATCCGCAATTTCTGCATCATCGCGCACATCGACCACGGCAAGTCGACGCTTGCCGACCGGATGCTTCAGCTGACCGGCGTGGTCGAGCAGCGGCAGATGCGTGCCCAGTACCTCGACCGTATGGACATCGAGCGTGAGCGCGGTATCACGATCAAGTCTCAGGCGGTGCGTCTGCCCTGGGCGCCCTCGGAGGGCGACGGCCAGGGCAAGACCCACATCCTCAACATGATCGACACCCCGGGCCACGTGGACTTCACGTACGAGGTGTCCCGTTCGCTCGCCGCCTGCGAGGGCACGATCCTGCTGGTGGACGCCGCCCAGGGGATCGAGGCGCAGACCCTCGCCAACCTGTACCTGGCGATGGAGAACGACCTCACCATCGTCCCGGTCCTCAACAAGATCGACCTCCCGGCCGCGCAGCCCGAGAAGTTCTCCGAGGAGCTCGCGAACCTCATCGGCTGCCAGCCGGAGGACGTCCTGAAGGTCTCGGCCAAGACCGGTCTCGGCGTGGAAGCCCTGCTCGACCGGGTGGTCCGGGACGTGCCCGCCCCGGTCGGCGTGCAGGACGCCCCCGCCCGCGCGATGATCTTCGACTCGGTGTACGACTCCTACCGCGGCGTCGTCACGTACGTACGAGTCATCGACGGCCAGCTCAACAAGCGCGAGCGCATCAAGATGATGTCGACCGGCGCCACGCACGAGCTGCTGGAGATCGGCACCAACTCCCCGGAGATGCTCCCGGCCGACGGCCTCGCCGTGGGCGAGGTCGGCTACCTCATCACCGGTGTGAAGGACGTCCGCCAGTCCAAGGTCGGTGACACCATCACCACCCTGCACAAGGGCGCCACCGAGGCGCTCGGCGGCTACAAGGACCCCAAGCCGATGGTGTTCTCCGGCCTGTATCCGCTGGACGGCTCGGACTACCCCGAGCTGCGCGACGCCCTCGACAAGCTCCAGCTCAACGACGCCGCGCTCGTCTACGAGCCCGAGACCTCCGCCGCGCTCGGCTTCGGCTTCCGCGTCGGCTTCCTCGGCCTGCTCCACCTCGACGTCATCCGCGAGCGCCTGGAGCGCGAGTTCGGGCTCGACCTGATCGCCACCGCGCCCAACGTGGTCTACCGCGTGGTCATGGAGGACGGCAACGAGCACACCGTCACCAACCCGAGCGAGTTCCCCGAGGGCAAGATCGACTCGGTCTTCGAGCCGGTCGTCCGGGCCACGATCCTCGCCCCCAGCGAGTTCATCGGCTCGATCATGGAGCTGTGCCAGACCCGCCGCGGCACCCTGCTCGGCATGGACTACCTCTCCGAGGACCGGGTGGAGATCCGCTACACCCTCCCCCTCGCCGAGATCGTCTTCGACTTCTTCGACCAGCTGAAGTCCAAGACCCGCGGTTACGCCTCGCTCGACTACGAGCCCACCGGTGAGCAGGTCTCCAGCCTGGTCAAGGTCGACATCCTGCTGCACGGCGACAAGGTCGACGCCTTCTCCGCGATCACCCACAAGGACGCGGCGTACGCGTATGGCGTACGGCTCGTCGCCAAGCTCAGGGAGCTCATCCCGCGCCAGGCCTTCGAGGTGCCCATCCAGGCCGCCATCGGCTCCCGGGTCATCGCCCGCGAGACCATCCGCGCCATCCGCAAGGACGTCCTCGCCAAGTGTTACGGCGGTGACATCTCCCGTAAGCGGAAGCTGCTGGAGAAGCAGAAGGAGGGCAAGAAGCGGATGAAGATGGTCGGTTCCGTGGAGGTTCCGCAGGAGGCCTTCATCGCGGTGCTGTCCAGTGACGAGTCCGGCGGCAAGGCGAAGAAGTAGCGCACCAGTAGCGCAGCCGAGCAGCGCATCCTCCGAACGGGCTCCCGCGTCGCCACGCGGGGGCCCGTTCGTTATGAAGCGGCAGCCCGCAGCCTCTTACGTGGCGGACCCCGGCGCTCTACCCTGATCTCGCCCGGTGGTTACTCGCGAGTTAAACAATTGTGACCAACCGTGTCATCGGCAGCACAGTCAGCAGTAGGCAGAGTCAGCGCCAGTAGTAACAGTCAGAACCAGCACAAGCAGCAAAACCAGCAGAAGCAGTAGCAGCCAGCCAGTCGCCAGTCGTGCAGCAACGCCGCAGCAGGCCCGGAGGATGTCGTGAGCGACACACAGACCCAGATCGAGAACCGACCGCCCTCGGTGGCGACCCTCTTCGTCCGGCGCGTAGCGGCCACACCCGACGCGGAGGCGTACCGCTACCCGGTCCCGCCCGCGGACGGCCAGGGGCCCGCCGACTGGAAGTCGCTGAGCTGGGCGGAGTCCGCCGAGCGGGTGTACGCGGTCGCGGCCGGGCTGATCGATCTCGGTGTACGGCCCGAGGAGCGGGTCGCGCTCTCCTCCGCCACCCGCGTCGAGTGGATCCTCGCCGACCTCGGCATCCTCTGCGCGGGCGCGGCCACGACGACCGTATACCCGCAGACCAACGCCGAGGAGTCCGCGTACATCCTCGCCGACTCCGAGAGCCGCGTGCTGGTCGCGGAGAACGCCGAACAGCTGGCCAAGGCGCGCGAGAAGCGCGCCGAGCTGCCCCACCTGAAGCACGTCGTGGTGATCGACCCCGCCGGCGCCGAGCCCGCCGAGGACGACCCCGAGGGCTGGGTGCTCTCCCTCGCGGATCTGGAGGCGCGCGGCGCCAAGCACCTCGCCAAGCACCCCGAGGCGGTCACCGAGCGGATCGAGGCCATCACCTCCGAGCAGCTCGCCACCCTCATCTACACCTCGGGCACCACGGGCCGCCCCAAGGGCGTCCGGCTGCCGCACGACAACTGGTCGTACATGGCCAAGGCCATCGCCGCGACCGGCCTGATCACCGAGGACGACGTCCAGTACCTGTGGCTGCCGCTCGCGCACGTCTTCGGCAAGGTGCTGACCTCCGGCCAGATCGAGGTCGGGCACGTGACCGCCGTCGACGGCCGGGTCGACAAGATCATCGAGAATCTGCCGGTGGTCCAGCCGACCTACATGGCGGCCGTGCCCCGCATCTTCGAGAAGGTCTACAACGGTGTCGCGGCCAAGGCCCGGGCCGGCGGCGCCGCCAAGTACAAGATCTTCCAGTGGGCGGCGGGCGTCGCCCGCGCGTACGCGAAGGAGTCCCAGGACAACTTCCGCCGTACGGGCACCGCCTCCGCCTCCTTCGGCCTCACCGCCAAGCACAAGGTCGCCGACGCGCTCGTCTACTCCAAGCTCCGCGAGGCCTTCGGCGGCCGGCTGCGCGCCGCCGTCTCCGGCTCCGCCGCCCTCTCGCCCGAGATCGGCTTCTTCTTCTCCGGCGCCGGAATCCACATCCTGGAGGGCTACGGCCTCACCGAGTCCAGCGCGGCCTCCTTCGTCAACCCGGGCGAGGCGTACCGCACCGGTACGGTCGGCAAGCCGCTTCCCGGCACCGAGGTGCGCATCGCGGACGACGGCGAGATCCTGCTGCGCGGCCCCGGCATCATGGAGGGCTACCACGGCCTGCCCGAGAAGACCGCCGAAGTGCTGGAGTCCGACGGCTGGTTCCACACCGGCGACATCGGCGAGCTGTCCGCCGACGGCTATCTGCGGATCACCGACCGCAAGAAGGACCTGATCAAGACCTCCGGCGGGAAGTACATCGCACCGGCCGAGGTCGAGGGCCAGTTCAAGGCCGTGTGCCCGTTCGTCTCCAACGTCCTCGTGCACGGCGCGGACCGTAACTTCTGCACCGCGCTGATCGCGCTCGACGAGCCGGCCATCCTCGGCTGGGCCAAGGAGAACGGGCTGGACGGCAAGTCGTACGCCGACGTCGTCGCCGCCCCGCAGACCGAGCAGCTCATCGCGGGGTACGTGAAGCGGCTCAACGACTCCCTCCAGCGCTGGCAGACCATCAAGAAGTTCCGGCTGCTGCCGCGCGACCTCGATGTCGAGCACGGCGAGCTGACGCCCAGCCTCAAGCTGAAGCGGCCGGTCGTGGAGCGGGAGTACAAGGACCTGATCGAGGACATGTACGCCGGGTCGCGGGAGGCGTAGACGCCCGCGTCCGCCGTACGGGTCCGTCGTTCGCGTATGGGGCCGCCGTTCGGGTTCGCAGTCCGGCTCCGTCGTACGCGTCTGCCGGCCGGCTCCGTCGTACGCGTCCGGGGCCGTCGTCCGGGTCCGTAGCAGTCCGGCTCCGCAGTCCGGGGCCGTTGTCCGCGCCTGCCGTCAGGGACGGCAGGCGCGGGCGTTTCTCCGGCCAGTTCGATGACTCGGTGCTTATGAGTGGGCTCAGTCTGTCACTCTGTCCGTGTCGTCAGTCGTCCACGGGGCGACGCCAGAACCGGACAGGAGCCGAAGCGTGGGGTCCGTTCCGATGCAGCAGGAGACCACGCACCGCTCGGTGCACCTGCTCTCACAGCGCGGCGACGCACGATCCGTGGCCCGCACCAGTCTTCCCGGAAATCCGCTCGCCGCGGCCGCCGCGCGCCGTTTCACGCGGGCCGCGCTCGCCGACTGGACCCGCCTCGGCCTGGTCGCGACGCGGGGTACGGACCGGCTCGCGGACGACGCCGTGCTCGTCGTCAGCGAGCTGGTGACCAACGCGGTCGTCCACGCGGGCACCACCGTGGACGTCCTCGTACGGCTGGACGCCGCGAGCGACGACGATCCGGCGTCGCTCGTCGTCGAGGTGGCCGATCACCACCCGGCCCGGGCGGTACGCAGCGACGCGCCGGACCCGGGGGCGGTGTCCGGCGAACCCGAGTACGGGCGCGGGCTGCACCTCGTCGCCGCGCTCGCGGCGTCCTGGGGAATCACCTACCGGCCCGGGCTCAAAGCGGTCTGGGCGCGCCTGGCCCTCGACGGCCGTGGTGCGGCGGAGGCGGCGGGAGCACCGCGGCGCGGGGTGCGCGCGGCGGAGATCCTCGCTCCGGCGCCCCGCAGGAGCGTGCGCGACGACCGGGACTGGACCGGCCGAGGCGCGCTCTCCTTCCTCGCCGAGGCCTCCGACCTGCTCGCCGGCCAGCTCGACGAGGACATGGTCGCGGCGCTCGCCGGCCAGCTCCTGGTGCCCCGGCTCGCCGACTGGTGCGCGGTCTGGCTGGACGGCGAGGCGGGGCCCGAGCCCAGGCTGGCCCGGGTCTGGCACGCCGACGAGTCCGCTCTGGAGTCACTGCGTACGGCCCTGGCCAAGGACCCGCCCCGGTTACCGGACGAGCGGAGGGGCGCGGCCGTGTCGGTTCCCGTCCCGTGGCCGGAGGGCGAGGAGGGCACAGCCGTCGCCTGTCGGCTGACCGCCGGCACACGTCCCCTGGGCACGCTCCTCCTCGGCCGGGAATTCGGCGCGGGTGGCGACGGGATCGGCGTCACGGGCGGATTCAACGCGGGCCGCGAAGGCCAGGAGCAGGGAGGACCGGGTGTCCCCGACGAAGTGACCTCGCTGATCGAGGACTTCGCACGGCGCGTGGGCCTCGCGATCGGCGCGGCCCGTCAGTACGCCCGGCAGGTGACCATCAGCCGGGTGCTCCAGCGCGGGCTGCTGCCCGCCCAGGTCGCGCGGATTCCCGGCGTCGACAGCTCCCTCGTGTACGAGCCGAGCGACGAGGGACTCGCGGGCGGTGACTTCTACGACATCTTCCCGGCGGGCAGCGGCGGTCGCTGGTGCTTCATGCTCGGCGATGTCCAGGGCAGCGGGCCCGAGGCCGCCGTCGTCACCGGCCTCGCCCGCCCCTGGCTGCGCCTGCTCGCCCGCGAGGGTTACCAGGTCGGCCAGGTCCTCGACCGGCTCAACGGGCTCCTCCTCGACGACGCGACGGAGGCGGCCGAGGCGGCCGCGCTCATGGTGGCGGCGGGAGACGGCGGTATCTCCGACAACCAAGGCCAAGTCCAAGGCCAGGGCCAGGGGCAGGGCCATCAGTCGCGGTTCCTGTCCCTGTTGTACGGGGAGCTCACGCCGCTCCCCGACGGCGCCGGCGTCCGCTGCACGCTCGCCTGCGCCGGTCACCCGCTGCCCCTGCTGCTGCGCCCCGACGGGACCGTACGGGAGGCGGCCGCCTCCCAGCTGCTCCTCGGCGTCTTCGGGAACGTCGCGTACGAGAGCCAGACCTTCGACCTGGCACCCGGTGACACCCTGCTCTGTGTCACCGACGGCGTCACGGAGCGGCGCTCCGGGCGGATGATGTTCGATGACGGGGACGGGCTGGCGCGTGCGCTCGCGCAGTGCGTGGGGCTCACGGCGCAGGGTGTCGCGGACCGGATAAGGCAGGCGGTGCACACGTTCGCCGAGGCCCCGCCGGGGGACGACCTGGCGCTGCTGGTGCTCCAGGCTCAGTGACGGAGAAGGAGCGGAGGAGGAGCGGAGAAGGAGGAGCGGAGAAGGAGGAGCGACGGAGGGGGAACCCCCGGGCAGGGCCGCTCGGCGTCGGCGCAGGCCCGGCGAATGCCCGGGGTGACGGACAATGGTCCGTATGCCTTCCGTACTGCCTGATGGTGAGCCCATGCCCCTCGACGGGGCGTTGCCCCCGCACGCCCTGGCGGGCGCGGGCGAGCGGCCCCTCGGGTTCTATCTGCACGTTCCGTACTGCGCGACGCGCTGCGGGTACTGCGACTTCAATACGTACACGGCGACCGAGCTGCGCGGCAGCGGCGGCGTGCTCGCCTCCCGCGACAACTACGCCGACACGCTGATCGACGAGATCCGCCTCGCCCGCAAGGTCCTCGGCGACGACCCGCGCCAGGTGCGGACCCTCTTCGTGGGCGGCGGTACGCCGACGCTGCTCGCCGCCGCCGACCTCGTACGGATGCTGCACGCCGTACGGGACGAGTTCGGGCTCGCGGACGACGCCGAGATCACGACGGAGGCGAACCCGGAATCCGTGGACCCGGCGTATCTGGCGG
Organism: Streptomyces sp. NPDC000410; assembly: GCF_040300305.1. Classification (NCBI taxonomy): domain Bacteria; kingdom Bacillati; phylum Actinomycetota; class Actinomycetes; order Kitasatosporales; family Streptomycetaceae; genus Streptomyces; species Streptomyces sp. NPDC000410. The sequence continues at coordinate 331,664 of NZ_JBEPDM010000002.1, forward strand.
AGCTGCGGGAGGGCGGCTTCAACCGGGTGTCGTTCGGCATGCAGAGCGCCCGGCAGCATGTGCTGAAGGTCCTGGACCGTACGCACACTCCGGGACGTCCGGAGGCGTGCGTCGCGGAGGCGCGGGCGGCGGGCTTCGACCACGTCAACCTCGATCTGATCTACGGCACGCCGGGGGAGAGCGACGACGACTGGCGGGCGTCGCTGGACGCGGCGATCGGGGCCGGGCCGGACCACGTCAGCGCGTACGCGCTGATCGTGGAGGAGGGCACGCAGCTGGCGCGCCGGATCCGGCGAGGTGAGGTGCCGATGACGGACGACGACGTGCACGCCGATCGGTATCTGATCGCGGAGGAGCGGCTGGCCGGGGCGGGCTTCGAGTGGTACGAGGTGTCGAACTGGGCCACGTCCGAGGCCGGGCGCTGCCTGCACAACGAGCTGTACTGGCGCGGGGCGGACTGGTGGGGGGCGGGGCCGGGCGCCCACTCGCACGTGGGCGGCGTGCGGTGGTGGAACGTGAAGCACCCGGGTGCGTACGCGGCCGCGCTGGCCGAGGGGCGGTCGCCGGGGGCGGGGCGCGAGGTCCTGCCGGCGGAGGACCGTCGGGTCGAGCGGATCCTGCTGGAGCTGAGGCTCGTCGAGGGATGCCCCCTGGAGCTCCTGCGGCCCGATGGGCTCGCGGCGGCGGGGCGGGCGCTGGCGGACGGGCTGCTGGAGCCGGGGCCGTACGAGCAGGGGCGGGCGGTGCTCACCCTGCGGGGGCGGTTGCTGGCGGACGCGGTGGTGCGGGACCTCGTGGACTGACCGGGCCCGCCTGTGCCCCCGGGCCCGCCTGTGCCGCCGGGCCCGCCTGTGCCCCCCGCCTGTGCCGCCTGTGCCGCCGGGCCGTCGGGGCCCAGGAGCTCGTAACGGCGCCGGCCCCGGGGGTTGTGCCCACCCGTTCCGCCCTGCGGAACGACTGCCCACAACAGGTCTAGGCCGTTACGAAGTCGATCAGTTCCTCCACCCTGCCCAGCAGCGCCGGTTCCAGGTCCTTGTAACTCGTCACCCGCGACAGGATGTGCTGCCAGGCCGCGCCCGTGTTGTCCGGCCAGCCCAGTTCACGGCAGACGCCCGTCTTCCAGTCCTGGCCGTGCGGGACGCGGGGCCAGGATCCGATGCCGAGTGCGGAGGGCTTCACCGCCTCCCAGACGTCGATGTACGGGTGGCCGACCACCAGGACGTGCGGGTCGGTGACGGAGGCCGCGATGCGGGATTCCTTGGAGCCCGGGACCAGGTGGTCCACGAGCACGCCCAGCCGGGCGTCGGCGGACGGGGCGAAGTCGGCGACGACGGCGGGCAGGTCGTCGATGCCCTCCAGGTACTCGACGACCACGCCCTCGATGCGCAGATCGTCGCCCCAGACCTTCTCGACCAGCTCGGCGTCGTGCCGGCCCTCCACGTAGATGCGGCCCGCGCGGGCGACCCTGGCCCGCGCGCCGGGGACGGCCACGGATCCGGAAGCCGTACGGGCGGGGCGTACGGGACCCGGGGAGGACGGCCGCACCAGGGTCACGACCTCGCCCTCCAGCAGGAACCCGCGCGGCTCCATCGGGAACACCCGGTGCTTGCCGAAGCGGTCCTCCAGCGTCACCGTCCCCGCCTCGCAGCGGATCACCGCGCCGCAGAAGCCGGTCGTGACCTCCTCGACCACCAGGTCCGGCTCGGCGGCCACCTCCGGAGCGGGCCGGCGCTTCTTCCAGGGAGGAGTCAGGTCAGGGCTGTAGCTGCGCATGGGCTCGATTCTCGTGTGCGTGCACCGCGTGGTCCGTGGCCGGGGGTCCGGGGGTCGCCCCCGGGGGATGCAGCCAGGGAGGAGTCAGGTCAGGGCTGTAGCTGCGCATGGGCTCGATTCTCGTGTGCGTGCACCGCGTGGTCCGTGGCCGGGGGTCCGGGGGTCGCCC
>NZ_JBEPDM010000002.1:333704-437697 GCF_040300305.1 Streptomyces sp. NPDC000410
CCCGGGGGATGCAGCCAGGGAGGGGTCAGGTCAGGGCTGTAGCTGCGCATTCGGCAGACGCTACGACACCCCGAACCGCCGGGCCAGCTCATCGCGTTGAGCGCGTACGAACGCGGCGTCCACGGCCGCGCCGTGTCCCGGTACGTACACCGCGTCCTCGCCGCCCAGCGCCAGCAGCCGGTCGAGGGCGTCGGGCCAGCGGGCGGGGATCGCGTCCGGGCCTGCCTGGGGCTCGCCCGACTCCTCCACCAGGTCGCCGCAGAAGACGACTTCGGGCTCCGAGGCAGCGCCCGGCACGAGCAGGACGAGGTCGTGGCCGGAGTGACCGGGGCCGACGTTCGCCAGCAGCACCTGCCGGCCGCCGAGGTCCAGGGTCCATTCGCCGGAGACGACATGCCGCGGCCGTACCAGCACGTCCGCGGCCTGTGCGGCGTCGCCGGACGCCACACCGTGGCGGATGGCGTCGTCGCGCAGCACGTCCCGGTCCCGTACGAGCAGCTGGTCGACGCCCACCGCGCCGTACACCCGTACCGCCGAGAACGCCGCCGTGCCGAAGACGTGGTCGAAGTGGGGGTGGCTGAGCGCGATATGGGTCACACGCCGGCCCCCGAGGAGGGACTCGACCTGGGTGCGGATCTCGGCGCCCTCGCGGAGCGTCGCGCCCGTGTCGTACAACAGCACCGAGTCGTCCCCGACCACCACGCCGACCGTCGCGTCCCAGACGGGAAGGCGCCGCCGGCCCACTCCGTCGGCGAGGCGCTCCCACCCGAAGTCTTCCCAAGCGACGTCCATACGGCGACGCTATACCGGGCGAATACGGGGCGACCAGCGGAGTCTCGTGGACATCACAGCCAGGTACCGTGTCCGGTCGCCCTTGCTCGTGGTGTACCTCCCCGCCGTACACTGACCGGGGGAATGCTGGCACTCAGACGTAACGAGTGCCAGGGGACCAGGGACCAGGGACCGACCGAGCAGCCGACGAATCGCAGCTGGAGGTGTGCGCGATGCTCAGCGAACGCAGACTCGAGGTGTTGCGCGCCATCGTCCAGGACTATGTCGGGACGGAGGAGCCCGTCGGCTCCAAGGCGCTCACCGAGCGGCACAAGCTGGGTGTCTCGCCGGCCACCGTGCGTAACGACATGGCGGTGCTGGAGGAGGAAGGGTTCATCGCCCAGCCCCACACCAGCGCCGGGCGGATCCCGACCGACAAGGGCTACCGCCTGTTCGTGGACAAGCTCGCGGGGGTCAAACCGCTGTCGTCGCCCGAGCGGCGCGCGATCCAGAACTTCCTGGACGGCGCCGTCGACCTCGACGACGTGGTCGCCCGTACGGTACGGCTGCTCGCCCAGCTGACCCGCCAGGTGGCGGTCGTCCAGTACCCCTCGCTGACCCGCTCGACCGTGCGGCACGTGGAGCTGCTGTCCCTCGCGCCCGCGCGGCTGATGCTGGTGCTGATCACGGACACCGGCCGGGTCGAGCAGCGGCACGTGGACTGCCCGGCCCCGTTCGGCGAGACCTCGCTGGCGGATCTGCGGGCCCGGCTGAACAGCCGGGTGGTCGGCCGCCGCTTCACGGACGTCCCGCAGCTGGTACAGGATCTTCCCGAGTCGTTCGAGCCGGACGACCGGGGCACGGTCTCCACGGTGCTTTCCACTCTGCTGGAAACGCTGGTCGAGGAGACCGAGGAGCGGCTGATGATCGGCGGCACCGCCAATCTGACGCGGTTCGGCCATGACTTCCCGCTGACCATCCGGCCCGTGCTGGAGGCACTGGAAGAACAGGTCGTGCTGCTGAAGCTGCTCGGCGAAGTGAAGGACTCGGGCATGACCGTACGGATCGGGCATGAGAACGCCTACGAGGGTCTCAACTCCACGTCCGTCGTCGCGGTCGGCTACGGTTCGGGCGACGAGGCAGTCGCCAAACTCGGCGTGGTCGGACCGACCCGCATGGACTACCCCGGAACGATGGGAGCGGTACGCGCAGTGGCACGTTACGTCGGACAGATCCTGGCGGAGTCGTAAGTGGCCACGGACTACTACGCCGTACTCGGCGTACGCCGCGACGCGTCCCAGGACGAGATCAAGAAGGCGTTCCGACGCCTCGCCCGGGAGCTCCACCCGGATGTGAATCCGGACCCGAAGACGCAGGAGCGCTTCAAGGAGATCAACGCCGCGTACGAGGTGCTGTCGGACCCGCAGAAGAAGCAGGTCTACGACCTCGGTGGTGACCCGCTGTCCGCCTCCGGCGGCGGTGGCGCGGGTGGCTTCGGCGCGGGTGGCTTCGGCAACTTCTCCGACATCATGGACGCGTTCTTCGGGACGGCGTCGCAGCGCGGGCCGCGCTCGCGGACGCGGCGCGGCCAGGACGCGATGATCCGCCTGGAGATCGACCTCAACGAGGCGGCCTTCGGGACGACGAAGGACATCCAGGTCGACACGGCCGTCGTCTGTACGACGTGTTCGGGTGAGGGTGCGGCGCCGGGGACGTCGGCGCAGACGTGTGACATGTGCCGGGGCCGTGGTGAGGTCTCGCAGGTCACCCGGTCCTTCCTGGGCCAGGTCATGACGTCCCGTCCGTGCCCCCAGTGCCAGGGCTTCGGGACCGTGGTCCCGACCCCGTGCCCGGAGTGCGCCGGTGACGGCCGGGTCCGCTCCCGTCGTACGCTCACGGTCAAGATCCCGGCCGGTGTCGACAACGGCACCCGGATCCAGCTCGCGGGCGAGGGCGAGGTCGGCCCGGGCGGCGGGCCCGCCGGTGATCTGTACGTGGAGATCCACGAGCTGCCGCACGCGGTGTTCCAGCGGCGCGGCGACGATCTGCACTGCACGGTGACGATCCCGATGACGGCGGGCGCGCTCGGCACGAAGGTGCCGCTGGAGACGCTCGACGGCATGGAGGAGATCGACATCCGTCCGGGCACCCAGTCGGGCCAGTCGATCCCGCTGCACGGGCGCGGCGTCACGCACCTGCGGGGCGGCGGCCGTGGCGATCTGATCGTCCACGTCGAGGTCCAGACGCCGTCGAAGCTGGATCCGGAGCAGGAGCGGTTGCTGCGGGAGCTGGCGAAGCTGCGGGGCGAGGAGCGGCCGATGGGGCAGTTCCAGCCGGGGCAGCAGGGGCTGTTCTCCCGCCTGAAGGACGCGTTCAACGGTAGGTGAGGGGAACCCCTTCACCTGGGCTCCCCCGGCGGGGGCCGTCCCACCGGGGCGGCCCCCGCCGCCGTTCGCGCGTGCGTTTCGCGCTGCGGGGGACCAGCTCACCCGCTCCGTGGGCCCCGGCCCCCGTTCGCGCGTGCGTTTCGCGCTGCGGGAGACCGGCCCACCCGCTCGGCGGGCCCCGGCCCCCGTGCTCGCATGCGCTTCGCGCCGCGCGTGAACTGCCGTACCCGATCCGGTGCCGGTCCTGGCCTTCGCCGGGTGGGTTCCGGCTCCGTGCCCGCGTGGGCTTCGTGCCGTGCGTAACCGTCCCCCGCCGGGTGGGTTCCGGCCCCGCGCTCGCGCGCGACCGGCGCACCCTCCCGTGGGCGTTCGTTCCTCGCGGCCGCGTACGGCCCGCGGGCGCCCAGAGGCGCGGTCCTTCGGCAGCGGGGCGGGAGCGGCGGCCGGATTCGGTCATAGCACGGGGACGTGGCACGATGCGGGCATGTCCTCCGCGCTGACCGATCTTTGTCGTTACCCGATCGTGCAGGCCCCCATGGCGGGTGGCGCTTCCTGTCCGCAGCTCGCCGCCGCCGTGTGCGAGGCCGGTGGGCTCGGGTTCCTGGCCGCGGGGTACAAGACCGCCGACGGCATGTACCAGGAGATCAAGCAGGTGCGCGGGCTCACCACCCGCCCCTTCGGCGTCAACCTCTTCATGCCGCAGCCGCACTACGCCGACCCCGCCGCCGTCGAGGTCTACCGCCACCAGCTCGCGGGCGAGGTGAACTGGTACGACACGTCCCTCGGTGACCCCGAGGCCGGCCGGGACGACGGCTACGAGGCCAAGCTGGCGATCCTGCGCGACGACCCCGTACCGGTCGTGTCGTTCACGTTCGGCTGCCCCACCCGGGACACCGTCGCCGCCCTCAAGCGTGCCGGAACGCTCACCGTCGTCACCGTCACCACGCCCGACGAGGCGCTGGCCGCCCAGCACGTGGGCGCCGACGCCGTATGCGTCCAGGGCATCGAGGCGGGCGGCCACCAGGGAACCCACCGCGACGACCCGGCCAACGACGGCACCGGGATCGGCCTGCTCTCCCTCATCACGCAGATCCGCGAGACCGTGCAGCTCCCGATCGTCGCCGCCGGCGGGCTCATGCGCGGCAGCCAGATCGCCGCCGCGCTGACCGCCGGAGCGGACGCCGCGCAGCTCGGCACCGCCTTCCTCGTCTGCCCGGAGTCCGGGGCGAACACCCTGCACAAGCAGGCCATGACGAACCCGCTGTTCACCAGGACCGAGCTGACCCGCGCCTTCTCCGGCCGCCCCGCCCGCGGGCTCGTCAACCGCTTCCTGCACGAGCACGGACCGTACGCCCCCGCCGCCTACCCCGAGGTCCACCACCTCACCTCCCCGCTGCGCAAGGCCGCCGCGGCGGCCGGGGACCCGCAGGGCATGGCCCTGTGGGCCGGGCAGGGGCACCGGCAGGCCCGCGAACTGCCCGCCGGGCAGCTCGTCGAGGTGCTCGCCGCCGAACTCGGCGCCGCGAGCGCCGCCCTCGCCCTGCGGACCGCCTCATGACCGCCCCCGTATTCGTCGTCGAGCACTTCGACGCGGGCTCCGGCGGCCGTTACGTACTCGACGGCCCGGAAGGACGGCACGCCGTCTCCGTGAAGCGGCTGCACTCCGGGGAGGACGTCGTCCTCACCGACGGCGCCGGCCGCTGGGCGGACTGCGTGGTCCTGGACACCGAGGGCAAGGACCGGCTGATCGTGCGGCTGGACTCGGTCCACGAGGAGCCAGTGGCAACGCCCCGCATCACCGTCGTACAGGCCCTCCCCAAGGGCGACCGCGGCGAAGTGGCCGTCGAGACCATGACGGAGACCGGCGTCGACGCCGTCGTGCCGTGGACCGCGTCCCGTTGCATCACGCAGTGGAAGGGCGACCGGGGCGCCAAGTCCCTCGCCAAGTGGCGGGCCACGGCGCGCGAGGCGGGCAAGCAGTCGCGCCGCGTGCGCTTCCCGGAGATCGCCGGGCCCATGACGACCAAGCAGGTCGTCCAGCTGCTCGCCGCCGCCGACTTCGCCGCCGTACTCCACGAGGAGGGCGCCGAGCCGCTCGCCACCGCCGAGCTCCCGGCCTCGGGCGAGATCGTGCTCGTGGTCGGGCCCGAAGGGGGTGTGTCCCCGGAGGAGTTGGCGGTGTTCGCCGAGGCGGGGGCGGGCCCGTACCGGCTGGGCCCGAGCGTGCTGCGCACCTCCACCGCCGGTACGGCCGCGACCGCGCTGCTCCTGGGGCGTACCGGCCGCTGGTCCTGACCCGGCCTCACCGCGGTGGTGGATCACCGGACCTGACCCGGCCTCGGAACCGGCCCGGCCGGGAACACGATCCGCAGCCGTACACCGTCGTCGGCGACCGGCCCGCGCCCCACGGTACGCACCTGACGCACCCCGATAGCATGCCCCTGACCGTACTGATCGCCGGAGTCGTGGAGGGTCTGGACCATGGCGGGAGAACCGCAGGCCGACTGCCTGTTCTGCAAGATCGTCGCGGGGGAGGTGCCCGCCACCGTCGTCCGTGAGACGGAGACGACCATCGCCTTCCGCGACATCAATCCGCAAGCACCGACCCATGTGCTCGTCGTCCCCAAGGCGCACTACCCGGACGCCGCCTCGCTCGCGGCCGCCGAGCCCACCGTCGCCGCCGACATACTGCGCGAGGCCGCCCAGGTCGCCGCGGACGACAAGGTCGACGCCACCGGCTTCCGCATCGTCTTCAACACCGGCAGCGGCGCCGGCCAGACCGTCTTCCACACCCACTGCCACGTCCTGGGCGGGCGCGGCTTCAACTGGCCGCCCGGATAGGCCCGGACGAGCACCGTGTCCGTACGAGAACTGGTCGTGCTCGGCACCGCCAGCCAGGTGCCCACCCGGCACCGCAACCACAACGGCTATCTGCTGCGCTGGGACGGCGAGGGCATCCTCTTCGACCCGGGCGAGGGAACCCAGCGGCAGATGCTGCGGGCCGGCGTCGCCGCGCACGACATCAACCGGATCTGCGTCACGCACTTCCACGGCGACCACTCCCTCGGCCTCGCCGGCGTGATCCAGCGGATCAACCTCGACCAGGTGCCCCACCCGGTCACCGCGCACTATCCGGCGAGCGGGCAGCGCTTCTTCGACCGGCTGCGGTACGCCACCGCCTACCGTGAGTCCGTGCCGCTGACCGAGGCCCCGGTCGCCGCACCCGGCGGAGTGCTGGCCGAGACCGGCGCGTACACCCTGGACGCCCGCGAGCTCTCGCACCCCGTCGAGTCCTTCGGCTACCGCCTCACCGAGCCCGACGGGCGGCGCATGCTGCCCGAGCGGCTGGCCGCGCACGGCATCAAGGGCCCCGACGTGGGCCGCATCCAGCGCGAGGGCGCGCTCGGCGGCGTCACCCTGGAGGACGTGAGCGAGGTGCGGCGCGGACAGCGGTTCGCGTTCGTCATGGACACCCGGCTGTGCGACGGGGCGTACGAGCTGGCGGAGGGCTGCGACATGCTCGTCATCGAGTCGACCTTCCTGGACGAGGACCACCGGCTGGCCACCGACCACGGCCATCTGACCGCCGGTCAGGCGGCGCGCGTGGCGCGGGACGCGGGCGTACGGCACCTCGTGCTGACACACTTCTCGCAGCGCTACAGCGAGCCGGAGGAGTTCGAGCGGCAGGCCAGGGCCGCGGGCTTCGAGGGTGAGCTCTCCGTGGCGCGGGACCTCGTCCGGGTCCCCGTCCCCAAACGCGAACTCTGAGCGAGCACCGATGGCACTCCCCAAAGCCGAACTGCACCTGCACATCGAGGGCACCCTCGAACCCGAACTCGCCTTCGCCCTCGCCGAGCGCAACGGCGTGTCGCTGCCCTACGCCGGCACCGAGGACCTCCGCACGGCGTACCTCTTCAGCGATCTGCAGTCCTTCCTCGACCTGTACTACGCGCTGATGGCGGTCCTGCGCACCGCCGACGACTTCACCGAGCTCGCCGACGCGTACCTCACGCGGGCGGCCGCCCAGGGCGTACGGCACGCCGAGATCTTCTTCGACCCGCAGGCGCACACCGCCCGCGGCGTCCCCATCGGCACGGTGATCGAGGGGCTCGCCCACGCGCTGGACCGCGGTGAGGAGCGGCACGGGGTCTCCACCCAGCTGATCATGTGCTTCCTGCGCGACGAGCCCGCCGAGTCGGCCATGGAGACCCTGGACGCCGCGAAGCCGTACCTCCACCACATCGCCGGGGTCGGCCTGGACTCGGCGGAGGCCGGCCACCCGCCCGCCGGGTTCCGCGAGGTGTACGCCGCCGCGGAGTCGCTCGGCCTGCGCAAGGTGGCGCACGCGGGGGAGGAGGGGCCGCCCGCCTACATCTGGGAGGCCCTCGACATCCTCGGCGTCGAGCGGATCGACCACGGCCTGCGCGCCCTGGAGGACCCCGAGCTGGTCGCCCGGCTGGTCCGCGACGCCGTCCCGCTCACCGTGTGCCCGCTGTCGAACGTGCGCCTGCGCGCCGTCGACACCCTGGAGGACCATCCCCTCCGCGCGATGATGGACGCCGGGCTGCTGGTGACCGTCAACTCCGACGACCCGGCGTACTTCGGCGGCTACGTCGGCGACACCTTCCACGCGGTGCGCGAGGCCCTGGCACTGAGCCAGGAGCAGCTGCGCGAACTCGCACGGAACTCCTTCCGCGCGTCCTTCCTCGACCACGACGAGCTCCGCCGCGAGCGTTACCTCGCCGAGGTGGATTCGTACGACTTCGACGCCGCCGGGTAACCGGATATCCGGATAGCGGGGGAAGGGTCAGGAGGCGAGGGCCTGGGGCGCCCTGTCCCGTACCGGCAGGGCGACCTCCGTGATCTCCCGCCGGGGCGCGGCGCCCAGCGCCACCGCCGTCATCGGGACCGCCACCAGCAGCAACAGCCCGCACAGCACGAGCCCCATCCCCGGATACCCGGCGTGCTCGGAGAGCAGACTCCCGGTCACCGGGCCGCAGGCCACGCCCAGCGACGACGCGGAGCCCACCAGCACCGCCCACCGTCCGCGCGGGTCCAGCGAGGCGGCGAGGCCGATCAGATACGACAGGACCACCGGGTAGAAGAGGTTCCACAGGATCTCGCCCACGCCGAACGACACCAGGCCCCGGGCCGACGAACTGACCACGATGCACCCGCCGATCAGCGCCGTACCCACGCCGATCGGCACCGCCCGCCCCAGCCGCGCTCCCAGCGCGCCCGCGCCGATGACGCCCGCGAGGCCCGCCCCGAGGCCCACCGCGAACACCGCGCCGACCGTGACCTCGCTCAACCCCGCCTGCACGGTGCCGATCCGGCCGCTGACACCCCACAGGGCGTTCTGCGCCATGGACCAGCACACCATCGCGGCCGCGAGCACGGCCCCCGCGCGCTGCCGGGGGAGGCGGGTCCGTGCCGCCGCCCGCACACCCACCCGGGTGCCGGATCCGTCGAGCAGCCCTGTCGCGGGCCACACCAGCACCGCCGCCGAGGCCAGTGCGGCGAACGGCAGCACGTGGCCGCCGCCGAGCCGTGGAATCGTCAGGTACAGCGCACCCGCCGTCGCCGACACCGCGAGCAGCCCGAGGGCCGACACCCGGTGCGGGTCGCGCTGCGCGGCGATTCCGGCCGCGGCGACCGCCGTGGCCGTACCGGAGCCGAGTCCGCCCACCGCCGCGCCCGCCACGACCAGCGGGACGGACGAGGTCAGCGCGGCGGTGCCGTAGCCCGTCAGGGCGAGCAGCAGGCCCAGCCGGGCGAGCCGGCGCGGCCCGTGCCGTTCGGTGAGCGAGGTGAGAGAGGTGAGCGAGGCGATGACGACGCCCGCACACGCCGAGCTCAGCAACAGGGCGGAGCCGACAAGTCCGGCCTGGGCGGGGGTGAGTCCGAGTCCGGAGGACAGCCGGCCGACGACGGTCGGCAGGAGGTACGCGGCGAGGTGGCCGGCGCCGAAGACGGCGACGAGGGGCCACGCGGCGCGCGGGCGCGAAGGCATGGGCGTTCCCGGGAAAGGGGGGCGAAAGAGGGGTGGAGCGCCCGGTGTTGCACGGGAACGCGGGCCAATTTGTATCAAGCGTGCCCGGGGCGGGAGAAGGTGGGATGGTGTGATGCGGACCACATTCAGTTTGTGCCGGGGTTTCAGGGGTAGGCGAGCTGCCTTCGCTTCGCACGCCGACCTGATCCGTACGGCGCCGTACAGCCTCGTGCAGCTCCGTACAGCGCCGTACAGCTCGGCACCGCGCAACCGGGAGCCACCGTGATCACGACCGACGGACCGCAGCAACACAACGCAGGCGTCGACCCGTTGGTCGCGCTGCGCGCCGACGGCGACCCGGAGTGCGATGTGTTCCTCACCGGCACGGTCTTCCTGGACATCATCTTCACCGGCCTCGACAGCGCCCCGGTCCGCGGCACCGAGTCCTGGGCCCGGGGCATGGGCTCCAGCCCCGGCGGTGTCGCCAACATGGCCACCGCGCTCGCCCGGCTGGGGCTGCGCACCTCGCTCGCCGCCGCCTTCGGCGACGACCACTACGGGGAGTACTGCTGGGACGCCCTGGCCCAGGGCGAGGGCATCGACCTGACGATGTCGCGGACCGTGCCCGGCTGGCACTCCCCGGTGACCGTGTCCATGGCGTACGAGGGCGAACGGACGATGATCACGCACGGGCACGAGGCGCCGCCGCCCGAGGGCAGCGTGCCCGCGTGCCCCCACCGGGCGCGCGCCGCCGTCGCGTCGCTGGCGCCGGGCCGCAGCGAGCAGTGGATCGCGGACCTCGCCGGGCGCGGCGCGCGGATCTTCGCCGACGTCGGCTGGGACGACTCCGGACGGTGGGACCTGTCCGCGCTGCCCGATCTCGGGCTCTGCGAGGCGTTCCTGCCCAACGCGCAGGAGGCGATGCGGTACACCGGCGCCGACTGCCCGCGCGCCGCGGCTCGGGCGCTGGCCGAGAAGGTGCCGGTCGCCGTCGTCACGCTCGGTTCGGAGGGCGCGTACGCCGTGGACGGCGCGACCGGGGAGACCGCGGAGGTGCCGGCGATCGAGGTGCGCGAGCTGGATCCGACCGGGGCGGGCGACGTCTTCGTGGCCGGGTTCGTCACCGGCACCCTCGCGGGGTGGCCGCTGGCGGACCGGCTCGCCTTCGCCGGGCTGACCGCGGCGCTGTCCGTGCAGGAGTTCGGCGGGTCGCTGTCCGCGCCGGGATGGGCGGAGGTGGCGGCGTGGTGGCAGCACGTCCAGGGCCGCCCCGACCAGGATCCGCACGCCCTGGCCCGTTACGCGTTCCTCGCCGGCCTGCTGCCCTCGCCGAGCCGCCCCTGGCCCCTGCCCCGCGCGGTCCCGACGATCGGCTTCGGCCGCGCGGGGTAGCCCGGACGGGGTCTGGGGGCGAAGCCCCCAGTTGTCGGGAGGGGGCGGGGCGGGGAGAGAAGCCCGCCCCACGCGCTCCGCGTATGGGCACCGGCACGGGCAAGCCCGTCACCGCCCGCGAAAACCCCTTCAGGACTGTCACCGCGGGGTCGTACGCTTGAGTTCCAGAGGTTGTCGAGCAGCGAGAACCCTGCAACGGGAGGTATGTGCAGGCCACAGAGCCGGCCCATGACTCAGACACCCACAGCCCAGACCCCGGCGCCGGGTCAGGCACGCGCCCAGTTCACCGTCCCCGCCAAGCATCCGATGGTGACCGTTCTCGGTTCGGGTGACGCACTGCTGCGCGTGATCGAGAAGGCCTTCCCGGCGGCCGACATCCACGTCCGGGGCAATGAAGTCAGCGCGGTCGGCGACGCGCGGGAAGTCGCCCTGATCCAGCGCCTGTTCGACGAGATGATGCTGGTGCTCCGCACCGGACAGCCGATGACGGAGGACGCAGTGGAACGCTCGATCGCCATGCTCAGGGCGAGCGAGAACGGTGAAGGACCGGACGAGACCCCGGCCGAGGTCCTCACGCAGAACATTCTCTCCAGCCGCGGGCGCACCATCCGCCCCAAGACCCTCAACCAGAAGCGTTACGTCGACGCCATCGACAAGCACACGGTGGTCTTCGGTATCGGCCCCGCCGGTACCGGCAAGACGTACCTGGCCATGGCCAAGGCGGTCCAGGCGCTCCAGTCCAAGCAGGTCAACCGGATCATCCTGACCCGGCCGGCCGTCGAGGCGGGCGAGCGGCTCGGATTCCTGCCCGGCACGCTCTACGAGAAGATCGACCCGTATCTGCGGCCGCTCTACGACGCCCTGCACGACATGCTCGACCCCGACTCGATCCCCCGCCTGATGGCGGCGGGCACGATCGAGGTCGCGCCGCTGGCGTACATGCGAGGCCGCACGCTCAACGACGCGTTCATCATCCTCGACGAGGCGCAGAACACGAATCCGGAACAGATGAAGATGTTCCTGACCCGTCTCGGCTTCGATTCGAAGATCGTCATCACCGGTGACATCACCCAGATCGACCTGCCCGGCGGGACCAAGAGCGGTCTGCGCCAGGTCCGGGAGATCCTGGACGGCGTCCCCGATGTGCACTTCTCGATGCTGACGTCGCAGGATGTCGTCCGGCACAAGCTCGTCGGCCGTATCGTCGACGCGTACGAGCAGTACGACAGCCGTAACGGCATCAACCGGAAGTAGACCGAAGAACACCATGTCGATCGACGTCAACAACGAGTCCGGAACCGAGGTCGACGAGCAGGCGATCCTCGACATCGCCCGCTACGCGCTCGCGCGGATGCGCATCCACCCGCTCTCCGAGCTCTCGGTGATCGTCGTCGACGCCGAGGCCATGGAGCAGCTCCACATCCAGTGGATGGACCTGCCGGGCCCCACCGACGTCATGTCCTTCCCGATGGACGAGCTGCGCCCGCCGGCCAAGGACGACGAGGAGCCCCCGCAGGGGCTCCTCGGCGACATCGTGCTCTGCCCCGAAGTCGCCAAGAAGCAGGGCGAAGAGGCGCCGACCGGGCACTCCATGGACGAGGAGCTGCAGCTGCTCACCGTTCATGGAGTGCTCCATCTGCTCGGTTACGACCACGAGGAGCCGGCCGAGCGCGCAGAGATGTTCGGGCTCCAGGCGGCGATCGTCGACGGCTGGCGCGCGGACAAGGGCCTGACCGGTCCGTCCCCGGCGCCGACCGTCTCATGATCAGTCACAAGAGCATGAGCACCCGTACGACGGTGAGCGTGGCCGTCCGATGAGCGTCCAGCTGATCACCGGGGCGGTCCTGCTCGTCGTCGTCGCCTGGCTGGCGGCGTGCGCCGAGGCCGGGATCGCCCGCGTCTCCAGCTTCCGGGCCGCCGAGGCACTGCGCTCCGGCCGCCGCGGCGCGGAGCGACTCACCCAGGTCGCCGCCGACCCCACCCGGTACCTCAACGTGGCCCTGCTGGTGCGGGTCGCCTGCGAGATGGCGGCGGGCGCCCTCGTCACGTACGCCTGCCTCCAGGAGTTCTCCGAGACCTGGCAGGCGCTTGCCGTCGCCATCGGCGTCATGGTCCTCGTCTCCTTCGTCGCCGTCGGGGTCTCCCCGCGCACCATCGGCCGCCAGCACCCGCTGAACACGGCGACGGCCGCCGCGTACGTCCTGCTGCCGCTCGCCCGCGTCATGGGGCCCATCCCGCAGCTGCTGATCCTCATCGGCAACGCGCTGACGCCGGGGAAGGGCTTCCGCAAGGGCCCGTTCGCGAGCGAGGCGGAGCTGCGCGCCATGGTCGACCTCGCCGAGCAGGAGTCGCTGATCGAGGACGAGGAGCGCCGCATGGTGCACTCGGTCTTCGAGCTCGGCGACACGCTCGTACGGGAGGTCATGGTGCCGCGCACCGACCTGGTCTGCATCGAGCGCTACAAGACCATCCGCCAGGCCCTCACCCTCGCGCTGCGCTCCGGTTTCTCCCGGATCCCGGTGACCGGGGAGAACGAGGACGACATCGTCGGGATCGTGTATCTGAAGGACCTCGTCCGCAAGACGCACATCAAGCGGGACGCGGAGTCCGAGCTCGTGTCCACGGCGATGCGCCCGGCGGCCTTCGTCCCCGACACCAAGAACGCGGGCGATCTGCTGCGCGAGATGCAGCAGGAGCGCAACCACGTCGCCGTCGTCATCGACGAGTACGGCGGCACGGCCGGGATCGTCACCATCGAGGACATCCTGGAGGAGATCGTCGGCGAGATCACCGACGAGTACGACCGGGAGCTGCCGCCCGTGCAGGAGCTGGGCGACTCGCGCTACCGGGTCACCGCCCGGCTCGACGTCAGCGACCTGGGTGAGCTGGTCGGCCTGGACGAGTTCGACGACGAGGACGTGGAGACTGTCGGCGGGCTGCTCGCCAAGTCCCTGGGCCGGGTGCCGATCGCGGGCGCGAGCGCCGTGGTCGAGCTGCCGGACGGGCGTTCGCTGCGGCTGACCGCCGAATCGCCGGCCGGCCGCCGCAACAAGATCGTGACGGTACTGGTGGAGCCCGTGTGACGCCCCCGCGTGACGCCGGCGGCAGCGGGGCGTCGGGGGCCGCGTGAGTTCGAGGGGGACGGCATGGAGTCGGAGGACCGCATGGAGTCGGAGGGCCGCATGGAGCCGAAGGACCTGAAGGCCATCTGCCTGGAGCAGAACGCGGCGGTCGAGGACTTCCCCTTCGGCCCCGAGTTCTCCGTCTTCAAGGTCGCCGGGAAGATGTTCGCGCTCAGCGACCTCGACGCCACCCCGCTGAAGATCTCGCTCAAATGCGACCCGGACGAGGCGGTCCGGCTGCGCGCCGAGCACGCGTCCGTCATCGTCCCCGGCTACCACCTCAACAAGCGCCACTGGAACACGGTGACGGTCGATGAGCTCCCGGCACGGATGGTCCGGGAGCTCATCGAGGACTCGTACGACCTCGTCGTGGCCGGGCTGCCGAAGGCGGAGCGGCTCCGCCTCGACCGCCCCTAGGGGGTGTCCGGCGGATCATGCTGGGCTCACGACGCCCTGCGACTCCGTCTCCTGCGTTGTCGTCAGTCGCCGACTCCCCCGTAGCCCTTCGGGCACGGGAGGTGCCCCCACCGCGTCGACTTCCTCCTCCGCCTTGGATCCGAAGCCGCATGACGCCGCTCGCTGATCCAGCCTGATCCACCGGACACCCCCTAGGCCCTGACGCCTCCAAGCCCTACCGGGCCCTGCGCAGGCCCAGCGCCACCAGCAGCGCCACCGCCACCACGATCGCCGCGTCCAGCGCCAGTACGGTGCGTACGCCCTCGTACAGCCCGCTGCCCGTCGTCGTCGCCAGCACCCCGAGCAGCGGGATGCCGACCGTGAGCCCCACCTGCTGCGTCGTCGTGACGAGGCCGGTCGCGAGCCCCTGCTCCTCGTCCGGGACGCCCGAGGTGACCGTGACGCCGTACGAGATGATCGCGCCCAGGTGGCACATGCTCGCCAGCGAGACGGCGACCGTCGCGAGGACGGCACCGGACTGCGCGCCGACGCCGAGCAGCCCGGCGGTGAGCAGCCCCTGGCCCAGCAGCGAGCCGGCCAGGGTGCGCCGGGCGCCGAACCGGCCGATCAGCCTGGAGGCGTAGCTTCCGGCGACGATGGACAGCACGCCCTGGATGCCGAAGACCAGACCCGTGCGGAACGCGCTCAGGCCCAGCACCTCCTGGAGGTAGAGGGTCAGGACGAACACGACGGTGGACATCATCGAGAAGGTGATCAGGCCGCCCAGGTTGCCGAACGCCACCGTCCGGCGGCGCAGCATCGGCAGGGACACCAGCGGCGCCGCGGACCGCGACTCCACGATCACGAAAGCGGCCAGCAGCACCACGCCCGCGACGAGCGTGACCAGCACGTCCGCGCCGCCGAAACCGCGCTCGGCGGCCGTGGTGAGGGCGTAGATCAGCGCGAGCAGCCCGCCGGTGACGGTGATCGCGCCGGGGACGTCCAGGCGCGGGCGCTCGGGCGTACGGGATTCGGCCAGCAGGCCCGGCGCCAGCGGCAGCACGATCAGGGTGAACACGGCCAGCAGGCCCATCGTGGAGCGCCAGCCCAGGGTGTCGGTCATGACCCCGCCCAGCACCATGCCGACCGTGAAGCCCAGCGACATCAGCGTGCCGCTGATGCCGAGCGCCCGGTCGCGCTGCGGGCCCTCGGGGAAGGTGGTGGTCAGCAGGGCCATGCCGGTCGGCACGATGGCCGCGGCGCCGAGTCCTTGCAGCGCCCGCCCGGCGAGGAACGACGCCGGGTTCCAGGCGAACGTCGCGAGCAGCGAGGCGGCACCGAAGAGGGCGAGTCCGCCGAGGAACAGCCTGCGGCGCCCGTACAGGTCGGCGATCCGCCCGAAGAGCAGCAGGAAGCCGCCGGACGGCAGCGCGAAGGCGGTGACCGCCCATTGCAGGGCGGAGGTGCTCATGCCGAGGTCGCTGCCGAGGACGGGGAGCGCCACGTTCAGTACGGAGAAGTCGAGCGCGACCATGAACTGCGCGGCGCACAGCACGAAGAGGACCAGTCGGGCGCGGCCGGTCAGCCGCGTCGATGGTGTCTCGTTCTTACCGGCCCTGTTCTTGTCGGCCGCGTCCTTGTCGAGGGGGACGGAGGTGTCGATTGCCATGTCCACACCCTCCGGCGCCCGAAGCGGCCGTGGGGAGCGGGTACTTATCCTGTTGGTCGCACCACCACCCAGGGGGAGATTGACGTGATGGTCGACGAGCTGAAATCCCACCGCCTCGGCGAGCTGCGGGAGTTCCTGCGCAGCCGCCGTGCCCGGGTCAGTCCGGCGGAGGCGGGTCTTCCGGACGGCGGGCCCCGGCGCCGTACGCCCGGACTGCGCCGCGAGGAGGTCGCGGTCCTCGCGGGCGTCGGCGTCTCCTGGTACCAGTGGCTGGAGCAGGGGCGGGACATCACGGTCTCGCCGCAGGTGCTGGACTCGGTGGCGCGGGTGCTGCGCCTGAGCGGCGCGGAGCGCCGCCACCTGTACGTCCTGGCCGGGCTCAACCCGCCCCAGCCCGAGGTCGAGCCGGACAGCCAGAAGCAGCACTGCGAGGGCCTGCGGCGGCTGATCGACGCCTGGATGCCCTTCCCGGCCCACATCATGGACGGCTACTGGAACACGATCATGTACAACGACGCGGCCTCGCTGGTGATGGGCATGCGTCCGGAGATCTCCCAGAACTGTCTCATCGCCTTCTTCACCGACCCCATCTACCGGGAACGGGCGCTGAGCTGGGGACGCAACGCGGCGGCCGTCGTGGCGCAGTTCCGGGCGGCGTGCTCGGAGTGCCCGGACGACGAGGGGTTCCGTGCGCTGGTGGAGGAGGCGAAGGAGGCGAGCGCGGAGTTCACCGAGCTGTGGGAGCGGCGCGACATCGCACCGGGCGGGCAGCTGACCAAGGAGCTGGAGCACCCGCTGGTCGGCACGCTGTGCCTGGAGTCGACGCAGCTGAAGCTGCCGGCCAGGCCGGATCTGACGATCGTTCTGCACACCCCGCTCGCGGAGCAGGACACGGCGGCGAAGCTGGAGTGGCTGGCGTCGCCGGAGGGGCGCAGGGGGTCGATGTACCCGCTCGCGGGCTGATCGTCGGTGTGTATATCTTGTGGCCGGTCGATGAGGATGGGTGAACTCCTCTGGGCACCACAAGATGACGATTCAGGGGAGAAATCACTTCATGCGCACCCAGATACGTCGCGGCGCTGCCGCTGCCCTCGCAGTTTCGGCGCTGTTCTTCACCGCCGCCTGCGGTGGCTCGTCCGACAAGGCGTCCGACAAGTCGGGCGAGAAGCCTGCCGGGCAGGAGGCGCCGAAGAAGGACGACGCCGCGGGCGCCGGGGCGCTGACGGAGGCTCAGATGACGGCCGCGACCCTGGAGCTCAAGGACCTGCCGGCGGGCTGGAAGGCCGGCGAGATCACGCCGCCCACCACGGAGGACTACAAGGCGGACAACCCCGATTGCCAGCCGATCGCCGCGATGATGGCCGACAAGATCGCCGGGGCCACGATGGGCAAGCCCGCGGAGTTCGAGCGCGAGGCGGGCAGCTACCAGCTGAGCCAGCGGATCTACACCTTCCCCGGCACCACCGGCGCCGCGGACCACATGAAGGCGCTCGGCACCTCCCTGGACGCCTGCCCCGGGTTCTCCGTCACGGAGCAGGGCACGACGTTCGAGGTCGGGGTCAAGAAGCTGACGACTCCGAAGGCCGGTGACGCCTCCCACGCCTTCCGGCTGTACATGGAGATCGCGGGGATGCAGATGAAGTTCGAGACGGACCTGTTCGTCGTGAGCCAGGGCGCGGGTGCGACCCAGATCGCCTTCATCCCCTCCGACGCGGCGGGCCACAAGGACTTCGACGACCTGGCCAAGCGCGCGGGCGACAAGTTCGTCAAGGGCGCGAAGAGCTGACCCCGAGGTCCGATCTATGCTCGGCGCATGACTGAGAGCACCGAGATCGGCCCCGAGGACCGCAAGATCATCACCCTGGCGCGCAGCGCCCGCGCCCGCAACGGTGTGCCCGAGGGCGCGGCGGTACGGGACGAGACCGGGCGTACGTACGTCGCGGGGACGGTGGATCTGGAGTCGCTGAGGCTCAGCGCGCTCCAGACCGCCGTCGCCATGGCGGTCGCGAGCGGGGCGAAGTCCCTGGAGGCCGCGGCTGTCGTCGCCGACACCGATGCGGTCAGCGACGCGGACCGCGCGGCGGTACGCGACCTCGGCGGTGCCGGTACGCCGGTGCTGCTCGCCGGCCCCGACGGGGTGCTGCGTACGACCGTGACGGCGGGCTGACGATGCCGGGCCCGGCCCCGGAGGCGGCCAGGCGCCGCCGCTGGGCCCGGATCGCGCTGGTCGTCGGCCTCGTCGGGATCGGTATCAACCTCGTCGACTGGGCCGTCTCCGGCGACCTGGTGCCGTCCGACGTCTTCCCGCTCCTGGTGGCGGCGGGCGCGGGCGCCGAACTGGCGAAGGGCCGCGCGCGGCGTGCTCTGCGCGCCGTCGCGGCCACGGCCGTCGCGGTGGCGGGGCTCGCGGCGGGTGTTCCGGCGGCGGCCGCGGTGCTGCGGGGCGAGCCGTTCGCGTGGCTGGATCTGATGCTGGGGGTGCTGGTCGTGCTCTATCTCGTGGTGCTCGTCATGGCCGCGGTGGCGCGTGTGCGCGCCCGCGCCTCCTCGCCGGCCTGACCTCCACTGGGCCCGCGCCTCCTCGCCGGCCTGACCCCCGGTGGGGCCCGCGGACCCAAACCTCCCGAGCCTCACATTCCACCCACGCCCCGCAGGCGTGGCTGGACCCCGGGTGGACCCCCGGCGGACCTCGGGTGTGCGTTCCTGACCTGCGGAAACGTGGATCATGACAGCATCTGATGGCCCATCAGTCGGCGCATTTCGATTCCATTGACTTCTCTTCCCCGCACGCCGTCAATGGCGCCCACCGAGGCCCACCGACCAAAGGGGAAAAACCACATGGCATCGCTGCTGTCCTTACGCGCCCGCCCCGCCCCGCGAAGACACCGCTGGACCGCCGCGCTGGGCGTCACCGCCCTCGCGCTCGCCGGCAACGGGCTCCTCGCCGCGCCCGCCGCGTACGCGGACGCGACGGCCTCGCAGGCCGTCGACTTCCCGACCCACTGCGTGCCGCCGCCGATCGCCGGCATCCCGCCCATCGACGGCACGACCTCCGCCGAGATCACCGTCGACAAGGCCGCGCCCAAGGTCGGCGACACGGTCACCGTCACCTACACGGTCACCAAGCCCGCCGCCGGCAACCCCGTCGACCTGGCGCTGCCCGCGGACATCATGACGCCCACCGGCAAGGTCGCCCTCGGTGGCGCCCAGACGGGCTCCGTCACCGTCACCGGGCCCAAGAAGAACCCGCCGGTGCCGGGCAAGGGGACGTTCCCGCCGTTCTCCATGACCGGTACGTTCACGGTCACCGCGCCCGGCTCGATCACCCTCTCGCCCGGCGACTACAACATCCACACCAGCTACATCATGGAGCTGGACACCCCCTGCACGGTGACGAACCCGCCCGCACCCGTCTCCCAGACGATCATCGCGTCGCCCCAGCCCGGTGCCAACGAGCGCGCCATCCAGCTCGGGACCGCGTCCGGCAAACCGGGCGAGCGCGCCACCGTCACCGGCACCAAGTTCACCCCGCTCGCCGACGTCACCGTCGTCGGCCGCGCCGGGGCCGCCGAGACCGCCGACAAGATGACCGTCAAGGCGAGCTCGACGGGCACCTTCACCGCACAGCTCACGGTGAACGACAAGGCGACGACCGGCATCGTCGCGTACGAGGGCACCGCCTGGAACGCCGACAAGGGCGCGGGCCCGGCGGCATACACCGTCATCGACGACACCCCCGCCCCGCCGAACGGTCAGAAGCTGAACGCGGCGGTCGCGGCCGGGACGCTGTCCATGACGCAGGCCGGTGACACCGTCCAGCTGACGTCCGTCGACTTCGGCAAGGGCGGGGCCGCCACCGGCGACCTGCACGGCGTCACGGTCAAGGACTTCCGCGGCGGCCCGGCGGGCTGGTCCCTCACGGGCAAGGTCACCGACTTCACCGGACCCGGCGGCGCGAAGATCGGTGCCGGGAAGCTCAGCTGGACCCCGTCCTGCACCACCAAGGCGGGCAGCCCCAGCACCTGCGCGGCGGGCTCCGCGGGCGTCGTCGGCAGCGCCGGCGCGACCCTGGCGTCCACCCCGAACGGGGCGCTGACCGGCGGTGAGTTCACCGCGGGCGCGAAGGTGTCGCTGGACGTCCCGGCGTTCACCGCCCCCGGCGCGTACGCCGGCGTGCTGACCCTCACCCTCACCTGACCATCCGGCGGGCCGGGCGCGCACCCGGTCGGCCCGCCCCTACCCCGGGGGTTTCGCACCGTGCGCACAAGACTCTCCGCGGCGGCCCTGGTCCTGGCCGTGGCCGCGCTGCTCCTCGCCGCCCCTGGCGGCCACGCCGCCGACAACGGCGAATGGTCCGTCCACCCCGCCGCCTCCGAGCTCGGCGGCCGCCCGTACTTCTACCTCTCCGCCGCACCCGGCAGCAGCCTCACCGACCGGGTCACCGTCGCCAACAAGACCGCCGCCCCGCTGACCTTCCGGCTGTACGCCGCCGACGCGTACAACACCGCCCGGGACGGCGGCTTCGCCGTACGCACCCAGGGAGAGCGGCAGCGCGGCATCGGCGCCTGGGCGAAGCCGGAGCGCGACCGGATCACCGTCCCCGCCCGCTCCTCCGTCACCGTCCCCTACACCCTCACCGTCCCCGAGTCCGCCGAGCCCGGCGACCACGCCGGCGCCCTCGTCGCGCTCGACGAGCGCGTCGCCGCCCAGGACGGCGGACCCGTCGCCGTCGGCGTCCAGCGAGCCGTCGGCGCCCGCGTCTACCTCCGCGTGAACGGCCCCACCGTGCCCGCGCTCTCCGTCGAGGACATCACCTACGCCCCCGACACGCCCCTCGTGCCCGGCACCGGCGACAGCACCGCCGTCATCTCCTACACCCTCCACAACCGGGGCAACATCACCCTGAACCCCCGGGTCGCGCTCCGCGCCGAGGGACTCTTCGGCCGTACGCTGCTCGCCCGCACGCTGACCAAGATCCCCTCCGAGCTGCTGCCCCGCCAGAAGATCCGGCTCACCGAACGCTGGTCGGGACCCCCTCACCTGGACTGGGGCGAGGTCACGGTCACGGCGACGGCCAAGGACGTACGCGAGTCCGCGGGAGTGTCCTTCCTCGCCGTTCCCTGGCTGCTCACGGGCGCCCTGCTCGCCGCGGCGGCGAGCACGGCGGCATGGCGGCTGATACGTGCCCGGGAGGCGCGCGGTACATGAGGTGCCCGCAGCGGTTGATACGTGCCCGCCAGGTGGGCGGTACGTGAGGGCCCTGTGGATCGGGGACAATGGCCCGCATGAGCGTTCACACCCCTGGATCCGAAGCCCCGCACCGCGCCGGCTTCGCCTGCTTCGTCGGCCGCCCCAACGCGGGCAAGTCCACCCTCACGAACGCTCTGGTCGGCCAGAAGGTGGCGATCACCTCCAACCGGCCGCAGACCACCCGGCACACCGTGCGAGGCATCGTGCACCGCCCCGACCTGAACGCGCAGCTGATCCTGGTGGACACGCCCGGTCTGCACAAGCCGCGCACGCTGCTCGGTGAGCGGCTCAACGACGTCGTACGGACGACGTGGGCCGAGGTCGACGTGATCGGCTTCTGTCTGCCGGCGGACCAGAAGATCGGTCCCGGTGACCGTTTCATCGCCAAGGAACTCGCGGGGATCAAGAAGACCCCCAAGGTCGCGATCGTCACGAAGACCGACCTGGTCGACTCCAAGACGCTCGCCGAGCAGCTGATCGCCATCGACCAGCTGGGCCGCGAGCTGGGCTTCGAGTGGGCCCAGATCGTCCCGGTCTCGGCCGTCGGCGACAAGCAGGTCTCCCTCCTCGCCGACCTCCTCGTTCCGCTCCTCCCGGAGAGCCCCCCGCTGTACCCGGAGGGCGACCTCACCGACGAGCCCGAGATGGTCATGGTCGCCGAGCTGATCCGCGAGGCCGCGCTCGAAGGCGTACGGGACGAGCTGCCGCACTCGATCGCGGTGGTCGTCGAGGAGATGCTGCCGAGGGAGGACCGCCCGGCGGACAAGCCGCTTCTCGACATCCACGCGAACGTCTACATCGAGCGGCCCAGCCAGAAGGGCATCATCATCGGCCCCAAGGGCAGCCGGCTGAAGGAGGTCGGCATCAAGTCCCGCAAGCACATCGAGGCGCTGTTGGGCACGCCGGTCTACCTCGACCTGCACGTGAAGGTCGCCAAGGACTGGCAGCGCGACCCGAAGCAGCTCCGCAAGCTGGGCTTCTGACGTCCGCGGAAGGTCCTCTTCCGCCCCATAACGGCGTTACGCTGCTGCCGTGCCGACCGCGACCGCCGTACGCCGCCAGCTCCTCGACGAGGCCGCCCGCATCCTCGCCGAACAGGGCCCCGCCGCGCTCTCCGCCCGCCGCCTGGTCAAGGAGGTCGGCGCCTCCACCATGGTCGTCTACACCCACTTCGGCTCGATGCCGGGGCTCGTCCGCGAGCTGATGCGCGAGGGCTTCGCACGCTTCCGCGCCCGCGGGCTGGCCGTGGTGGGGGCCATGGGAGAGGACTCCGACCCGGTCGTCGAGCTCGCCGCGCTCTGCCGCTGCTACCAGGACTTCGCGCGCGACGAGCCCCACGTCTACGCCGTGCTGTTCGGCGGCTCCACCCTGGCCGGTTTCGAGCTCACCGACGAGGACCGCCGCATGGGCACGTCCGTCCTGCGCTTCCCCCGCGACGCCATCGCCCGCTGCGTCGACGCCGGCCGTTTCCGCCCCGACGCGGACCCCGGCCTCCTGGTCCGCCAGCTCTTCGCCCAGATGCACGGCATCGCCGAGCTGAACCGCGTCGGCTACATCATGGGCGACTACACCCCCGGCCAGGTCCTCGCCGGGGCCCTCCACGACTTCGCCGTCGCGGCCGGGGACCGCCCGGAGGCCGCCGCGGCCTCGGTGGCGGAAGGTCTCGGAGAGCCGAGGGCCTGAGACCCGCCCAGGCCCTCGGGTCCCTCAGGCGCCTTCCTTCAGCACCCGCGAGATCAGCTTGCGCTGCTCCTCCGTCAGCCGTGGATCGGCGCAGTACACCGTCTTCCCGTCCACGGTGAGCTGGTACTGGAACCCGTCCGGCACCCCCACCGGTGGCGTGCCCCGGCCGTCACGTACGGCCTGTTCGGCCAGGGCATGCCACTCCTCGGCATCGGGGAGCTGCGAGGTGTCCACCTCGCGGATGTGCTCGATGCCGGCGAATCCGCCTGTGCGTCGTACCTGAATGCGCATAGGCCCGATTCTGGTACGCCCCCGAGTCAGTTGGCAGGCACACCTACCTGCGACCAGGCCTTGAGCACCGCCGCGAGCTCGTCGCCCTCCCCGAACAGCCCGCGTGCCGCGGACGCCGTCGACCTCGCGAAATCGGTGAACTGCGCGTCCACGCCGAGATCGCCACTGGTCAACGTCGCGTACCAGATCTTGCCCGCGCGTTCCCAGGCGTTGCCGCCCAGCGCGGTGGCGAGCAGGTAGAAGGCGTGGTTGGGGATGCCCGAGTTGATGTGCACGCCGCCGTTGTCGCGGCTCGTCCGGACGTAGTCGTCCATGGTGGCGGGCTGCGGGTCCTTGCCCAGCACGTCGTCGTCGTACGCCGTGCCCGGGGCCTTCATCGAGCGCAGGGCCTGGCCCTGGACGTTCGGGTGCAGCAGGCCCTCGCCGATCAGCCAGTCCGCCTGGTCGGCGCTCTGCCCCAGCGCGTACTGCTTGATCAGCGAGCCGAAGACGTCCGACACGGACTCGTTGAGCGCGCCCGACTGGCCGAAGTACTCCAGGTTCGCCGTGTACTGCGTGACCCCGTGGGTCAGCTCGTGTCCGATCACGTCCACGGGCAGGGTGAAGTCGAGGAAGATGTCGTCGTCGCCGTCCCCGAAGACCATCTGGCGCCCGTCCCAGAACGCGTTGCCATACTTCTCGCCGTAGTGGACGGTCGCGTCCAGCGGCATCCCGTTGTCGTCGATGGAGTGCCTGCCGTATTCCTTCAGGAACAGGTCGAAGGTCGCCCCGAGGCCCGCGTGGGCGCGGTTGACGGTCGCGTCCTGGGAGGGCCCGTCACTCTCGGAGTGGACCTTGCGGCCCGGGAGCGTTTCCCTGTGCTCGGCGTCGAAGATCGTCCGGTTCGGCTTGTCGGAGGGCTGCCCGGCGGGGGCGGCCAGCCCGCGCACGGTGGTGATGCGGCGGCGGGTGCGCTGGAGGGCGTCGTGTTCGAGCGTGCGGAGTGCGGCATCGGCGCGGGCGGGGTCGTCGGCGCGGGCGAGCTTGTCGAGGACGTGCGGCGGGACGATGCCGCAGAAGACGGGGGACAGGGCCGTTGGCGTGAAGGAATCCATGTCTGGCAATGTGGCACTGCGTCACTCTCGTGTCACTAGCTGCGACGGTGATTAGTGAAATAGGGTGATAGCTCACATTTGCCCGTTACCTCTCCGTTATTCGATGGGTGTCCCGCATACTGAAACAGGACCGGCGTTCCCGCCGAAGCTCAGCTAGGCTCGTCCGCATCATGCGTTTCGGGCTGCTTCTTCTTAGCTGCCGCGGCGAGGGCCTGTAGTCGTAGGCCGACCCCCTCCCCGCGGAGTCTGGTGCTGCTTCGACACAGTGCGACCCAGTCGGCCGTCCCGCCCAGCAGGACCCCGAGGAGCCCTACGCAATGTCTCAGTCGCAGTGGATCGGCCGTCCCACCCCGATCACCAACACGACGCACACCCAGAAGTCCTCCGGCATGCCGATCCACAAGTACGGCCAGTACGAGGCCGTCGAGATCCCGGACCGGACCTGGCCCGAGAAGCGGATCACCAAGGCACCCCGCTGGCTCTCCACCGACCTGCGCGACGGCAACCAGGCGCTGATCGACCCCATGTCGCCGGCCCGCAAGCGCGAGATGTTCGACCTGCTGGTCCGCATGGGCTACAAGGAGATCGAGGTCGGCTTCCCGTCCTCCGGTGAGACCGACTTCAACTTCGTGCGCTCCATCATCGAAGAGGGCGCGATCCCCGAGGACGTGACCATCTCCGTCCTGACCCAGGCCCGCGAGGACCTGATCGAGCGCACCGTCGAGTCCCTGGTCGGCGCCAAGCGCGCCACCGTGCACCTGTACAACGCGACCGCCCCGACGTTCCGCCGGGTCGTCTTCCGCGGCTCCAAGGACGACATCAAGCAGATCGCCGTCGACGGCACCCGTCTGGTGATGGAGTACGCCGAGAAGCTGCTGGGCGACGAGACGACCTTCGGCTACCAGTACAGCCCGGAGATCTTCACCGACACCGAGCTGGACTTCGCCCTGGAGGTCTGCGAGGCCGTCTGTGACGTCTGGCAGCCCGGCCCGGGCCGCGAGATCATCCTGAACCTGCCCGCCACCGTGGAGCGTTCGACGCCGTCCACGCACGCGGACCGCTTCGAGTGGATGGCCCGCAACCTGACCCGTCGCGAGCACGTCTGCATCTCCGTCCACCCCCACAACGACCGCGGCACCGCCGTCGCCGCCGCCGAGCTGGCCATCATGGCCGGTGCGGACCGCATCGAGGGCTGCCTGTTCGGGCAGGGCGAGCGGACCGGCAACGTCGACCTGGTGACGCTGGGCATGAACCTGTTCTCGCAGGGTGTCGACCCGCAGATCGACTTCTCGCAGATCGACGAGATCCGTCGTACGAGCGAGTACTGCAACCAGATGGAGGTCCACCCGCGCCACCCCTACGCGGGCGACCTGGTCTACACCGCCTTCTCCGGCTCCCACCAGGACGCCATCAAGAAGGGCTTCGACGCCATGGAGGCCACTGCCAAGGCGCAGGGCAAGACCGTGGACGAGATCGAGTGGGCCGTGCCCTACCTGCCGATCGACCCGAAGGACGTCGGCCGGTCGTACGAGGCGGTCATCCGGGTCAACTCGCAGTCCGGCAAGGGCGGTATCGCGTACGTCCTGAAGAACGACCACAAGCTGGACCTGCCGCGCCGCATGCAGATCGAGTTCTCCCGCACCATTCAGGCCAAGACCGA
Source organism: Streptomyces sp. NPDC000410 (assembly GCF_040300305.1). NCBI lineage: Bacteria > Bacillati > Actinomycetota > Actinomycetes > Kitasatosporales > Streptomycetaceae > Streptomyces > Streptomyces sp. NPDC000410. The sequence continues at coordinate 359,412 of NZ_JBEPDM010000002.1, forward strand.
CGCCGAGGGCGGCGAGGTCACGCCGAAGGAGATCTGGTCCGTCTTCCAGGACGAGTACCTGCCCAACCCGGACAACCGCTGGGGCCGCATCCAGCTGCGTTCCGGCCAGACCACCTCCGACACCGACGGTACGGACACCCTGACCGTCGAGGCGGTCGTGGACGGCGTCGACACGGTGCTGACCGGTAGCGGCAACGGCCCGATCTCCGCGTTCTTCGACGCGCTGGCCGCCATCGACGTGGACGCCCGCCTGCTGGACTACCAGGAGCACACGATGAGCGAGGGCGCCTCCGCGCAGGCCGCCTCGTACATCGAATGCGCCATCGACGGAAAGGTCCTGTGGGGCATCGGCATCGACGCCAACACCACGCGCGCCTCGCTGAAGGCGGTCATCTCGGCCGTCAACCGCGCCGCCCGCTGACGCCTCTTCCGCGCATCCTTCGCGAAGGCTCCCGAACCCCGTCCCCCTTCCCGGGGGGCGGGGTTCGGCCATGTCCTGGCGATGTGTCGCCGGGGTGCTGACGCCACCTCGCTCATGTGGCTAACATCACGTCAACGCGGCGATGTTGCCGGGCCGTTACGGAGGTGCGACGTGCTGCCAGTCCGAGGATCGCGTGGCCGGAAACTGCGCATGTGCGGCATTCGTACGTCCTGGACCACGGTCGGCGACGGCGAGTTCTTCTGCCCCGAGTGCGGTGGAGACCGCAACTACCGCCGCCGCACCGGCCGCCGCCGCTTCACCCTCCTCGGCATCCCCGTCCTGCCGCGCGGCGCCACCGGCCCCGTCGTCGAATGCGCGGCCTGCCACGCCCACTTCGGCACCGAGGTCCTCGACCACCCCACCACCGCCCGTTTCTCCGCGATGCTCCGCGACGCCATCCACACCGTCGCCCTCGCCGTCCTCGCCGCCGGCGGCACCTCGTCCCGTGCGGTGCGGCAGACGGCGGTCGCCGCGGTCCGCGCCGCCGGAATCACGGACTGCACCGAGGACCAGCTCACCGCGATGATCGAGGCCCTCGCCGCCGACACCGGCCGCTTCATCACCGACACCGGCCCGTGCGGCGCGGCCCTCGCCATCGAACTGCACGAGGCCCTGGAGCCCCTCTCCCCGCACCTCGCGGCCGCCGGCCGCGAATCGATCCTGCGTCAGGGCGCGCGGATCGCCCTCGCCGACGGGCCGTACGTCGCGGCCGAGCGCGATGTCCTCGCCACGGTCGGCAGTGCGCTGCAGCTGTCCGCCGACGACACGGCGCGGCTGCTGGCGGCGGCGCGGGCGGCCGACGGCCCCGGCGTATCGTGAGGTTGCAGAGGTTTTAGCGGTATTTTGCACCGGCTTCTCACCGAAGGGAGGAAGCCATGCGCGGCAAGCGGTACCTCATACGAGTATGTCCAGTCGTCATCGCCTCTCTGGCGTTCCCGACGGGGCTCGCCGGGGAAGCCGTCGGTGCCCCGCCGCGCGGGGACCCGGACAAGCCCGGTTACAGCAGCGGCCTCGTTCGCGGGGAGATAGACGGCAAGGGCGGCTGCATCAACAGGATCAAGGAGTACCTGAAGCAGTTCCCGCCGGAGCAGCACACCGCGGTGTCTGCGGGCTACGTCGCCGGTTTCAACAAGATATGCAAGGGTGAGGAGCATCCTCCTCCTGAGGACGACGACGATCAAGATCAGCGGGACGGTCAGAAGAAGCAGGACGGGGAGAAGAAGCAGGACGGGCAGGGTCATACGGACGACCCGCCGGGGGATGACTCGCAGCACACGGATCCGGGTCAGCACACGGATCCGGGTCAGCACACGGATCCGGGCCAGCACACGGATCCGGGCCAGCACACGGATCCGGGGACGAGCACCGACACGGGCACGAGCACCGACACGGGGACGAACACCAACACGGGGCAGCATTAGGAGCAACCGAACAAGCCGACCGCACGTCTCACCGTTAGTGACACACGCTCATCTCACGGTGACGCAAATTCTGTGATCTTCGTCCGGAGCTCGCCGGTACCGTGCGAGCCTGGTCGCGTGCGCCACAATGGGCGCACGCGTACCGCAAGGTGGACGGGGGGACTGTGCGGGGGAGTCGTGCGACGGTCGTGCTGGCTGCGGGACTGAGTCTGCCGACCGTGCTGCTCGCGGTCGCCCTCGGCGTCCTGACCATCGGGGCGGCCCTGGTCGCCCTGCGTCGCGCCCGCGCCCGCAGGCCTGGAGCGGGCCATCCGGACACCGCTTCCGCCGCCCCTGCCGATTCGCCCGAACTCCCTTCTCCCGTACGGGACTTCACGGGCCGCGCCGGAGACCTGGAGGAACTCCGCCGCCTCGTCGACGACGGGCATCGCGCCATCGTTGTCACCGGCCCGGCCGGTGTCGGCAAGTCCTCGCTCGTCCTCCGCCTCGCCGACGAACTGCGCCCGCGGTTCCCGGACGGCCAGCTGTACGCCGACCTCGGCACCGACCACGGCGACGCGCTGCCGAGCTTCCTCGCCGCCCTCGGGGCGTCCGAGGAGGAGCAGCGGGGCGATACTCCGGCCCTCGCCGCACGCTTCCGCGGCCGTACCGCCCGGCGCGGCATCCTGGTGGTTCTGGCCGACGCGGCCGACGCGGCCCAGGTCGCCCCGCTGCTCCCGGCGGGGGAGCAGTGCCTGACCCTGATCACGGCGCGTTCCCTGGACCTCCCCGGGGCGGCCTCCTTCACCCTGGCCCCCCTCACGCCGCAGGAAGCCCCCCTGCTGTGGGCCGCGGCGGGTGGGCACAAGCCACCCACCGTCGCGCCCCCGGACAGCGACCTGCTGCCGCTGGCGATCCGCATCGCCGCAGCCTCCGGCCAGCCCGCGGACCGGGTCGCCGCGGAGCGCGCCCGCCTCGCGGCCCTCGGCATCGGCGACCTCGCCATCCGCGCCGCCTTCGAGACCGGTTACGCCGCCCTCGCGGACTCCGACCGCCACCTCTTCCGCAGCCTCGGTGCCTACCCCTGTCTGCGCCTCACGGTCCCCGTCGCGGCGGCGGCAGCGGACTGGGAACAGCGAGCGGCCCGTGTGGGTCTGGAGCGCCTCGCCGCCGCCCAGCTCATACGTCCCGAGGGCCGCGACACGTACCGCATCCACGACCTCATCCGCCGGTTCGCCGCCGAACGCCTCGAAGCCGACGTCTCCCCCGCCGACCGCCGCGCCGCCCTCGAACGCCTCCTCGCCGCCGACCCGGTGGACCCCGCCGCCATCCCCCTCCTCGTCCGCGCGGGAGTGCGCGAGGGCCTCCATGCCGCGACGTATCGCCTGGCGGCGACGGCGGAGGTCCGCCTGCGGGACGAGCCCAGTCAGGTCGCGCGTATCGCGATGTGGTCGGCGGTCCTCGACGCGGCCCGCCGGTCGGGCGAGAACGGCTGCGCGGCGCAGGCCCTGCGCTGCCTGGGCGAGGCGTACGCCCGCGAGGGCCGCTACGACCGGGCGATAGACCATCTGCGGATGTCCATAGCTGTGCAGCAACGGGCGGACACCCGCGCCGACCAGATGGAGGCCCGCCGGCTCCTGGGCGACGCCCTGCACAAGGCGGGCCGATACGACGAGGCCCTGCGCGAGCTCCGTACGGCCCTGGACGTCTGTCGCGCCCTGCACCGGCCGAGGTGCGAGGCGGAGATCCTCAGCAGCCTGGGCGCGCTCCACATGGACCGCCGCCGCCCCGACCAGGCGATCGCCTGCCTCGAACCGGCGGTCATCGCCCTCCCGCGCTGCGCCGACGCCGAACGCCACCTGGGTGCCGCGTACGTCCAGACCGGCAACCTCGCGGCCGCCGAGCGGAGCCTGCGCGCCGCACTCGCCCTCTACGGCCGGCAGAACCGCCCGGTGGGCGAGGGCTGGACCCTGCGCGAGTTCGGCTACCTGGAGGAACGCCGGGGCGCGTACGGTCCGGGCGCGGTCTACCACCGTGCCGCGCTGGACACGTTCGACCGCGTCGGCTACGGCAAGGGCGTCGCGGCGGCGGCCGAGGCCATCGGCGACAACCTGCTCGCGCAGGGCGACCAGGCGGCCGCCGACGCGGAGTACCACCGCGCGGCGGCGGTGTACGCGGACCTCGGCGACCACGTACGGGAGGCCGAGATCCGCCGCAAGCTCAGCGCGTGACGACTCCGTCGATGAAGGCGGCCCACGCGGGGGCGTTCACGACGAGGACGGGTCCGGAGGGGACCTTGGAGTCACGGACGGGGACGACGCCAGGGACGTTGTCGAGGACCTCGACGCAGCTGCCGCCGTCACCGTTGCTGTACGTGCTCTTACGCCAGGGGGCGGCGCCGGGGAAGTCGTACGCGACTTCGACGCAGTCGCCGCCCTCGCCGTTGCTGTAGCTGCTCTTGAACCAGCGGGCGGTGCTCAGGTCGTACTTGCGCATCGTCTGTGTTCCTCCGCCGCCGATTCGATCAGGGCCAGGGACGCCGCCGGCGACAGCGCGGCGACCCTGAGCAGATCGTAGGCGCGCTGTGCCCGCTTCACCACAGCCGGATCGTCCAGCAGAGTCCCCGAAAACGAGGTCTCTGTATAGGCGGTTGGCGGAGCGTCCTCGAACTCCATGAGCTTCAACGCCCCGTTCATGGACGCATGGGCCCCCACCGAGCGCGGGATCACCATCACCAGCGCCTTGCGCTCGCGGATCGCCGCCGCGATGTGGTCCAGCTGCCGGGCCATCGCGGCGTGGCCGCCGACCGGGACGCGCAGCACGTTTTCATGCAGCGTCGCCCAATACTCGGGCCTTGTAGCGTCCTTGAGGATCTGCTGCCGGTCCATCCGGGACCGGACCTTCTCCTCCACGTACTCCTCGGCGGCGAACGGGTTGGCCGCGATCGTGACCGCCCGCGCGTACTCGGCGGTCTGGAGCAGCCCCGGCACGGCCGACGGCGCGAACTCGCAGATCTTCGTCGCCAGTGCCTCCAGCTCCGCCACCTCCGCGAAGTAATCCGCGTACGGCGACTTCGCGATCAGCTTTCGCCACATCCGCTCGAAAATACCGTCGGTTTGTAGCGCCTCGTCGAGCCGGATCGCGACATCCTTCTGCGGCTTACGAATGGCCTGTTCGAATTGGCCGATGTATGCCCCGGACACGAATACCCGCATCCCCAGTTCCCGCTGTGTCAGCCCCGCCGCCTCCCGCCTCGCCTTGAGTTCCTGCCCGAAGAACTCCCAGGCCCTCTGGCTCGACCCGGTCCCTCGCCCCCTGCCTGCGTTGGCCATGGATTAACTCCTTTGTGCTGCCGAGCAGTTGTTGCGTGCGTATGGCTGACGATCCTAGGGCGGCGTCTTCACACTCGTACCGAGAAGGGGGAAAACTAATCCAATGGACCGAGGAGACATGAGTTCATGGAAACAATGGGAAACCTCGAAGAAGCCGAAGCCGTCGTGGCCCAATTGCGCACCGCTCTCGCCCGCGCCGGTGTGACCCTGCCGTCGCTGGGCCTGGATCCCGTCTCGTACGCCGGCGAGGACGCGCGCGTGCTGGTCGATCTGGGCCGCTGCAACATCGAGACCGCCCGGCGCATGGTCGCCGCCCTGCCGAAGGAGGCCGCCGACCGATGACGACGACACCGCCCGTGGGGGCGTACGTAATCGACACGGATACGGGGCGTGTTGGCCGCCTGATGGGCTACGAGGGCCCGTACGCGCAGCTCAGACCGCTTGGCGGCGGCCGGGAATGGGACTGCGCCCCCGACATACTGCGCATCGCGACCGCCGCCGAGCGGCTGAGCGCGGCGACGGCGTACGCGAACGCGCGCAGCCGGGGCGAGGTGCCGTGAGCGGGCGGGGGAAAAAGCAAAGGCAAGGAGGTCACTCACTCCTTGCCACTCTCAACCTATAGCGCACCGGGGGGCTTGCGGCAAGGCCCCGGTCGTGCCGCAGAATCACTGATCTCAAAGCCTGGACCTGCGGAAATGGGTGTTTGATTTGATGATCGACGTGATCGTGGCCGGTGGCGGACCGACCGGCTTGATGCTGGCCTGCGAGCTCCGTCTGCACGGGGTGCACGTGGTCGTACTGGAGAAGCTGACCGAGCCGACCCAGCAGTCCCGCGGGCAGGGCCTGCACGCGCGGAGTGTGGAGGTGATGGCCCAGCGCGGCCTGCTGGACCGGTTCCTCGCGGTGAACGAGAAGTTCTCGGTCGGGGGTCTGTTCGGCGGCATCATGAAGCCGTGGCCCGACCAGGTGGACACGGCCCACCCCTTCGGCGTCGCCACCCCGCAGCCGGTCACCGAGCGGCTGCTCAACGAGCGCGCCCTCGAACTCGGAACCGAGATCCGGCGCGGCTGCGAAGTGGTCGGGCTGAGCCAGGACGAGGAGGGGGTGACCGTCGGGCTGGCGGACGGCACGGAGCTGCGCTCGCGCTATCTCGTCGGGTGCGACGGCGGCCGCAGTGTGGTGCGCAAGCTGCTCGGCGTCGGGTTCCCCGGCGAGCCCGCCAAGGTCGAGACGCTGCTGGGCGAGATGCAGGCGACCGCGGATCAGGCGACGATCTCCGCCGCCGTCGCGGAGGTCCACAAGACCCAGCTGCGGTTCGGTCTCGCCCCCATCGAGGGCGGGTTCTACCGCGTCGTCGTGCCCGCCGACGGGGTGGCCGAGGACCGGGCCGCGCCGACCCTCGACGAGTTCAAGCAGCAGCTGCGGGCGTTCGCCGGGACCGACTTCGGCGTGCACTCGCCGCGCTGGCTGTCCCGGTTCGGCGACGCGACCCGGCAGGCCGAGCGCTACCGGGTCGGCCGGGTGATGCTGGCCGGCGACGCGGCGCACATCCACCCGCCGACCGGTGGGCAGGGGCTGAACCTCGGCGTGCAGGACGCGTTCAACCTCGGCTGGAAGCTGGCTGCCGCGGTGGGCGGCTGGGCGCCGGAGGGGCTGCTGGACACCTATCACGCCGAACGGCACCCGGTGGGCGCCGCCGTACTGGAGAACACCCGCGCGCAGATCACGCTGCTGGGGGCCGATCCGGGCGCGACGGCGCTGCGGGGGCTGTTCTCGAAGCTGATGGACTTCGAGGAGGTGAACCGGTACATGACCGAGATGATCACGGCGGTCGGCGTCCGGTACGACTTCGGTGAGGGCCATGAACTGCTCGGCCGACGGATGCGGGACGTGCAGCTGAAGCGGGGCCGCCTGTACGAGCTGATGCACGGCGGGCGCGGGCTGCTGCTCGACCAGACCGGCCGGCTCTCGGTGGAGGGCTGGGCGGACCGGGTCGACCACGTCGTCGACGTCAGCGAGGAACTGGACGTACCGGCCGTACTGTTGCGGCCGGACGGACATGTGGCGTGGGTGGGTGACGATCAGCAGGATCTGCTCGGCCGACTGCCGCTGTGGTTCGGCGCCGCCACCGGCTGAGCGAGCAGCCCCTTGCGTCAAGAACTCGGGATGCCGAGTTCGGTCAGCAGGCCCCGGACGCGCCGCTCGATCTCGTCGCGGATCGGGCGGACCGCGTCGACGCCCTGCCCGGCCGGATCGTCGAGGGTCCAGTCCAGGTACCGCTTGCCGGGGAAGTACGGGCAGGCGTCGCCGCACCCCATCGTGATGACCACGTCGGAGGACCGCACCGCCTCCGTGGTGAGGACCTTCGGGGTCTCGGCCGAGATGTCGATGCCGGTCTCCTTCATGGCCTCCACCACCGCCGGGTTCACGGCGTCGGCGGGGGCGGAGCCGGCCGAGCGGACCTGGACGCGGTCGCCGCCGAGGTGGGTGAGGAAGGCGGCGGCCATCTGGGACCGGCCGGCGTTGTGCACGCAGACGAACAGCACATTGGGAACGGCGGAAGTGGTCATGAGGTCAGGGCGCTTTCTTCGGAGGAGCTTTCTTCGGAGGAGCGGGCGGTCGCGCCCTTCGGCGGTGTCGCGGTGTCCGGGCGGCGGCCGAAGCTGATCGCGACCAGGACCAGGCCGACGGCGGCGCCGACGAGCTGGGCGGCGAGGAACGGTGCCACGGAGGAGGGGGCGATACCGGCGAAGGTGTCGGTGAAGGCGCGGCCGATCGTCACCGCCGGGTTGGCGAAGCTGGTGGAGGAGGTGAACCAGTACGCGGCTCCGATGTAGGAGGCGACCAGCAGGGGCGCGAGCTGCGCCCGCCCGACCCGGGTCAGGCCGAAGATCAGCCAGATCAGCCCGGCGGTGGCGACGACCTCGCCCAGCCACAGGTGGGCCGCGAAGCGGTCATGGGTGGACAGGCGCACCAGTGGCCTGCCGAACATGGCGTCCGCGAGCACCGCACCGCCGATCGCGCCGGTGACCTGGGCCGCCGCGTACGCCCCGACGTCGCGCAGTGCGGGGCCGTCCCCGGTCCCGCGGCCGGTGAACCAGGCCGCGAGCGTCACCGCCGGGTTGAAGTGGGCCCCGGACACGGGCCCGAGGAACGCGATCAGCATGCCCAGGCCGAAGACCGTGGCCAGGGAGTTGGCCAGCAGCTGCACCCCGATGTCCCGGGTGAGCTCGGTGGCCTGGATGCCGGAGCCGACCACCACCGCGACCAGCGCGGCCGTGCCGAGCGCCTCGACGGCCGCCCGCCGCGCCAGCGGCGCCTCGCCGCTCACGCGAGGGCCTTCGCGGGCGCGGCGGCGGGGATCTGGAGCAGGGCGGACAGCTTCGCCAGGGCCTCGGGCAGCACCCAGTAGTACACCCACGTCCCCCGCCGCTCGGAGCCGACCAGACCGGCCTCGCGCAGCACCTTCAGGTGGTGGGAGATCGTCGGCTGGGATACGTCGAACGGGCCGGTCAGGTCGCACACGCACGCCTCGCCGCCCTCATGGGAGGCGATCAGCGACAGCAGGCGCAGCCGGACCGGGTCGGACAGCGCCTTGAACATCCGCGACAGCTCGGCCGCGTCCTCCTCGCCCAGGGGCTCGCGGACCAGCGGCGCGCAGCACACCGCGTCGTCGTCCTGTCCGAGCACCGGCAGGCCAGCTTGTTTCGACATTTCTCTATGTTGACAGTCATCTAATCCGGTGGCAAGGTCGACTGTATCGACAGATGTCGAAACAAGAAGAATCCCGGATGGGAGACCGCCATGTCCCGTGTCCAGCTCGCCCTGCGCGTCGCCGACCTCGAAGGGTCGATCGCCTTCTACTCCAAGCTCTTCGGCACCGAACCGGCCAAGCGCCGCGAGGGCTACGCCAACTTCGCGATCGCCGAGCCCCCGCTCAAGCTCGTCCTGATCGAGGGCGAGGCCGGCGAGGACACCCGCCTGGACCACCTCGGCGTCGAGGTCGCCTCCACCGAAGAGGCCACCGCCGCCACCGAGCGACTGAAGGAGTCCGGCCTGGCGACCTTCGAGGAGGCCGACACCTCCTGCTGCTACGCCCTTCAGGACAAGGTGTGGGTGACAGGGCCCGGCAAGGAGCCCTGGGAGGTCTACGTCGTCAAGGCCGATGCCGACACCCTCGGCAAGAGCGCCGACGCCGCCCCCGACGGCTGCTGCGGCACCACCGCCGGATGTGCCTGCGGGAGCTGACCGGGCGCTGGTGGCGTGCCCGCATCCGCGCCGCGCCGCCGGCGCGGCGGCCTACGCGAACGCGCGCAGCCGGGGCGAGGCGCCGTCGCCGGACGTCGTCAGCCGTACCAGGTGATGTTGCAGATGTAGACGCACTCGTGGCGCGGGACGGGCAGGAAGCTGATGAAGCCGCGTCCGCCGAGGATGTCGAACTCCCGTAACCCGCCCTCGCGGTCGAACGGTCTGCCGACCCTGACCGAGTCCTTGCCCAGCGCGGCGAGCTCGGTGGTCAGGCGTTCCACCTCGGCGACCACTCCTGGGGGCAGCCCCTTGGTGATGTATTCCTCGGTCGGGTTGTAGTCCCAGGTCCAGTCGCTCACAGGCCGGCCTCTGCCTCCGCTGCCTCGCGGATTCGGCCGATCTCCGCAATTGCGTCCGTCGGGTCCTGCTCACCCGCGTCCACGATGCGTTCCAGCTCCCGCAGGCGCGAGGCACGCTGTGGATGCCGTTCGATCGCGACGAATACGGCCCAGGAGTGTACGAAGGCTCGCAGTGGGGCGAGGCTCTGCGTTTGCTGCGCGTTGGTCGTCGCTTCGAAGAGGTGCTGGGTGAGCGCGGGGAGGCGGCTCGGAGCGATCCGTGAGACCGCCGCCCGCAAGGCATCGGGAGTGAGGTCGGGCATCGGGATCAGCGGCCCGTACGGGCCATCAGGCTGTGCGCTCAAGAGGGCCTCCGGTGCGGATGAGGTAGGTCCTCGTACCGTACCGGCGGGGACGGGGCTCCGCCCCGGGCCGGACCGGAAGCTTCACCGGCATGAGTGTGGGCCCCGGTAGGCACGCCGGCATGGATCAGAAGATGTTCCGCTCCCGGTGGCGGGAAGAAGGCCGCCGCGTTGATACGGCGGCGGCCCCATGCTGAACGTCCCCCGCTGAGCACGGTCGACGACCTCGTCGTCCTCGCGCGGCCTGATGGGGCCCGGAGGGTCCGGCGCGCCCTCCCCGTACGGGAGAATGGGTCCATGAGCCTGTTCCGCGACGACGGCATCGTGCTGCGCACCCAGAAGCTGGGTGAAGCGGACCGCATCATCACCCTCCTCACGCGCGGCCACGGCCGCGTCCGCGCCGTCGCCCGTGGCGTACGCCGGACCAAGTCGAAGTTCGGCGCCCGGCTGGAGCCCTTCTCGCACGTGGACGTGCAGTTCTTCGCGCGCGGCAGCGAGCTCGTCGGGCGCGGGCTGCCGCTCTGCACGCAGAGCGAGACGATCGCACCGTACGGAAGCGGCATCGTCACCGACTACGCCCGCTACACCGCCGGGACCGCCATGCTGGAGACGGCGGAGCGCTTCACCGACCACGAGGGCGAGCCGGCCGTCCAGCAGTACCTGCTGCTCGTCGGGGGGCTGCGTACCCTCTCGCGCGGAGAGCACCCCCCGCACCTCATCCTCGACGCGTTCCTGCTGCGCTCCCTCGCCGTCAACGGCTACGCGCCCAGCTTCGGGGACTGCGCGCGATGCGGCATCCACGGGCCCAACCGCTTCTTCTCCGTCGCCGCCGGCGGAGTCATATGCGCCGACTGCCGGGTGCCCGGCAGCGTCGTACCCTCTGCTGAGGCCATCGGTCTGCTCAGTGCCCTGCTGACCGGCGACTGGGACACGGCGGAAGCGGCCGAGGACCGCCACGTCCGGGAGGGCAGCGGGCTGGTGTCCGCCTATCTGCACTGGCATCTGGAGCGCGGCCTGCGCTCACTGCGGTACGTAGAGAAGTAACCGAGATCGGAGACGAAAGCGCATGGCAGTACGCGGATTCCTGGGACGCTCCCGCCGCGAGTACCAGGCCCCCGAGCCGCACCCGTCCGGGGCCAGGCCGCCGAGGATCCCCGGCGAGCTGGTGCCCAAGCATGTCGCGATCGTCATGGACGGCAACGGCCGCTGGGCCAAGGACCGCGGCCTGCCGCGCACCGAGGGGCACAAGGTCGGCGCCGAGCGGGTGCTGGACGTCCTCCAGGGCGCGATCGAGATGGGCGTCGGGAGCATCTCCCTGTACGCCTTCTCCACCGAGAACTGGAAGCGCTCGCCGGACGAGGTGCGCTTCCTGATGAACTTCAACCGTGACTTCATCCGCAAGACCCGCGACCAGCTCGACGCGCTCGGCATCCGTGTCCGCTGGGTGGGACGGATGCCCAAGCTGTGGAAGTCGGTGGCCAAGGAGCTCCAGATCGCCCAGGAGCAGACCACGGACAACGACAAGCTCACGCTGTACTTCTGCATGAACTACGGCGGGCGCGCGGAGATCGCCGACGCGGCACAGGCCCTGGCCGAGGACGTGAAGGCGGGGAGGCTCGACCCGTCGAAGGTCTCGGAGAAGACCCTCGCGAAGTACCTGTACTACCCGGACATGCCGGACGTGGACCTCTTCCTGCGCCCGAGCGGCGAGCAGCGCACCTCCAACTACCTGATCTGGCAGAGCGCCTACGCCGAGATGGTCTTCCAGGACGTGCTGTGGCCCGACTTCGACCGCCGCGACCTGTGGCGGGCCTGTCTGGAGTACGCCCAGCGCGACCGGCGCTTCGGCGGGGCGATCCCGAACGAGGAGCTGCTCGCGATGCAGGGCAAGGACCCGGACCCGCAGACCGCGTAACCCCACACTCCACACCCCGCACTCCGCACGACCTCACGGCAGGGAACCGTACGGCCGGCGCCACCCCAACAGGGGCGCTCGGCGTGACGGTTCCCTGCCGCCGTGCTCGGCTGGGACTGCCAGGCCGACACGACGGGCCCGGTGCCCGAGCGGAGGAGCACAAACGATGGCAGTCATGGCGGACCCCACGTCACTCGACGGGCAGGCTCAGCCGGCCCGGGTGTACGAGGTCGAGGACCTGATCAGACCGTCCGAAGTCGAACAGCTGACGGAGGCGGCCTCCACAACGCCCCAAGGGCCGGAACAGACGGCCTGGCTCCAGGCGAAGGTGGCGCAGCTGGAAGCGCACATCGCGCTCAAGGACGCGGCGGAAAGCACACCCCGCCTGGTGCGCGGCCGCTATCGCAGCGCCGGTGCGGAACACCAGCTGGAGCTGCGCGTCGACGTGGACGGCTTCCGGCCGACCATGCGGGTGAGCGGCGACTTCTTCCAGACCACCGGCGCCACCACCAGCTACGTCGGGTCCTTCGTGGTCGAGGCGCCGACGGTCACCTCCGAGGCCGGGGTGGTGAAGCTCGAAGGAACGGGGAGGTTCAGCTTCCCCGTCGCGTCACGGCACGTGCGCGTGACCATTCCGCGCGGGACCGGGATCCCGCCACGGCCGGGCCTGGCGACCGTGCAGTTCCTGGCGGGTGCCTCGGCCACCAACCCGACGTCGACGTTCCCGTGCTCGTTCGTGTCCCCGCACTTCCGCAGCCTGCGGCTGGAGCAGGACTCCGTCGCCGGGACCGTGCCCTTCATCTCGTACGACACCGGCTCGCTGCCGGGGCCCCAGGGGAGCCCCGCGCGCATCCTGACGGTGCCGAAGGCGTACGAGGAGGCCGGGATCGAGGTGCAGATCGCGGGGGTGCCCAACGTCGTCGACACCACGGGCGCCGGAGCGGACGCAAGGTGGGACAACGCCGAGCTGCACAACGCGATGGTCAACCACTTCAGCCTCTGGCGTGACGCGCCCCAGTGGCAGGCGTGGCTGCTGGTGGCCACCTCTCATGTGTCGGACACCACCCGGGGGATCATGTTCGACTTCACCGGAGCCGTCCAGAGACAAGGCTGCGCGGTCTTTCACGACAAGATCAAGGGGTCCGACCCGGCCAGCCAACGGGCACAGCTGCGTACGTACGTGCACGAGCTGGGCCACGCCTTCAACCTGATGCACTCGTGGCAGAAGGACAACGCCGTGCCGCCGCAGCCGCTGGGCCCCAACGGCGGTCTGGGCGACCTGTCATGGATGAACTACGCACAGGACTTCCGGCCCCCGCCGCCGGCACCCGGCGGCTTGGCCGCCTACTGGGCCGCGTTCCCGTTCCAGTACACGGAGAGCGAGCTCATCCACCTGAGGCACGGCTTCTACCGCGACGTGGTCATGGGCGGGAACCGGTTCCAGGTGGGCGCGGCCGAGGTCGACGCGGACCTCTTCGCCGATCCCGTGGCCGACAACTCCGGCCTCGCCCTGGAGCTGCGCTCCGACAGCACCTTCCGCTTCGGCCAGCCGGTCGTGGTCGAACTCAAGCTGTCCACCACCGACCAGCGCGGGCGCACCACCCACGGGCGGCTGGATCCCGAGGAAGGCTTCGTCGCCATCGCCATCAGCGGCCCTTCCGGCGAGACCAGGCTGTACCGGCCACCGCTGACGCGCTGCGTGGAGGGGGACGCGGACGTCCGGCTGGACGCCGAGCGGCCGGCGATCTACGAGAGCTTCTACATCGGCTACGGCAAGGACGGCCTGTATTTCCAGCAGCCCGGCCGGTACCAGGTGCGCGCCCAGTACATCGCCTCGGACGGCTCCCGGGTGCTCTCCCAGGTCCACCACATGACGGTCCGCTCGCCCCGTACGGAGGAGGACGAGAGCGTGGCCGAGCTGATGATGGGCGACGAGCAGGGCATGCTCTTCTACCTGCTCGGCTCCGACAGCCAGGCGCTCAGCTCCGGGAACGCGGCTCTTGACGAGGTGCTCGACCGGTACGCCGACCACCCGCTCGCCGTCTATCCACAGCTGGTCAAGGGCGCCAACGCCTCCCGGGACTTCAAGTACCTGAGCTCCGACAAGAGGCTGACCATGAGGCCCGCCGACCCCGACGAGAGCATCCGGAACCTGAACCTGGTCGTCGACGCCACACTGGCGGACCGGGGCGTCGACAACATCACTCTGGGCTGGGTGATGGAACGCCGTGCCCGGATGGAGGCCAGGGCGGGTGACCTCGGGCGGGCCAGGCGGACGATGGACGACATGGTGGACCTGTTCCGCAACAGGACACACAACCCCGCCGTACTCCGGGACATCGAGGTACAGGCGGAACGGGTCAGGGAGTCGCTGACCGGTCGCAACGGACGTCGCGACAAGCGGTAGTGCCCGGCGGCAGCGGCCGGACAGGCTAGTCCGGCAGGTCAGGCTGGGCCGGGTCAGGCCCGGTCAGGCCGGGTCAGGTCGGGCCGGGTCAGGCCGGGTCAGTTCCCGGCCGCTGCCGCGCACTCCGCGCACGTACCGAAGATCTCCACCGTGTGCGCCACGTTCACATAGCCGTGCTGCGAGGCGATCGTCTCCGCCCACTGCTCGACCGCCGGGCCCTCGACCTCGACCGCCTTGCCGCACACGCGGCACACCAGATGGTGGTGGTGCTCGCCCGACTCGCAGCGCCGGTACACCGCCTCGCCGTCGCTCGTGCGCAGCACGTCCACCTCACCGGCCTCGGCGAGGGACTGCAGGGTCCGGTACACCGTCGTCAGGCCGACCGAATCACCGCGGTGCTTGAGCATGTCGTGCAGCTCCTGCGCACTGCGGAACTCGTCCACCTCGTCGAGCGCCGCCGACACCGCGGCCCGCTGCCGGGTCGACCGGCCGCGTACGGGGGGTCCAGCCGTCGCCACAGGTGCCTCCTTCGTTCCGCGCTCCTCCGACGCGGGCCATTCTGCCAGGCCCGGTTCAGACCCTTGCGCGGTCGGTCGCGCGCGCGGAGGCGGGGAGGTCCAGATCGCATTCGTCCTCGGCGGTCTCCAGCGCCTTCGCGCGCCGTCTGGCGAGCGGCGTCGCCAGCGCCGTGAGCACCACGAAGACGCCGATCGCCAACAGGACGATCGTCGCACCCGGCGGCACGTCCCGGTAGTACGACGCGACAGTGCCCGACAGGGTCACCGCGACCCCGATCGCCACAGCGGCGACGAACGTGACGGCGAACGAGCGGGTGACCTGCTGGGCCGCCGCCACCGGCACCACCATCAGCGCGCTGACCAGCAGCAGGCCGACGACGCGCATCCCGACCGTGACCGTCACCGCCGCCGTCACGGCCACCAGCAGGTTCAGCGCCCGCACGGGAAGGCCCGTGACGCGCGCGAACTCCTCGTCCTGGCTGATCGCGAACAGCTGCCTGCGCAGACCGACCGTGATCAGCAGGACGAAGCCGGCGAGCAGACAGATCGCGGTGACGTCCTCGTCGGAGACGGTCGACAGCGAGCCGAAGAGATACGAGACCAGGTTGGCGTTCGATCCGGTGCCGGACAGGTTCGTCAGCAGGACGCCGCCCGCCATGCCGCCGTAGAAGAGCATCGCGAGCGCGATGTCGCCGCGCGTCCGGCCGTACGCCCGGATCAGCTCCATCGCGATCGCGCCGACGACCGCCACCAGCGTCGCCATCCACACGGGGTTGGCCTGCATCAGGAAGCCGAGGCCGACACCGGTCATCGCGACATGGCCGATGCCGTCGCCCATCAGGGCCTGGCGGCGCTGCACCAGGTGAATGCCGAGGGCCGGCGCGGTGACGCCGACCAGCACGGCGGCCAGCAGCGCCCGCTGCATGAAGGGGTCCTGGAGGATTTCCATGATCAGGTCAGCAGTCCCGTGCGGAGCGGCTCGTCGGCCGCGTGCGGATGTACGTGGTCGTGGCCGGGCAGCGCGTGCTGGCCGACGGCCTGCGGCGGCGGGCCGTCGTGGACGACGCAGCCGTCGCGCAGCACCACGGCGCGGTCGATCAGCGGCTCCAGCGGGCCGAGTTCGTGCAGGACGAGCAGCACCGTCGCACCGGCCGCGACCTGCTCGCGCAGGGTCGCCGCCAGGATCTCCTGGCTGGCCAGGTCCACGCCCGCCATCGGCTCGTCCATGATCAGCAGCTCGGGTTCGGCCGCCAGCGCGCGGGCTATCAGCACTCGCTGGTGCTGGCCGCCGGACAGCGAGCTGACCGAGTCCTTCGTCCGGTCGGCGAGCCCGACCAGCTCGATGGCGTGCCGCACGGCCGCCCTGTCGTGACGGGACGGCCACTTCAGCTTCGTACGCGAAAGACGGCCGGAGGAGACCACCTCACGGACCGTGGCCGGAACACCGCTGGTCGCGGTCGTGCGCTGCGGTACGTAACCGACGCGCGACCAGTCGCGGAAGCGGCGCAGCCGCGTGCCGAAGAGCGAGACCTCCCCGCCGGTGAGCGCCACCTGGCCGATCAGCGAGCGGACGACCGTCGACTTGCCGGAGCCGTTGGCGCCGAGCAGGGCGACGACCTCACCGCGCTCGACGGTGAGGTCGACGCCGCGCAGCACGTGGCGCGAGCCGAGCGTCGCCCTGGCCCCTTGGACGGATATGACGGGCTCGGTGCCGACGGGCTCGCTCACGGTGGTGCCTCCGGATGTGTGCGTCACTTCGCGCCGAGAGCCTTCTGCAGCGCGGCGAGGTTGGACTCCATCACCTCGATGTAGTCATCGCCCTTGGACTTCTCCGTGATTCCCTCCAGCGGGTCCAGGACGTCCGTCTTCAGGTCGGCATCCTTGGCGAGGGTCTTCGCGGTCTTGTCGCTGGCGAGCGTCTCGAAGAAGACGGTGGTGACCTTCTCCTTCTTCGCGATGGTCTGGAGCTCCTTGATCCGGGCGGGGCTCGGGTCCGACTCGGGGTCGACGCCGGCGACGCCCTCCTGTTCCAGGCCGTAGCGCTCGGCGAGGTAGGCGAAGGCGGAGTGGGTGGTGATGAAGGTCTTGGTGCCGGTGGTCTTCAGGCCGCCGGAGAACTTGGTGTCGAGCGCCTTCAGCTTGGTGACCAGCGCCTCGGTGTTCTTCTTGTAGGTGGCGGCGTGGGCCGGGTCGGCCTTCTCCAGCGAGGCGCCGACGCCCTTGGCGATCTCGGTGTACTTCACCGGGTCGAGCCAGACGTGCGGGTCGGCGCCCTCGTGCTCGTGCTCTTCGCCGTGCTCTTCGCCTTCGTGGTCGGCGTGCTCCTCGGGGGACTCGCCCTCGTGCGCGGCGTGGTCCTCGAGCTTCGTGAGGGTGGCGGCGTCCACGGTGTTCTCGACACCGGCCTGGTCGATCGCCTTGTCGACGGCGGGCTGGAGGCCCTTGAGGTAGAGGACGACATCGGCCCGGCGGAGCTCGGAGGCCTGCCTGGGCTTCAGCTCCAGGTCATGCGGCTCGACGCCCGGCTTGGTGAGGGTGGTGACCGCGACGTGGTCACCACCGATCTGTTCGGCGAGATACTGCATGGGGTAGAACGACGCCACCACGTCCAGCTTGCCGCCGCTCTTCTCGCCGTTCGTGGCGTCGGAGGCGCCGGAGCAGGCGGAGAGAGTCACCAGCGACAGAGCGGCTGCTCCGGCGATGGTGGCGGACGGTATGAGGCGTCGTACGTTCATGACTCTCATTTTCAACAAAACTGGAAACGATTGTCAACAAAGGGTCGCCCCAGGCCCATGGGCCGCCGATCCCGGCACCGATTTGATCCCGGGGGTGCGGCCGCCGGTAATCTGAAGCATTCGCTTCGCCCGTCGTCGTAATGAAGAGAGCACCGTGGCCGCCGACAAGATCGACACGATCGTCAACCTGAGCAAGCGCCGTGGCTTTGTCTACCCGTGCAGCGAGATCTACGGCGGCCAGAAGGCCGCCTGGGACTACGGACCGCTGGGTGTCGAGCTCAAGGAGAACATCAAGCGCCAGTGGTGGCGCTACATGGTCACCTCGCGTGAGGACGTCGTCGGTATCGACTCGTCGGTGATCCTGGCGACCGAGGTCTGGGAGGCCTCCGGCCACGTCGCCACCTTCACCGACCCGCTCACCGAGTGCACCTCCTGCCACAAGCGTTACCGCGCCGACCACCTGGAAGAGGCGTACGAGGAGAAGCACGGCAAGGTCCCCGCGAACGGCCTCGCCGACATCAACTGCCCCAACTGCGGCAACAAGGGCCAGTTCACCGAGCCCAAGCAGTTCTCGGGCCTCCTCGCCACCCACCTCGGCCCGACGCAGGACTCCGGCTCCATCGCCTACCTGCGCCCCGAGACCGCCCAGGGCATCTTCACCAACTTCGCCCAGGTCCAGCAGACCTCGCGCCGCAAGCCCCCGTTCGGTATCGCCCAGGTCGGCAAGTCCTTCCGCAACGAGATCACGCCGGGCAACTTCATCTTCCGCACGCGCGAGTTCGAGCAGATGGAGATGGAGTTCTTCGTCAAGCCGGGCGAGGACGAGAAGTGGCACGAGTACTGGATGGAGCAGCGCTGGAACTGGTACACCGGCCTGGGCATGCGTGAAGAGAACATGCGCTGGTACGAGCACCCGGCGGAGAAGCTCTCGCACTACTCGAAGCGCACGGCGGACATCGAGTACCGCTTCCAGTTCGGCGGCAGCGAGTGGGGCGAGCTGGAGGGTGTCGCCAACCGGACCGACTACGACCTCGGCGCCCACTCCAAGGCCTCCGGCCAGGACCTGACGTACTTCGACCAGGAGGCCGGGGAGCGCTGGACGCCGTACGTCATCGAGCCCGCCGCCGGTGTCGGCCGCACGATGCTCGCCTTCCTCCTCGACGGCTACAACGAGGACGAGGCCCCCAACGCCAAGGGCGTGATGGAGAAGCGCACCGTGCTGCGCCTCGACTACCGCATCGCGCCGGTCAAGGTCGCGGTCCTTCCGCTGTCGCGCAACCCGCAGCTCTCCCCGAAGGCCAAGGGCCTCGCGGCGGACCTCCGGCAGAACTGGAACATCGAGTTCGACGACGCGGGCGCGATCGGCCGCCGCTACCGGCGCCAGGACGAGATCGGTACGCCGTACTGCGTCACGGTCGACTTCGACACGCTGGACGACAACGCGGTCACCGTTCGCGAGCGCGACACCATGAAGCAGGAGCGCGTCTCCCTGGACCAGATCCAGGGCTACCTCGCGACCCGCCTCATCGGCTGCTGACGCCTGGCTGCTGACCTGCAGGACGAAGCCCCCGGTTCCTCGGAAGGAACCGGGGGCTTCGC
The DNA here is from genome assembly GCF_040300305.1 of Streptomyces sp. NPDC000410. NCBI lineage: Bacteria > Bacillati > Actinomycetota > Actinomycetes > Kitasatosporales > Streptomycetaceae > Streptomyces > Streptomyces sp. NPDC000410. Next base: position 378,747 of record NZ_JBEPDM010000002.1, read on the forward strand.
TTTTGCGACAACATCGTGTTCCTGTTGGCCAAAAGCCACCACATGCGCAACTGTGTCACCACAGGCCTCTGTCCTCACGCATGCAAGCTTTACTCAGCTCTCATTCGGGAGGTAAGTCATGCGACGGTGGATGACAGCGGCCGCTGCGCTCGTACTCGTGGGCACGGCCGGGGTGGCGGGCGCCGGTACGGCGGGCGCGGCGGAGAGCGGCCAGGCGGGCCAGCGTGCCTTGGCCGCGGCCTGTTCGACGGCCTGGGGCAGCGGCCTCAAGTCGTCGACGGCCTCGCAGTCCAAGCCGCTCACGAACATCCGGACCGGCCAGAACGCGTGCTACGACCGCATGGTCTTCGACGTCACCGGGGCGGCGGCGGGCAAGGTCGGCTACCACGTCAGCTACGTCGACGCGTTCCATCAGGATGCCTCCGGTGACCTGATACCGGTCAGCGGTGGCGCCATCCTGCAGATCTTCGTGTCCGCGCCGAGCTACGACCCGGCGACCATGAAGCCGGTCTACGCGGGGCAGGCAGGGAAGCCCCTGCCGGGTGTCAACATCAGTGGATACAAGACGTTCAAGGACACCAAGTTCGGGGCGAGCTTCGAGGGGCAGACCCAGGTCGGCCTGGGTGTTCGCGCCAAGCTTCCGTTCCGGGTGCTCCAGTCCGGTGACCAGCTGATCGTGGACGTCGCGCACACCTGGTAGCAACGCCGAGGGCCGCCGGGGCGCATGTGATGTGCGCCCCGGCGGCCTTCTTCCGTCCCGAGCCTTTTCCGTGCTTACGCCCGCAGCCCGCGCAGCAGCAGCGCGCAGGTGGCGTCGAAGGCGTCGTCGATCCCGTCGCGCCCCCAGTCCCCGGCGTACGCCGGATCGTGGAAGCGGTTGGTGGCGTCGAAGACCGCGCGGGCGGTCGTACGGACGTCGACGGCGGGCGGGGCGAAGTCCCCGCGCCGTACGCCGTCCTCGAGGATGCGGGCGAGCTGGTCGACCAGGCCCTCCACGTGCTGCTCCACGACACCGCTGCTCTCGCCGATCAGCACCTCGTACGTGGAGAACAGCTCGGGATCGTCGCCCGCCTTGTGGCGCTTCGCGGTGAACAGGGCCCGCAGCCAGCGCTCCAGGCGCTCGTCCGCGGGCCCCTCGCCCTCCGTGATCCCGGTCAGATCCGCCACCGCGCGCTTGAGCCAGCGCTCGGTGACCGCCTCGCGCAGGGCCACCTTCGTCCGGAAGTGCCGGTAGACGCTGCCGTGGCTGACCCCGAGGGCGCGCGCCACATCGACGACCGTGGCCTTCGCCGGGCCGTAGCGACGCAGCACCTCCTCCGTGGCTTCGAGGATGCGGTCGGCGGTCAGGATCTCGGTGGTGGACATGGCATTGACGGTACCTGTCAGTGCTCGCTGTCCAGATGCGCCATCTGCGCCTCCGGGTAGCGCGCCCCGGCCGCCGCCCCCGCCGGCACGGCACGCTCGATCGCGTCCAGGTCGGCGGCGTCGAGCGTGACGTCGAGCGCGCCGAGCGCCTCGTCGAGCCGGTCCCGGCGGCGGGCGCCGACCAGCGGGACGATGTCCTCGCCGCGGGCGAGCACCCAGGCGATCGCGATCTGGGCGACCGAGACGCCCTTCTGCTCGGCGATCTTGCGGAGCTGCTCGACCAGGTCGAGGTTGTGCCGCAGGTTCTCGCCCTGGAAGCGCGGGCTCATGCCGCGGAAGTCGTTCGCCGCGAGCTGCCGGTCGCTGGTGAAGTGCCCGCTGATCAGACCGCGGGACAGCACACCGTACGCCGTGACGCCGATGCCCAGCTCACGGGCGGTCGGCAGGATCTCGTCCTCGATGCCGCGCGAGATCAGTGAGTACTCGATCTGCAGATCGGAGACCGGCGCGACGGAGGCGGCCCGGCGCAGGGTGTCGGCCCCGACCTCGGACATGCCGACGTGCCGGACATGGCCCGCCTCGATCAGCTCGGCGATGGCGCCGACCGTCTCCTCGACCGGTACGCCGGGGTCGACCCGCGCGATCCGGTAGATGTCGATGTGGTCGGTGCCCAGGCGCTGGAGCGAGTACGCCGCGAAGTTCTTCACCGCGGCGGGCCGGCCGTCATAGCCGGACCAGCCGCCGTCCGGGTCGCGCAGCGCACCGAACTTCACGCTGGTCAGCGCGGTCTCGCGGAGGGCGGCCGGGGCGGTGCGCAGGGCCTCGTTGATCAGCAGCTCGTTGTGGCCCATGCCGTAGAAGTCGCCGGTGTCGAGCAGCGTGATCCCGGCGTCGAGGGCGGCGTGGATCGTCGCGATGGACTCGGCCCGGTCGGCCTCGCCGTACAGCGCGGACATGCCCATGCAGCCGAGCCCGAGCGCGGAGACCCGGGGACCGGTGGTGCCGAGGGGGCGGGTGGGGGTGGAGGTGCTCATGAGGGGCTCCTCGGGGGAGGGGTGGGGGAGGTCGTGAGACGACTATGGCATGACGGATGACAGATTTCAATATTTGTCATCCGATGGAGATCGGCGGGTCGGACGGCGGATCGGTCGGCGAGGCGGTGAGCGGGGCGAGAAATGGGATGCCGTGTTCCGTCGCCGGGCGGTAACGTCGCCCGCATGTCCTCCTTCTTCCAGATCTACGAGTGAGAGTGCGGCGGCCGCGTCCCGCCCCATCACCTGAATTCCGGATCACTTCTCACCAGGACGGGAGAACCCCCTGTGGCCAAGAGCCGTAACAACCTCCTCGGCGTGGGCGGACAGCGCAAGAAGCTGTCCCGCGCCGACCAGCAGGGCAACGGCCCGGCGCGCAACGCCGATCGCAAGGCGTCCGCCGACCAGAAGCAGGAACTGCTGCGCAAGATGAAGGAGCGCGCCCAGGGCGCCTCGGCCGCCGACCAGGACGGTCAGGACGCCCAGGGCGACGCCCAGAGCTGACGCTCACTCACCTCGCGGACACGGACGGGCCCGGGTCGCCTCAGGCGACCCGGGCCCGTTTCGTGCGTGTGCGGCTTTCCGGCCTGGGGTCAGGACCTGCGGCTGTCGGCAGGTACGCGCGCCTCGGCCGACTCCAGGCGGAGCGCGGTGCGTTCCGCCGTGGCGCGTGCCCAGGGGCCGCTGGTGGCGAGGCCGACGAGGAGTACGGACAGGCCGCAGCCGGTGATGATCCACCAGGCGGTCGTGGTCGCCCCGGCTCCCGTCGCCCCCGCCCCCGTCGCCAGGACGGAGCCGATGACCGCGACGCCGAGTGTCTGGCCCGTCTGGCGGCTGGTGGAGGCGACGGCGGCCGCCACGCCGGCCTGGGAGCGGGGCATGCCGGAGACGGCGGTGTTGGTGATGGGGGCGTTCACCATGCCGAAGCCCAGCCCGAAGAGCACGTAACCGGTGAAGAGGAGCGCCGTGGACGTCCCGGCCCGGAAGACGGCGAAGAGCAGCCCGCACGCCGCCATGGAGACCCCGGCGACGATCAGGGGGATGCGGGGGCCGCGGGCGCCGACCAGCCGGCCGGACAGCGGGGCGCAGACGAAGGTCATGGCGGCCATGGGCAGCATGAACAGCCCGGCGTGCAGGGCGGACAGGCCGCGTACGTCCTGGAGGTAGAGGGTGTTGAGGAAGAGGAAGCCCCCGAGCGCCGCGAAGGCGCTGACCGCGATGACGGTCGCCCCGCTGAAGGGCGCCGAGCGGAAGAAGCGCAGGTCGATGAGGGGTTCACGGCGCCGGGGCTCGTACAGGAGCAGCCCGGCGAGGGCGAGGACGGCGAGCACGGCGTAGGGGATGACGGCGGGGAGGCCGACCGCGGGGGCCTCGATGATCGCGTAGGTGAGGGAGCCGAGGAGCGCGATGACCAGGAGCTGGCCGACGGGGTCGACGCGGCGGGGTCTCGGGGCGCGGGATTCGGGGACGTATCGCCAGGTGAGGAGGAGTGCGGCGAGGCCCACCGGGACGTTGATCCAGAAGATCGAGCGCCAGCCGACGGTGTCGGTGAGCAGACCGCCCACCACCGGTCCCGCGGCCATCGATATGCCGACGACACCGCCCCACACCCCGATCGCGCGGGCGCGCTCGCGCGGGTCGGTGAAGGTGTTGGTGATGATCGACATGGCGACGGGGTTGAGCATGGAGCCGCCGACGGCCTGGACCATGCGGAAGGCGACGAGCGATTCGAGGTTCGGGGCGAGCGAGCAGAGGACGGAGCCGAGGGTGAAGAGGACGAGTCCGGCCTTGAAGACCTTGCGACGGCCGATCCGGTCGGCCGTCGATCCCGCGAGCATCAGCAGCGAGGCGAGGACGAGGGTGTAGGCGTCGACGGTCCATTGCATTCCGGCGATGGTGGTGTGCAGGTCCTCGCGCATCGAGGGCAGCGCGACGTTGAGGACGGTGTTGTCCAGGCTGACGATCAGCAGGCTCATGCAGCAGATGGCCAGGATCAGGAGCCGTCGCCGGGGGCTGAGCGCGGACTCGGACATGTATGCATAGTACGACTAACTAATGACCGTGGCGGTGCGCGACAATGGGCCAATGACCACGCTCTCCATCGGCCCGCACACCGTGCAGCCCCCTGTGGTGCTCGCTCCCATGGCCGGCATCACCAACGCGCCGTTCCGCACCCTCTGCCGTGAGTTTTCCGGTGGCAAGGGGTTGTTCGTCAGCGAGATGATCACGACGCGGGCGCTGGTCGAGCGCAACGAGAAGACGATGCAGCTCATCCACTTCGACGCGAGTGAGACGCCGCGCTCGATCCAGCTCTACGGGGTGGACCCGGTCACCGTCGGCAAGGCCGTACGCATGATCGTGGACGAGGACCTGGCCGACCACATCGACCTGAACTTCGGCTGCCCGGTGCCGAAGGTGACCCGCAAGGGCGGCGGGTCGGCCCTCCCGTACAAGCGGCCGCTGCTGCGGGCCATCCTCAACGAGGCCGTCGGCAACGCCGGATCCCTGCCGGTGACGATGAAGATGCGCAAGGGCATCGACGACGACCACATCACGTACCTGGACGCGGGGCGGATCGCGGTCGAGGAGGGCGTGACCGCCATCGCCCTGCACGGACGGACCGCCGCCCAGCACTACGGCGGCACGGCCGACTGGGACGCGATCGCCCGGCTGAAGGAGCACGTGCCGGAGATCCCCGTCCTCGGCAACGGCGACATCTGGTCGGCGGACGACGCGCTGCGGATGATGCGCGAGACCGGCTGCGACGGGGTCGTGGTGGGGCGCGGGTGCCTGGGGCGGCCGTGGCTGTTCGGCGACCTGGTGGCGGCGTTCGAGGGCACGGGTGCCGAGGGATACGCGACGCCGACGCTGCGGGAGGTCGCGGGCATCATGCGGCGGCACGCGGAGCTGCTCGGCGAGTGGATCGGGGACGAGGCACGCGGCGTGATCGACTTCCGCAAGCACGTGGCGTGGTACCTGAAGGGCTTCGCGGTCGGTTCGGAGATGCGGAAGAAGCTGGCGATCACGTCGTCGCTGGCCGAGATGGACGCTCATCTGAGCGAGCTGGATCTGGACCAGGCGTGGCCGGTGGGTGCGGACGGTCCGCGCGGGCGTACGTCGGGTAACAACCGGGTGGTGCTGCCGGACGGCTGGCTGAAGGACCCGTACGACTGCGCGTCGGTCGGGGAGGACGCGGAACTGGACACGTCGGGCGGCTGAGGCGCCCCGCCCCTTCTGCGGGGCTCCACCCCTGAACCCCCGCCGGGGCTCACACTTCCCCACGTCGGGGGGTGTGGGACCTCCCGGCGGGGGTTCGTCGTGCGGGCCCGCGCCTCGGAAGGTGGGGAGCCGTGAAGGTCCGTATCGTGAAATCAGGCCGTCTCGCACTGCGTGATTCTCGCCACCCTTGATAAGGGTTGCGCTCAGATGAGCGAAACATGAGCCACTTCAGTTCTCGAAGGCTCAGCTCCAAATATCGTCTAGTTGTGTTCAATATTTGAACTCACTTGCCCGAGAGGGCGCTCACCTGAGCGCAGATCCCCTACTTTGAGTCAAGCGCTCTTCGAGGGGTGAAGGTGTCGAGGCGACTCTGTTTACGCATCGGTAACCTGCGATCTAGTGGCGGACGGGTGGTTACGGCCGAATGACAGACAAGTGGACGTACCGATCTGCCTTCGATCTGGGTATGTTCCTCGCCGTCAGGGCAGCCACCGAGTCCTCGAGGAGTCGAGACCCGTGTCGGAAAACAAAGATCAGAAGTTCGTCTACGACTTCACCGAGGGCAACAGGGACCTCAAGGACCTTCTCGGTGGCAAGGGCGCGAACCTGGCCGAGATGACCAACCTCGGCCTCCCGGTTCCTCCGGGCTTCACCATCACCACCGAGGCCTGCAAGGTCTACCTCGAGAGCGGTGAGGAGCCCGCGGCACTCCGTGACGAGGTCAGCGCGCACCTCGAGGCGCTCGAGAAGGAGATGGGCAAGAAGCTCGGCCAGGCCGACAACCCCCTGCTCGTATCCGTACGCTCCGGTGCCAAGTTCTCCATGCCCGGCATGATGGACACCGTCCTCAACATCGGTCTCTCCGACAAGTCCGTCGAGGGCCTCGCCAAGCAGGCCGGCGACGAGCGCTTCGCCTGGGACTCGTACCGCCGGCTCGTCCAGATGTTCGGCAAGACCGTCCTCGGCGTCGACGGCGAGCTCTTCGAGGAGGCGCTCGACGAGGCCAAGCGCGCCAAGAAGGTCACCGTCGACACCGATCTCGACGCCGCCGACCTGAAGAAGCTGGTCAAGCAGTTCAAGAAGATCGTCAAGGCCGAGGCCGGCCGGGACTTCCCGCAGGACCCGCGCGAGCAGATGGACCTCGCCATCAAGGCGGTCTTCGACTCGTGGAACACGGACCGCGCCAAGCTGTACCGCCGCCAGGAGCGCATCCCCGGCGACCTCGGCACGGCCGTCAACGTCTGCTCCATGGTCTTCGGCAACCTCGGCCCCGACTCCGGCACCGGCGTCGCCTTCACCCGTGACCCCGCCAGCGGCCACCAGGGCGTCTACGGCGACTACCTGCAGAACGCGCAGGGCGAGGACGTCGTCGCCGGTATCCGCAACACCGTGCCGCTCGCCGAGCTGGAGTCGATCGACAAGAAGTCGTACGACCAGCTGATGCAGATCATGGAGACGCTGGAGACCCACTACAAGGATCTCTGCGACATCGAGTTCACCATCGAGCGCGGCCAGCTGTGGATGCTCCAGACCCGCGTCGGCAAGCGCACCGCCGGTGCCGCCTTCCGGATCGCCACCCAGCTGGTCGACCAGGGCCTGATCGACGAGGCAGAGGCGCTCCAGCGCGTCAACGGCGCCCAGCTCGCCCAGCTGATGTTCCCGCGCTTCGACGAGAGCGCCAAGGTCGAGAAGATCGGCCGCGGCATCGCCGCGTCGCCCGGCGCGGCGGTCGGCAAGGCCGTCTTCGACTCGTACACGGCCGTCAAGTGGTCGCGCTCCGGCGAGAAGGTCATCCTGATCCGCCGTGAGACCAACCCCGACGACCTCAACGGCATGATCGCCGCCGAGGGCATCCTGACCTCGCGCGGCGGCAAGACCTCGCACGCGGCCGTCGTCGCCCGCGGCATGGGCAAGACCTGTGTCTGCGGCGCCGAGGAGCTCGAGGTCGACACCAAGCGCCGCCGGATGACCGCCGCCGACGGCACGGTCGTCGAAGAGGGCGACGTCGTCTCCATCGACGGTTCCACCGGCAAGGTGTACCTCGGTGAGGTCCCGGTCGTGCCCTCCCCGGTCGTCGAGTACTTCGAGGGCCGCATGCACGCCGGCGCCGACGACGCCGACGAGCTCGTCGCCGCCGTGCACCGGATCATGGCGTACGCGGACCGGGTCCGCCGGCTGCGCGTACGGGCCAACGCCGACAACGCCGAGGACGCGCTGCGCGCCCGTCGCTTCGGCGCCCAGGGCATCGGCCTGTGCCGCACCGAGCACATGTTCCTCGGTGAGCGCCGCGAGATGGTCGAGAAGCTGATCCTCGCCGACACCGACGAGGAGCGCGAGGAAGCGCTGAAGGCGCTGCTCCCGCAGCAGAAGCAGGACTTCATCGAGCTGTTCGAGGCGATGGACGGGCTGCCGGTGACCGTGCGGCTGCTCGACCCGCCGCTGCACGAGTTCCTGCCCGACATCACCGAGCTGTCGGTGCGCGTCGCCCTCGCCGAGGCCCGCAAGGACGCCAACGAGAACGACCTGCGCCTGCTCCAGGCCGTGCACAAGCTGCACGAGCAGAACCCGATGCTGGGTCTGCGCGGTGTCCGCCTCGGCCTGGTCATCCCCGGCCTGTTCACCATGCAGGTCCGGGCCATCGCCGAGGCCGCCGCCGCACGGATCGACGCCAAGGGCGACCCGCGCGCCGAGATCATGATCCCGCTCGTGGGCACCGTCCAGGAGCTGGAGATCGTCCGCGAGGACGCCGAGAAGGTCATCGCCGAGGTCCAGGCCGCCACCGGCATCGAGCTGAAGCTGGCGCTCGGCACGATGATCGAGCTGCCGCGCGCCGCCGTGACCGCCGGACAGATCGCCGAGGCCGCCGAGTTCTTCTCCTTCGGAACGAACGACCTCACCCAGACCGTATGGGGCTTCAGCCGGGACGACGTGGAGGCCAGCTTCTTCACCGCGTACCTGGAGAAGGGCATCTTCGGCGTCAGCCCGTTCGAGACGATCGACAAGGACGGCGTCGGCGCGCTGGTCCGCAGCGCGGCCGAGGCCGGCCGGGCCACCCGCCCGGACATCAAGCTCGGCGTCTGCGGTGAGCACGGCGGCGACCCCGAGTCGGTGCACTTCTTCCACGAGGTGGGCCTGGACTACGTCTCCTGCTCGCCGTTCCGGATCCCGGTGGCGCGGCTGGAGGCGGGCCGCGCGGCCGCGCAGTCGACCGGGAGCGACAGCCGCTGACCCGTACGGCGTGATGCCGCGGCGCCGGTCGGCCCTCCGGTCGACCGGCATATGACCCCGGGACCGTCGGTGGTTCATCCTGACCCTCACCGACCCGCCGATGGTCCCGGCGCACAGAAGAAGAAGAGGGGCGTGCACCTTGTGCGGAGGTGCGCGCCCCTCTTCGGCTTTCCCGCCCTTGGTTCAGCCCTTGGCCTCGTCCTTGAATTCCGGACTATTGTGGGCGGTTTGATTTCCGCCATTCTTTGAGCAAAGAAGAGGCGGGGCGCGACCTGCGGATCCCCACCCGCAGGCCACGCCCCATTACCTATGCCGGACACGGAGCCGCAACCTCCGCCGACCGCCGCCGGGCGGGGAAAGCCCCCCACGGTCTTTGCCTCGCCCCTTCGGTACAGGAAGGTTTCGCGTCCGACGTCGTACAGCTTTTCGGTTCGGCAGGGTCCTCCGCACTGCGTTTCAGCTCTGACCGAAACATCGTGGTAACGTGGCGTGACTGAGTGCATACTCAGGGGCGGGTCGATTGCGGATGCAACAGTGGGGGTTCCGTGCTGCGTATCCATTTCACCGGGGAGGACCTTGCGAGGGTCCGACTGGCGGTCAGGCCGGACGTATTGTGGGAGACAATTCTCAGCTTTCATCGTTTACGGGACCGGCGCGGCGCCACCGTCTACGGGGAATGGCGCAGCGAAACCCGCGCCCGGTTGAATGGTGAAACACGTCTGCTCGCCTCGCTCGTGCCGTCCCGCGGCTATTTCCCGGACTTTCTCACCCCGCCCGAAGCGCTCCACGGCCTCGACGAAGGGCTCGAAGCGGTACGCGTCACCCCGGTGCGCCGGCTGCGCGCGGAGCTCGGGCTGCTCGCCGCCGACCGTCCGCACACCGCACCGGCCGGCCGGCTCGCCGGGCTCGACGAGGGCGCGGCCGAGCCGATGGCCCGGCTGATCGGCGCCCTGCGCAGCTACCACCGGGCCGCCGTGGACCCGTACTGGACGCAGATCCAGGCCGCCGTGGAGGCCGACAGGGCCGCCCGCGGCCGGGCCCTCCTCGACGGCGGCGCCGACGAACTGCTCGCCTCGCTCCCGCCGATGCTGCGCTGGAGCGCCCCCGTCCTGGAGGCGGACTACCCCGTCGACCGCGATGTCCATCTGGAAGGGCGCGGGCTGCTGCTCCAGCCGTCGTACTTCTGCCGCGGTACGCCCGTGGTCCGCCGGGATCCGGCGCTGCCGCCCGTCCTGGTCTACCCGGTCACCCACTGCGGCGCCGCGGCCCCCGTGGACGCCGAGCGGGACCGGGTGTCGCTGGGGCGGCTCGTCGGCCACACCCGCTCGGCCGTCCTGCACTCCATCGGCAACGGCTGTACGACGAGCGAACTCGCCCGCAGGGCCGGGGTGTCGCTGGCGTCGGCCAGCCAGCACGCGTGCGTGCTGCGCGAAGCCGGCCTGGTGATCACCCTGCGGAACGGGAACGCGGTGCTGCACACGATGACCCCGCTGGGCACCGCCCTGCTCAGGGGCGGAGCCCAGCGGGACCCGGCGCCGGTTCCGGCCCAGGCCCCCCATGCCCATGCCCATGCTCCGGTTCCGGCACAGGCACAGGCACAGGGTCCGGTTCAGGCTCCGGCCGCGGCTTCGCCTACGCGCGGAACGGGCCCGTCACCTCGTAGGTGATGCCGCCCGACGAACTGCCGCTCGTACCGCGCTGGCTGGAGAAGTACAGGCGGTTGCCGGCGGGGGAGAAGGCCGGGCCGGTGATCTCCGAGGAGGACTGGCCGGTGATCCGCAGGAACGGCGCGACCACGTCGTCCGGCGTGATGACGCAGATCTCCATGTTGCCGCCGTCCTCGGCCACGTACAGGTCGCCGAAGGAGGATCCGGTGACGTTGTCGACGCCGGTCAGCGGCGCGCCGCCGCCCACCACGAGGGAGTCGTCGTAGGCCAGCTCGTAGGTGCTGTTCGCCAGGTTCAGCTGCCAGAGGCGGTTGTCGCCCTTGGTGGTGAACCAGACGGTGTCGTTGGCGTAGTGGCAGCCCTCGCCGCCGTTGAACCGCTTGACCCCGGAGACCTGGTTGCGGGTCACGGTCGGGGAGCCGTCCGGGTCCGGCACGTTCTGCCAGGTGAAGGAGCCGGAGGTGCCGCTGCCGGCCTTGAGGACCTGGAGGGTGCCGGAGGAGAGGTTGCCCCAGGTGGTGGGGATGAAGCGGTAGAAGCAGCCGTCCGACTCGTCCTCGGTCAGGTAGACGACCTGGCGCACCGGGTCGGCGGCAGCGGCCTCGTGCTTGAACCGGCCCATCGCCGACCGCCGCACGGCCGCGTTCACCCCGTACGGGTCGGTCTCGTACACATAGCCCAGGCTGACCTCCTCACAGGACAGCCAGGTGTTCCACGGGGTCTTGCCGCCCGCGCAGTTCTGCCGGGTGTTCGAGAGGATCCGGTACGCGCCGGTGATCGTGCCGGACGAGTTGAACTTGACGGCGCTCGCACCGCCGGAGGGGTTGATCTCGGAGTTCGACACGTAGATCCAGCCCGAGCCGTCGGCGAAACACGCGCCGCCGTCCGGGGCGTTGTGCCAGGTGTACGAGGTGCCGCTCACGGTCTGGCCGGACCGGGCGATCACCCGGCTGGTGAAGCCGCTGGGCAGCATGATGCCGTTCGCGTCCGCCGCGCCCAGCGCCCCGTAGGGGCCGGGGCCGGGCTGGGCGGGGGCCGCGTAGGCGGCGCCCTGCCACAGGGTGTTGCCGAACGCTGCGGCGGACGTGCCGATGACCGCTCCGCGCAGGAAGCTGCGTCGTTCCACTGTCACTCCATGAGGATCGTGACCGCCTGTGCCGCCGGCCGGCGGCACAGGGTCGCGCGCTGAAGGAACCTAGGAGCACTGAATTGACGGTGCGGCAACGGCCGATGAAGCGGAAGAGTCGAGGTGCCGGAATGCCGCTGTCGGGCCAGGAACACGACCCGTGCGGCGTAGCGACCTGTGCCGGCATGGGCCGTCCGCCGGAAAGACCGTCAGGCAGCGGGTCCGGGAGCGCTGCGGCGCGGCCTGACGCCGGGCGAAAGTTTTTTCGGCGCGAGCGATGAGTTCCGGGTGACCCCTGGGTCTACCCCTCGAAACCGCCACCACGGCGGGACGACGAGGGAAGAGAAGAGAAGAACGATGGCGCAGATGATCTTCGTGAACCTGCCGGTGAAGGACCTCGAGAAGTCGAAGGCCTTCTGGAGCGCGCTCGGCTACTCCTTCAACCCGCAGTTCAGCGACCAGAGCACCGCGTGTCTCGTGTTCAGCGACACCATCTTCGCGATGCTCCTGGCCGAGCCGCGCTTCAAGGAGTTCACCAAGAAGGACATCGCCGACGCGACCACCAGCACCGAAGTGCTCCTCGCGCTCAGCGTCGAGAGCCGCGAGAAGGTCGACGAGCTGGCGGACGCGGCCCTCGCCGCCGGCGGGTCGCCCGCGAACGAGACCCAGGACCACGGATTCATGTACGGACGTTCCTTCCAGGACCCGGACCACCACACCTGGGAGGTCGTCTGGATGGACCCCAAGGCCGTCGAGAGCCAGTCCTGACGGGCCCGACCGGCCCGGCTATCGCTTCAGATCGTCGTACGCCACGCCCGTGAGCTGCTCCGAGGCCACCCAGAGCCGCTCACCGGCGACATCGTTCAGCGTCCACCGGGTCCGCCAGGACTCCGTGGGCGCGCCCCGCCAGCCCTGGAGCCGCGGCCCGGTGAACGAGTCGGGGCGTACGCCGGGCGCGGTCGCCGCGTACAGGGTGGGCAGCGCGCCCGCCTCGGCGGGCTGGGCGATGATCCGGTTGCCGAACTCCATGATCCGTTCGGCCGCCCGGCGCCCCTCCATCCGCGCGCCCGCGGTCGCCAGGTTGGTGGCGGCGTAGCCCGGGTGCGCCGACGCCGCCACGACGTCCGAGCCCGCGCCGCGCAGCCGCCGCGCCAGCTCGTGGGTGAACAGCAGATTCGCGGTCTTGGAGCGCCCGTACGCCACCCACTTGCGGTAGCGGCGCTCGCTGTTGAGATCGCCCATGTCGATGTTCGCCAGCGCGTGCAGCCCGCTGGAGACGGTGACGACGCGGGCGCCCGGAGTCTCCAGCAGCTTCGGGAGCAGCAGTCCGGTGAGGGCGAAGTGCCCGAGGTGGTTGACCCCGAACTGGGTCTCGAAGCCGTCGGCGGTTCTGCCGTACGGGAGTGCCATCACGCCCGCGTTGTTGACGAGCAGGTCCAGCGTCCCGGGCTCGTACGCCTCCGCGAACCGCCGTACGGAGGCGAGGTCGGCCAGGTCCAGCGGCCGGAACTCGACGTCCGCGCCCTGGACCTGCCGCCTGACGAGCTGCTCGGCCTCCGTCCCCCGTGCCTCGCTGCGGCACGCGAGGATCACTCGCGCGCCGCGGCGGGCCAGCTCACGGGCCGTGACGAGGCCGATTCCGCTGTTGGCTCCGGTGACCACCGCGGTGCGTCCGCTCTGGTCGGGGATGTCGCGTGCGGTCCAGCCGGCCGTCTTCGGCATGCCTTACTCCTCGGTAGGGAAGACCTGTGCCGCCAGCGTACGACCGTCCGGAACGGGCCGGGCGGACAGGGCCTACGCGGCGGACCCCGAGTCGATCACCAGGTCCGTGCCGACGACGGAACCCGCGAGCGGCGACGCGAGGTAGAGCACGGCCTCGGCGACCTCCTCCGCCGACGCGATCCGGCCGAGCGGGTTCTCCGACTTCGCCCGCTCGGCGCGGTCGGCCTCGGTCTGACCGGGCGCCAGCGACATGGGCCCCTCGGCGGCGCCGGGGCTCACGGCGTTGATCCGTACGCCCTGCTGGATGTGGTCCAGGGCGGCGGCCCGGGTCAGCGCGGAGACGGCGGCCTTGGAGGTGATGTACGCGGCGAGGTTCGGGATGCGCATATGGGCGCCGAGGTTGGAGGAGACGTTCACGATGGCGCCGCCGCCGTGCTCCTTCATGTACGCGATCTGGTGCTTCATCGCCAGGAAGACGCCGGTGACGTTCGTGCGCAGGACCGTGTCCCAGTCCTCCTCGCCGACCTCGTCGAGCGGCCCGGCACCGAGCAGTACGCCGGCGTTGTTCACGGCGATGTCGAGCCCGCCGAACCGGTCGACGGCCGCCGCGACGAGGGCGCGTACGTCGTCGGAGCGGGTGATGTCGGCGGTGTGGGCGGCCGCGGTGCCGCCCGCCTTCTCGATGAGGGCGACGGTCTCTTCGAGGCGGGCGAGGGTGCGTCCGGCGACGGTGACGTTCGCGCCTTCGGCGGCGAAGGCGAGGGCGATGGCGCGGCCGAGGCCGGTGCCGGCGCCGGTGACGAGGACGGAGCGACCGGTGAAACGAGACATCTGTGAAACTCCTGTTTCGGGTTGTTCGCGCGGATTGCGGATCGCGGATTGCTCGCGCGGATTTTTCTGTGCGGATGCGGATGCGGATTGCTTTTGGGTGGATTGCTTCGTGTGTTACCGGCTTGTTCGGTGTGCTACCGGCTTACCTCGCCCGTTCCTTCGTGCGGAGGAGGGACAGTGCGAGGGCGGCGAAGGCGCCCGCCGTCGCGGCGAGCGACGCGCTGTCGCTGCCGAGGGTGAGGAGCAGGGCGAAGACCACGGTCGGACCGAGCTCCATCGCGGTGTTCATGACGCCTCCCGCGAGACCGGTGTCGCGGAGCGGTACGCCGTCGGTGGCGAGGACCGCGGCCCCGGCGAAGGAGACGGCGGCCCCGGCGGGCAGCAGGACCAGGCCGGGCAGCAGGCCGAGGGCGTACGTGTACTCGAGTCCGTGTGCGGCGAGCAGCCCGAGCCCCGCGCCGCCGGTGACCAGCCCGGCGGCGGTGACCCTGCGCGCTCCGTACCGCCCGATGAGCGGCCCGGCGGCGCGGCCGGCGGAGAGCAGGGCGACGGCGAAGGGCACGAAGGCGGCGGACGTCTGCAGGGGCGAGTAGCCGCGCTCCTGCTGCAGGTGGAGCGAGAACAGGATGAACGTCGTCGCCGTCCCGGCCGCGACGAGCGCGACCGTGGCCAGGCCGAGCGCCCGGCGTGCGTCCAGCAGGAAGCGGGGCGGGAGGAGAGGGTCGGCGGCGCGCCGCTCGACGACCGCGAAGCCGACGAGGAGCGCCAGGCCGACGAGCAGCGGAACGGTCGCCTCGAGGACGAGCCCGTACGCGGCGAGGGTGATCCCGGCGGTGGCGAGTACGGCTCCGGGGATGTCCAGCGCCCGCCCGGCCCCCGGCGGGGTGGCGGGCAGCACCCGGGGTGCGAGCGCGAGCGCCAGACCCGCGACGACGAGCGGCACGGCGAAGGCCCAGCGCCACGACGTGAGCGCCGCGATGACCCCGGCGAGCAGGTTCCCGGCCGTCGCCCCGAGTACGGACAGCCCGCCCCAGGTGGCCATGGCCTTCCCGTACGAGGCGGCCGACGGGAACACCGCCCGTAGCACCCCCATCGCGGCGGGCGCGACGAGCGCCGCCCCGACGCCCTGCGCGAAGCGGGCCGCGAGCAGCGCGTCGTACGTCGTCGCGAGCGGCGCGGCGGCCGACGCCGCGGCGAAGACCAGCAGCCCGGCGGTGAGCGCCGCCCGCCCGCCGTACCGGTCGGCGAGCCGCCCGCCGAGGAGCAGCAGCCCGGCGAAGGTGAGCCCGTACGCGGCGCTGAGCAGCAGCAACTCGCCGCGGCCGATGCCGAACTCCTGGCCGATGCGGGGGAGCGGCACGGCGATCGACGCGAGCGTGAAGATGAGGGTGACCTGCACGGCGCCGAGCAGCGCGAAGGCGCTCCGCGCGGTGGCGGGCTTCTCGGGGGCCGGGTCCGGGGCCGCGGCAGAGGGCGACGGCGATGTGGACGGCGAGACCGACGCCGGGGGTGACGAGGGCGACGGCGGCGGCGTGAGCGTGGCCGTACCGCGCCCCGGGCCGCGGCCGGTACCCGCACCGGGTTTCTCGTGTGTGCTGCCCAGGGCTCGCTGCGCGTCGGTGACGCCGCCTTCCCTCGAACCTGCCTGCGAGCGGTTCCTGACCATCTCGTACATCCCCCTCATACTTGAACGATCGTTCTGTTATTGAGGCAGCGAAAACTGCCCCGGTCGGGCGCGGGACCGCGCCCCGGTCAGTCCAGCAGTGCCAGCGCCTGCTCCGTCGCGTCGCGCACCCGGGCCGGGTCGCTGGAGGCCTTGCCGACGACCCGGAGGCCCTGCATCAGGACGAGCAGCATCCTGGCCAGTGCCCGCGGATCGCGGTCCTCGGGCAGCTCGCCCTGTGCGCGGGCGCGCACCAGGGCGGAGTGCAGCAGCGTCTCGACGTACTCCCAGCTGCTCTCGACCCGCCGGGTGGCGGTCCGGTCGTGCGGGGCCAGTTCGGCCGCCGTGTTGGTGATGAAGCAGCCGTTCAGCCGGTGTTCGTCGGACGCCGCCTCGGCGGCGAACCGGCGCACCAGGGCCCGGACGGCCGGCAGGGCGGGGCCGGGCTGGGAGAGCTCCGTCAGCATCGACGGGTCGCGGACCTCCGTGTACCGCTCCATCGCCTTCAGGTAGAGCTCGTGCTTGTTGCCGAAGGTCGCGTAGATGCTGGCGCGGCCGATCCCCAGGTGCTCGACGAGGTCCGCCATGGACGTCGCCTCGTAGCCGCGGCTCCAGAACAGCTCGAGGGCTGCCTGGAGTGCGGCGTCCGGATCGAATTCCCTTGTTCTGGCCACGGTGTGACCCTACGTCTATCTGGAACGGTCGGTCAAGTAATGCCGGCGCGCTGGTACGCGCCCGGCGTCACCCCGTAACACCGCACGAACCACCGGTGGAAGTGCGGCTGGTCCGCGAACCCGGCCGACACCGCCGCGTCCGCCGCCGTCCCGCCGGCCGTCAGCAGCTCCCGCGCCCGGCGCAGCCGCAGCAGGCGCTGGTACTCGCTCGGCGTCATCCCGTACTCGGCGCGGAACGCCCGGTACAGCGCGAACCGGCTCAACCCCGTCGCATCCGCCAGCTCCTGTCCCGGCACCTGCTCGACGAACCGTTCCCGCAGCACCGCCCGCGCCCGCCGCGCGGCCCGCTGCCGGGCCCCGTCCGACGCCTCGCGCAGCACGGCAGGCCCGTGCGCGCCCCGCCGTGCCATCGCCGTCACCGCGGCCGTCAGCCGCTCGTCCCGCACCAGCGCGTCCGCCCCGCCGGCCGGCGCCGTATGAAGCCGGAGCAGCGTGCCGCGCAGGACGGAGTCGCCCGGCCGCCGTCGCGAACCTCTTCTACTACCGGGGAGTCGCGGCGGTGGGCCCCGCCTCCGCCTCCCTGATGATGTTCACGGTCCCGGTCTTCGGCTCCTTCTGCGCCTACGTCTTCCTGGGCGAGTCCCTCGGGCCGGTGCAGACGGCCGGGGCGGTCGTGCTGCTGGCGGGCGGGCTGCTCGCGGCCATGAGCGGTGCCGGCCGGACGTTCAGCGCGAGGCGGACCCGGACCCGGACGGAGGCCCGGCCGCCGTACCGCCCGGACGCGGAGACCGCTCGTCGGACCTCCTGACCGGGAAGGTGGAGACCGACACGGAATCGTCGTCCAGGCAGCGGCCCGTCTCCAGGTCGAAGCGCTGCTTGAGCAGCGGTGAGGCGACGAAGGGGCGGCCGGACGCGGAGCCGAGCAGCCCCCGGGAGAGGACCTGGGCGCCGGTGAAGGGGTCGCGGTTGTCGATCGCGAAGGCGCGGCCCGCGCGGTCCAGGAAGAGGGCGGCCTGGCGGCCGTCGGGGAGGAGGGCCACGACGCCCCGGCCGGGTGTCAGACGGGAGGGGTCGCAGACCGGGAACCAGGTGCCGTCGAGGTCGAGTTGGAGGGTCATCGAGTGAGGGTGCCTTCCAGGGTCAGGGTGGTCAGGTTCGGCTTGATCTGGTCCCGCTCCGGGACGAACTTCACCGACGGGTCGGGTACGTCCGGGGCGTTCACGAACGACACGAAGCGGCGCAGCCGGTCAGGGTCGTCCAGGGTCTCGGCCCATTCGTCGCGGAAGCCGGCGACGTGCTCGGCCATCAGGGACTCGAGTTCGTCGCAGAGACCGAGCGAGTCGTGGACGACCACGTCGCGGAGGTGGTCCAGGCCGCCTTCCAGGCGCTCCAGCCACACCGAGGTGCGCTCCAGGCGGTCGGCGGTGCGGATGTAGAACATCAGGAAGCGGTCGATGAGGCGGACGAGTTCGGCGTCGGAGAGGTCCTGGGCGAGCAGGTCCGCGTGGCGGGGGGTGGCGCCGCCGTTGCCGCCGACGTACAGGTTCCAGCCGGACGCGGTGGCGATCACGCCGAAGTCCTTCGACTGGGCCTCGGCGCACTCGCGGGCGCAGCCCGAGACGGCCGACTTGAGCTTGTGCGGGGCGCGCAGGCCCCGGTAGCGCAGCTCCAGGTCGATCGCCATGCGGACGCTGTCCTGGACGCCGTAGCGGCACCAGGTCTGCCCGACGCAGGACTTGACCGTCCGCAGCGCCTTTCCGTACGCGTGGCCCGACTCGAAGCCCGCGTCGACGAGGCGGGTCCAGATCGCGGGGAGCTGGTCGACGCGGGCGCCGAAGAGGTCGATGCGCTGGCCGCCGGTGATCTTCGTGTAGAGGCCGAAGTCGCGAGCCACCTCGCCGATCACGATGAGTTTGTCGGGGGTGATCTCGCCGCCGGGGATGCGGGGGACGACCGAGTAGGAGCCGTTGCGCTGGATGTTCGCGAGGAAGTGGTCGTTGGTGTCCTGGAGGGCGGCTTGCTCTCCGTCGAGGATGTAGCCGTTGCTCAGGGACGCCAGGATCGAGGCGACCGTCGGCTTGCAGATCTCGCAGCCGTCACCGCCGCGCGCCTCCTCGCGGCCGTGCCCGTCGAGGAGGGCCGCGTACGAGGTCAGGCGCCGGGTGCGGACGATCTCGTACAGCTCACTGCGCGTGTGCGGGAAGCAGCCGCACAGGCCCGTGTCCTCGGGCTGGGGGAGGAGCTGGCCGATCACCTTCACGCAGCTGCCGCAGCCCGTGCCCGCCTTGGTGCACTTCTTCACCTCGGGGAGGGAGGAGCAGGCGCAGATCTCGGCCTTGGTGACGTTGTGGCAGGAGCAGATGACCGCGTCGTCGGGGAGCGCGGACGGGCCGAGCGCGACGGGCGCGCCGACGCCGGCCGGCAGGACGAGCTGTTCGGGCGGGACGGGCGGGACCGAGCCGGTGAGCGGGCGGAGCATGCCGTACGACTCGGCGTCGCCGACCAGGACGCCGCCGAGGAGCTCGCCCTCCGGGCTGACGACGAGCTTCTTGTAGACGCCGGCGCGGGAGTCGGAGTAGACGACGTCGAGGCAGCCGTCGGCCGTGCCGTGCGCGTCGCCGAAGGACGCCACGTCCACGCCGAGGAGCTTGAGCTTGGTCGACAGGTCGGCTCCGGTGAACCCGGACTCCGACTCCTCGTCCGCGAGGACGGACGCGACCGTGTTCGCCATCTCGTAGCCCGGCGCGACCAGGCCGTACACCCTGCCGTCCGCCGCGAGCGCGCACTCGCCGATCGCGTACACGGACGGGTCGGACGTACGGCATCGCTCGTCGACCACGATGCCGCCGCGCTCCCCGACCGCGAGGCCCGCGTCGCGGGCGAGCTGGTCGCGCGGGCGGACGCCCGCCGAGAAGACGACGAGGTCGGTGGCGAGGGTGGAGCCGTCCGACAGCTTCATGCCGGTGACGGTGGAGTCCCGCGTGACGATCTCCTGGGTGCCGACGGCCGTGTGGACCGTCAGGCCCATGTTCTCGATCGTGCGCAGGAGGGCCGCGCCACCGCCGTCGTCCACCTGGACCGGCATCAGGCGGGGCGCGAACTCGACGATGTGGGTGTCCAGGCCGAGGCCCTTGAGCGCCCCCGCCGCCTCCAGGCCGAGGAGGCCGCCGCCGACGACCGTGCCGGTGCGGGAGGTCTTCGCGTACTCCTCGATCGCGAGGAGGTCCTCGATGGTGCGGTAGACGAAGCAGCCCTCGGCGTCCCGGCCGGGGACGGGCGGGACGAACGGGTACGAGCCCGTGGCCAGGACGAGGCTGTCGTAGCTGAAGGTCCGGCCGGCGCGGGAGGTGACCGTGCGGGTGGTGACGTCGACCGTCTCCGCCGGGTCGTCGAGGTGGAGTTCGATGCCGTGCCGGGCCATGAAGCCGTCCTCGACGAGGGAGAGGTCGTCGGGGGTCCGGCCGGAGAAGTACGAGGTCAGCTGGACGCGGTCGTATGCCGGGCGGGGCTCCTCGCACAGGACGACGATCCGCGCGCGGCTCGTCACGCCCCGCTCGGCGAGGGCCTCCAGGAAGCGCTGGCCGACCATTCCGTGGCCGACGAGCACGATCGTGGGGGTGGTCGTCGTCATCTCAGAGTCCTCCGTCGGTGGTGAGCAGGTGGAGAAGGGGGGCGTCGTCGTGATCGGGGAGGGGTTCGTCGGCCTCCCAGGCGCGGGCGAGCGTGCCGACCCGGGCGAGGTCTCCGAGCAGTACGCCGCCGACGAGGCGGTCGCCGCGGACGACGACCTTCCGGTACGCGCCGCGGGTGGCGTCGGTCAGTTGGACGACGTCGTCGCCGGGGCGGGGGGTCGGCTCGCCGAAGGTGGCGAGGTCGAAGGGGGCGTGGTCCGGGACGGGGCCCGAGAGGGTGAGGCGGGTGAGGGCGCGCGTGCCCGTGTAGCGGGGGGGCTCGGTTCGGGGGGCGGGCCCGGATGCCTCGGGGGCGGGCATGGAGCCACCCGTGCGGGCCGGTGGGTGCGTCACTCCTGTGCGGGTCGACTGCCCGTCACCGGCCAGGATGCCCGCCAGCGCGTCCGCCTGCTCCAGCGCGGGAGTCGCCAGCCCGTACACCCGCCCGCCGTGTTCCGCGCAGTCGCCGATCGCGTGGATGTACGGGTCCGACGTACGCAGCTCGTCGTCGACCACGATGCCCTGACGGACCTCCAGGCCCGCCTCCGCCGCGAGGCCCGTGCGGGGGCGGACGCCGCAGGCCAGGACCACGGTTTCGGCGTCCAGGACGAAGCCGTCGGCGAGTTCGACGCCGCACACGCGGGCCCCGTCGGCGCGCAGGCCACGGGCGTGGCACTCCGTGTGGACCTCCACCCCGAGGGCCTCCACGTGGCGCCGGACCAGCTCGCCCGACGCCGCGTCGAGGTGGCGGTCCATCAGGTGGGGGCCCTGGTGGGCCAGGACCACGTCCGCGCCGCGTTCGGCCAGGGCGCGGGCCGCCGAGACGCCCAGGAGGCCGCCGCCGACGACCACGGCGCGGGTGCCGGGGAGGGCGGCGGCCGCGAGGGCCAGGCAGTCGTCGAGGGTGCGGAAGGGGTGGACGCCGTCCGGGAGGCGCCCGCCGCCGATGCCGCGCAAGGGCGGCAGCACCGGGTTCGAGCCGGTCGCCAGGACCAGCCGGTCGTACGGCAGCTCGAAAGCCTCCGCGCCGTCCGCGCAGTGCACCACCCGGGCCGCCCGGTCGATCGAGACCGCCCGGACGCCGCGCCGCACCGGCACCGGCGGCAGGGCGACCACCTCGGGCCCGTACCGCCCGGCGAGGACCTCCGCCAGCAGCACCCGGTTGTACGGGTCGTGCGGTTCCTCGCCGAGCAGCGTGACGTCGAACGACGGGGAGGACGACGGGGACGACGCGGACAGCTGTCGCGCCAGCCGCGTCCCCGCCATTCCGGCGCCGATCACCACGATCCTGGAGTCCATGCAGGCAGCCTGCGCCGCTGCTGTTACCCGCCCGCATCCCGGCTGTTTCCCGCGAGGAACGCTGCCCTCAGCGGACGGCCCGCCGGAGTGTGAGGGCCGGGCGGGTCCGTCTTCCCGTCCGGCTGCCCGCTCACCTTCCCGTCCGCCTTCCCGATCTTGCCGGACGGGAGATCATGTAAGGGGCTAAGCTCGCATGCATGCCTGACATATCGCTGACCACCCTGCTGCTCCTCTGCCTCGCCGCCGCGTTGGCCGGCTGGATCGACGCGGTGGTGGGCGGTGGCGGGCTGCTCCTCATCCCCGCGCTGTTGCTCGGGCTGCCGCAGGTCCCGGCCGCGCACGCGCTCGGTACCAACAAGGCGGTGGCCATCGTCGGCACGACCGGTGCGGCGGTGACGTACGTCCGCAAGGCCCCGGTCAGTGTGAAGACGGCGGTACGGATCGGGCTCTTCGCCCTCGCCGGGTCGATGGGAGGGGCGTTCTTCGCGGCGGGCATCAGCAGCGACGTCCTACGGCCCGTGATCATGGTGGTGCTGCTCGGCGTCGCCGCGTTCGTGCTGTTCCGTCCGGCCTTCGGTACGGCGACCGAGGCCCGGGGCCCGGTCACCCGCGCCCGGGTCGTCACCGCGATCGTCCTCGTCGGTGGCGGGCTCGGCTTCTACGACGGGCTCTTCGGGCCCGGCACCGGCACCTTCCTGGTCCTCGCGCTCACGGCCGTGCTCCACCTCGACATGGTCACGGCCTCCGCCACCGCCAAGATCGTGAACGTCTGCACCAACGCCGGGGCGCTCGCGATGTTCGCCTACCAGGGCAGCGTGCTGTGGCAGCTGGCCGTGCTGATGGCGGTGTTCAATCTGGCGGGCGGCCAGCTCGGGGCGCGGATGGCGCTGCGCAAGGGGGCGGAGTTCGTGCGTGGGGTGCTGCTCGTGGTCGTGTTCTCGCTGGTGGCGAAGCTGGCCTTCGACCAGTGGGCGTGACCAGGCGGCGCAGCGGCGCGGTCCGGCGGGCGTGACCAGACGGCCTACTCGCGTACGCCGATGAGATGCGCGTACGCCACCACATTGCCCTGGTAGCCGGTCCTGGCGTCGAAGCGGCCGCCGCAGGTGATCACGCGCAACTCGGCCCGGTCGGCGGGCCCGTACACCTTCTGGTCCGGGAAGTCGTCGATCTCGTACGCCTCCACGGCGTCGACGGTGAACACGGCGGTGCGGCCGTCCTTGCGGAGCACCTCGATCCGGTGGCCCTTCTTCAGCGTGCCCAGGTGGTAGAGGACGGCGGGGCCGTCCGCGTTGTCGACATGGCCGACGACGATCGCGGTGCCCTTCGCGCCCGGGGCGGTGCCGTCCTCGTACCAGCCGGTCAGATCGGGGTCCGCCGCGGGCGGTACGACGAGACTGTTGTCCGGGGCGAGCCCGAGCCCCATCACGGGGGCGTCCACGTCGAGCCGGGGGATGCGGAAACGGACCGGTTCGGAGGGTGGCAGCGGGTCGGCGGCCGCTTCCGTGTGCCAGCCGGCCGAGAAGGCCGCCAAGGCCTGGGCGGCGGAGGGGGTCGGCGGGGTGATGTGCTGCGAGCCGTTCTGTATCAGCCACGCTCCGATACAGAAGGCGATGGCTATCAGCCAGCCCTTGGCCTTCATCCGCACACCCTCCGACAACATCCGAAGACAACACCCGACGGACAACACCCGACGGACGACACCCGACGGGGCGGCGTCCGAGGACGACTTCCGACGGACGACACCCGACGGGCGGCATCCGACGGGCAAATACGTCCCGCCTCCGTCAGCGCAACGCATGACGGAGGCGGGGGAGGGCGGGACATCGGACCGGCGTACGAGGCGGTGGAGGCCGCCCGGCAGCCGCCCGTCAGCTGCCCTGCGCGCCGCTCGCCCGACGGCGCAGGAGCCAGGTCCCGCCGACGGCGGCCGCGGCCACAACGGCCACACCCGCCGCGATCTGGGTGGTGTCGGGGCCGACGCTGCCGCCGACCCCTGTCTGTACATGGCCGCTCGGCTGCTGCCCGTGGGACCGCACCACGAGGTCGCCGGTGGCCTCCTTGCCGTTGTCGCACAGCAGGCCGATGCTGTAGGTGCCCGGCTTGGCACCCTTGGGCACCTTGAACTGGCCCACCACGACCTCCTTGTGCGTCGCGGGCGCCGCCTTGAAGTCACCCGCGCCGAGCGAGTGCGCGTCACCGGTGCCGTGGGCGTTCTTGCCGCAGGCGGTGGTGTTCACCGTGACGGTCTCGCCGGGTCCGGCGGCCTGGGGGTAGATCTCCAGCACCGCGAAGTCCTCGGCGTACGCGGCCGGCGCCGGGGCGGCGACCACACTGCCGAGACAGACGGCCGCGGTCACCAGCGCGGGGCCGGTCAGCAGGCGGGCGGTGGTGCGCATGTCGTCGTCCTCCGGGGCGATGGCGTCCGCCGCTCGGCGGCGGCGGACGGATCCTCAACTCCGAGGTAAAAGGCAGCGCGCCGTCCACGCCTGCTGATGGGTGATCAGATTCCCTCGTATCGCGTGGTGTGTCGCCCTGGACAGCACGCGTCCTCGCAGGTCACGGGCGTACGAGCGGACGCGGCCCACTCGTGGGGGCCGCGCTGCCACAAGGGTGACGCCGCCACCGGACGGGCGCGCCGGGCCCGTCGGGCGTGCCGGATTCGGCGCGGGCTCCTGGGCTCGGCAGGGCTTCCCGTACCCGGCCGGGCTCGCCGGATCCGGTCGGCGCGCCCGACGCGGTCGGGCGGGTCGGAGCCCCGGCGGGGCCGGCCCGGTCAGTCCTCGATGAGTCGTCGCGGGCCCGGCCCGTGCGAGGCCAGCTCGTCGGCGGGGTTGGACAGGACGCACCGGTCGATCGACAGGCACCCGCACCCGATGCAGTCCGTGAGATTGTCCCGCAGTCGCTCAAGTGTGCGGATCCGCTTGTCGAGATCCTCGCGCCAGCACTCCGAGATCCGCGCCCAGTCCTCCCGCGTGGGCGTCCGGTCGTCCGGCAGCAGCCCCAGTACCTCGCGGATCGTGGCGAGCGGGATGCCGAGTCGCTGGGAGGTGCGGATGAAGGCCACCCGGCGGAGCGTGTCCCGGCTGTAGCGCCGCTGGTTGCCCGAGGTGCGGCGGCTTTTGATCAGCCCCTCGCGTTCGTAGAAACGCAGTGCGGAGGGTGCGACTCCGCTGCGTTCCGCCAGCTCACCGACAGTGGCTTCCTTGGCGTCCCAGGCGAGATGCGTCATGTTCTCCAGAGTAGCGCTTGACCTCAACCATGGTTGAGGTAAGAGGCTCTTCGACATGGACATCAACACGCCCGAGCAGGCGTCTTCTCACGCATCCCTCAAGCTCGCCGTCATCGTCGCCAGCAACCGCGAGGGCCGCTTCGCGCCCGTCATCACCGACTGGTTCCTCTCCCGGGCCACCACCCACGACGACTTCACCATCGACGTCATCGACCTGGCCGACGTCGACCTGCCCGTTGCCCTCTCCTACCGGCCGGACGACGACGTGAAGGCCGAACTCGCCAAGGTCTCGCCCCGGCTCGAGGACGCCGACGCCTTCGTCGTCATCACCCCCGAGTACAACCACTCCTTCCCCGCCCCCCTCAAGAGCCTCATCGACTGGCACTACACCCAGTGGCAGGCCAAGCCCGTCGGCTTCGTCTCCTACGGCGGTATCTCCGGCGGTCTGCGCGCCGTCGAACAGCTCCGCCAGGTGTTCGCCGAGATGCACGCCGTCACCATGCGCGACGGCGTCCCCTTCCCCAACGCCCACTCCCAGTTCGACGCCGACGGACAGCACAAGGACCCGGCGGGCCCCGACGCCGCCGCCAAGACCATGCTCGACCAGCTCGCCTGGTGGGCCACCGCGCTGCGCGAGGCCAAGGCCCGCCGCCCCTACGCCGGTTGACGGCGGCGGACCATGATGCTGCTACGACTCCTCGGGCCCCGGCTGCGCCCGTACACCGTCCCCCTCGCCCTCGTCGTCCTCTTCCAGCTCGTCCAGACCCTCGCGTCGCTCTCCCTGCCCACCCTCAACGCCGATCTCATCAACAACGGCGTCCTGGCCGGCGACACCGGCCATGTGCTCGCCACCGGCGGCCGGATGCTCGCCCTCACCCTGCTCCAGGTCGGGAGCGCCGCGGCCGCCGTCTGGTTCGGCGGCCGCGTCGCCATGGGAATCGGCCGCGATCTGCGCGGCGACGTCTTCCGCCACGTACAGCGGTTCTCCGTCCGCGAGATGGGGCGCTTCGGCGCCTCCTCGCTGATCACCCGCACCACCAACGACGTACAACAGGTACAGACGCTGACCGTCCTCGTCCTGACGATGCTCGTCGCCGCCCCGCTGATGGCCCTGGGCGGCATCGCGATGGCGCTGAGCCAGGACGTACCGCTGTCCCTGCTCCTGCTCCTGTTCGCCGTCCTGCTCGCCGTCCCCGTCGCCCTGATCATCCGCCGGATGCGACCGCTGTTCCGGGGCATGCAGGAGCGTGTCGACCAGGTCAACCGGATGATGCGGGAGCAGATCACCGGCATCCGCGTCATCCGCGCCTTCGTGCGGGACGAGCACGAACAGCGCCGGTACGCCGAGGCCAACGGCGATCTGATGACCGTCGCGCTGCGCGCCGGCCGGCTCCAGGCACTGATGTTCCCGACGGTCCTGCTGGTGTGGGAGCTCGCGACCGTGGCCGTCATCTGGCTCGGCGGCCATCAGCTCGACTCCGGCGCCATGCGGCCCGGTTCACTGATCGCGTTCCTCAGCTATCTCATGCAGATCATGATGGCCGTGATGATGACGCTGTTCCTCGCGATGCAGCTGCCGCGCGCCGAGGTCAGCGCCGAACGGATCAAGGAGGTCCTCGACACCGGACAGGACACCCGGGCAGCGGGCTCCGGCGTCGTACGCGAGCTGCGCGCCCCCGGCCATCTGGAGATCCGCGGCGCCGACTTCAGCTACCCCGGCGCCCAGGAACCCGTCCTGCGCGCCATCGACCTCACCGCCCGCCCCGGCCGCACCACCGCCGTCATCGGCTCCACCGGCAGCGGCAAGACGACCCTGCTGGGCCTGGTGCCGCGGCTGCTCGACGCGACCGCGGGGCAGGTCCTGGTAGGAGGCACGGACGTACGGGACATCGACCCGGCCGTGCTGTCCCGCACCGTCGGCCTCGTACCGCAGAAGCCGTACCTCTTCTCCGGGACCGTCGCCACCAACCTGCGCTACGGAAACCCGGACGCGACGGACCGGGAACTGTGGCACGCGCTCGACATCGCCCAGGCCCGCGACTTCGTCGAAGCCCTGCCGGACGGGCTCGACGCGCCGGTCGCCCAGGGCGGCGGCAACCTCTCCGGCGGCCAGCGCCAACGGCTCGCCATCGCCCGCGTACTCGTCGCCCGGCCGCACATCTACCTCTTCGACGACTCCTTCTCGGCCCTCGACTACGCCACCGACGCGGCGCTGCGCGCGGCGCTCGCGGAGGAGACCGCGGACGCGACCGTCGTCATCGTCGCCCAGCGGGTCGCCACGATCCGCGGCGCCGACCGGATCGTCGTCCTCGACGAGGGCCGGATCGCCGGCAGCGGCACCCACACGGAACTGATGCGGGACAACCCCACCTACCGGGAGATCGTGCTCTCCCAGCTGACCGAGGAGGAGGCGTCATGACAGCGCCCGAGCGGAAGGGACCGCCGCAGCAGCGCGGACCGGGCATGGCATCCACCACCCCGTCCCTCGAACGGTCCCTGGACTTCCGCCGCTCCGGTCTGCGGCTGCTGCGAACGATGGGACCGGACCGGCCGCTGCTCCTCGCCGTCGTCGCCGCCGCGACGGCCGCCGTCGCCCTCGCCGTACTCGGCCCGAAGCTCCTCGGCCACGCGACGGACCTGGTCGTCGCGGGTGCCAGGAGCCCCGGTGGCGTCGACTTCCGCGCCGTGGGGGAGGTGCTCGCGGTCGTGCTCGGGGTGGTCGCGGGCTCCGCCGCCCTCACCTGGGCGCAGCTGCGGCTGGCCACGCACGTCGTCCAGCGGGCCGGTTACCGGCTGCGCGAGCGCGCCGAGGCGAAGCTGGCGCGGCTGCCGCTGTCGTACTTCGACAAGCAGCCGCGCGGCGAGATCCTCTCCCGCACCACGAACGACATCGACAACATCACCCAGACCATGCAGCAGGCCTTCAGCCAGATGATGCGGGCGCTGCTGACCATCGTCGGCGTGCTGGTGATGATGCTCTGGATCTCGCCGCTGCTGGCGCTGGTCGCCCTGGCGAGCGTGCCGGTGTCGCTGCTGCTGGCGGTCGCGATCGGCAAGCGGGCCCAGCCGCAGTTCGTCAAGCAGTGGGCCGTCACCGGCAAGCTCAACGGCCATGTCGAGGAGATGTACAGCGGGCACGCCGAGGTGCTGGTCTTCGGCCGGCAGCGACAGGCCGTGGAGACCTTCGACGCGCTGGGCGACGAGCTGTACGCGGCGAGTTTCCGCGCCCAGGTCGTCTCCGGCGTCATCCAGCCCGCGATGAGCTTCGTCGGCAACCTCAACTACGTGCTGGTGGCCGTCGTCGGCGGACTGCGGGTCGCGTCGGGCTCGCTGTCGATCGGCGACGTCCAGGCCTTCGTCCAGTACCTGTACGAGTTCAACGGGCCCGTCAACCAGGTCGCGTCGATGGCCAACCTGCTCCAGTCGGGAGTCGCTTCGGCGGAGCGGGTCTTCGACCTGCTGGACGCGGAGGAGGAGACCGAGGGGCCGGTCGCCACCCGTCTTCCCGGCCGCACCGGGAGGCGGGCCGGACGGGTCACGTTCGAGAACGTGTCCTTCCGCTACGAGCCCGCCAAGCCGCTCATCGACGACCTGTCGCTGACGGTCGAGCCGGGCCGGACCGTCGCGATCGTCGGCCCCACCGGGGCCGGAAAGACCACGCTGGTCAATCTGCTGATGCGGTTCTACGAGGCCACGGGCGGCCGGATCACCCTCGACGGCGCCGACATCGCGGCGATGTCGCGCGAGGACCTGCGCTCCGGCATCGGCATGGTGCTCCAGGACACCTGGCTGTTCGGTGGGACGATCGCCGACAACATCGCCTACGGAGTGCCGGGCGAGGTCTCCCGGGAGCGCGTCGTCGAGGCGGCGATGGCGGCCCACGCCGACCGCTTCATCCGGACCCTGCCGGACGGCTACGACACCGTGGTGGAGGAGGACGGCGGCGGGCTCAGCGCGGGCGAGAAGCAACTCCTCACCATCGCGCGGGCGTTCCTCGGCGAACCGTCGATCCTCGTCCTCGACGAGGCGACCAGCTCGGTCGACACCCGCACCGAAGTGCTGATCCAGCGGGCGATGTCCTCGCTGCGCGCAGGCCGCACGAGCTTCGTGATCGCACACCGGCTCTCCACGATCCGGGACGCCGACGTGATCCTGGTGATGGAGGAGGGCCGCATCGCCGAGCAGGGCACGCACGAGGAACTGCTGGCGGCGGGCGGGGCGTACGCGCGGCTGTACGAGGCGCAGTTCGCGGCGGTGGCCTAGGGGGCGTCCTACGGATCGGGCCCGAGCCCGTGGAGATCCGCCGGACAGGCTCATCAACTTCCTTAGTTATCAATAGTGTTGTGCATGTATTGTTGTGCGCATGGAGTTGCTGCGTATGTCCAAGGCCGCGAAGCGTCTCGGGATACACCCGATGACGCTTCGTCAGTGGGCGTTGGACGGCAAGATTCCGTTCACGTGGGTCGGTCGCGAGCGCCGGTTCTCCTCCGTGGATATCGAGAACATGAAGCGTGGCTCCTCCTCGATTGCCCGTCCGCGCTTGGAGTTGCTGTATGTACGCGTGTCCGGCTCGTCCGGGCAGGAGTCCTCTCTGGAGGCCCAGGAGACCGAGCTACGGGCCACTGCGACCGGTGAGGTCGTCAAGGTCGTCAAGGACCGAGGCTCGGGCTTGAAGGAGAACCGGCCTGGCCTGAACCGGGTGCTGACGATGGTGTCGGACGGCTCCGTGACCGTCGTGCGCGTCACCCACGAGGACCGGCTGGCCCGGTTCGGGGTCGGCTGGCTCAAGCGCCTGTTCGCCGTGTATGGGGTCACTGTGGAGGTGCTGCACCCGAAGAAGCTCGGCGGCCGGGATGAACTGTTGGAAGACTTCATCTCCCTGGTGACCACGTTCGCCGGCCGGTTGTACGGGATGCGTAGCGCGCAGAACCGTCGCCGTCTGCTGGCCGAGTCCGGTCAGTGTGACAACGAGGGCAGGGCCGCGTGAGCCGGAAACTGCCGCTCGCAGAAGGCGAGACCTACCGCACCGCTTGCGCCCGCGCCCTGATCCGATCGGGCGTGGACGAGAAGACAGGCGAGATCATCCCCGCCGCCGCGCTGGCGGAGCGGATCGGGTGGTGCCTTGATCTCGCCTCCGGCATGGCCGGGCGTCTCATCGCCGAGCACTGGAACACCGAAGACGTCGACAGCCTGGCATCCGGTGAGGACGCCGCAGGCCGCAAGCTCCCCTCGAATGCCTGGATGGCGCTGCGCCGCCTCGGATGGACCGTCGCCGCC
Organism: Streptomyces sp. NPDC000410; assembly: GCF_040300305.1. NCBI lineage: Bacteria > Bacillati > Actinomycetota > Actinomycetes > Kitasatosporales > Streptomycetaceae > Streptomyces > Streptomyces sp. NPDC000410. Next base: position 408,749 of record NZ_JBEPDM010000002.1, read on the forward strand.
CCGGTGAAGGTGAACGACCGGATCGTGCGCATGGCGCAGGAGACTGCCGGGCGGGCGCTGCGGTTGGTCAAGTGGCGTGCCGACCTGGTCGCCGGGGTCCTGGCGGTCTGGCCCGCCGATCCGGACAAGCGCACCGCAGCGGAGTGGGACGCGGTACGGGCCGCGATACCGGGCGGGGAGTCCTTGCCTTCCAGCGTGATCCGCTCCCGCACCCGGCAGATCACCGCATTCGCGCGCAAGAACGGGCGGCTCCCGGCCGATGTGTTCGAGTTGGAGGCCACACCGCGTGTACCGCGCATGCTGCTGCTCGCCGCTTGCGACGGGCAGCAGGCCACCATCGAACGCTCCGACGACGGACAGCGGGCACTGCTTCGGCTCCAGCTCCCCGTCCGGCCCGACCCCCAGGCGTACCGGGACTGGACCTGGGTGTCCTGCCCCGTCACCCTGCCCCCGACCGTTCCCGGATGCGCGGTGATCCACCTGCCCAACCTGCGCATCACGAGCGGGAAGGTACGCGCCGATCTCGCCTACACCCACCCCGTGCCCAAAGCTCAGCGCACTGGCCACGCCGTGGCGTTGGGTGTGGACTGGGGCTTGAACACTCTCCTCAGCGCAGGCGCGGCCCAGCTCCACGAAGACGGCCGGATCACCGCCCTCGGAACGGGTGCGCAGTTCCGCGCCGGCGGCGTTCTGGCCAAGCAATACCGGCTCCGCCGCGACTCCGAACGCCTCCACGCCAAGGCCGACCAGTACGCCCGGCTCGCCAGCCCCGCCCTGGACAGCAAGGCCGCGATCCTGGCGGAGGAGATCCGGCGCGTCTCGGCACGCCGCTCCAACCTCAACGACGCCCTGGCCTGGTCGGCTGCCCGCTGGACCGTGGACCAAGCCGTCGCGGCCGGAGCCACGGCCATCTACCTGGAAGACCTGCGGTCGATGGAAGCAGGCGGCATGAGCCGCACGATGAACACGCGTCTGTCCCAGACGGTGCGCGGCCAGATCACCGACCGCATCCGCCACCTGGCGGCCGAAGCGGGCATAGCCGTCGTCATCGTGCCGCCGCGCGACACCTCCAAGCACTGCCCCATGTGTCTCACCCCGCTCCGTCACCGCAAAGCCCCGGACCGACCCACCACCGCCGGATGGAAGTGGGCCATCTGTCCCGGCTGCGCGTGGCAGGGCGACCGCGACCAAGGAGCCTGGCGGCGGATCGCAGCACGCGGCCTCGCCCACCAGACCAAGACCGTCACAGACCGCGCCACCGGCACCATGGCCATCCGCTCGGTAGTCGAAGCCATGGAGACCAAGGCCGTCATCGTGGCCACCGAGAAGACCAGCCGGACAGACCGGTCCAAGACCGGCCCCACCCGGCCACGAACCAACCGCCTCACGCCCAGGCGACGTGAGGTTCCCTCCCCAGCACGGCCTTCGGGTCGCGCTGGCCAGCGTCCGGAGGGACACGCACCAACGGACCGGACCCGGCTGCCCCGTGCGGCCCACCGGCACCAGAGCGCGGCCACGATCAGCACACCCACCACCGGCCACCGGCCACGCGGAGCAGCACGAGGCGCGGGATTCCACCTCCACGCTCACGCTTCCCCGCCCAGGTGGGCAGAACCCACATCGGGCCCTACGGTTCACATGGGATCGCTTAGCTGATCAGAGACGCTTTAGGTTGGAGGCGTGACCCACGTGACCGTCATCACCGCCATCACCGTCCTGACGACGACCGACAGCGAGGCGAAGGCCGGGGAACTGGCACGCGGCGCGGTGGACGCCCGCCTCGCCGCCTGCGCGCAGATCTCCGGGCCCGTCACTTCCGTCTACCGCTGGCAGGACGCCATCGAGACGAGCGCGGAGTGGCAGATCCTCTTCAAGACCACCGAGGCCCGCTACGACGCGCTGGAGGCGCATCTGCGGGCGCACCACGACTACGACACGCCGGAGATCATCGCGACGCCCGTGGTGCGCGGCAGCGAGGCGTATCTGGAGTGGGTCGCGGCGGAGACGTCGTGACGGATGGTGCGGCGGGGGGTGAGGCGGGGGGCGCCCCTCTCCTCCCCTTCTTCGTCTACGGCACGCTGCGCCCCGGCGAACCCAACCACGACCTCTTCCTGCGCGGCCGCACCGCCGCGGAGCAGCCGGCCTGGCTGAGCGGGGCCGTCCTCTACGAGGGCCCCGGCTATCCGTACGCGGTCGAGGCCCCCGGCGAGGTCCTGGGCGACCTCGTCACGGCGGCCCCCGCCCACTACGCCGAACTCCTCGCGGTCCTCGACCACCTGGAGGAGTACGTGGCTCCCGGCGACCCGCGCAACCTCTACGAACGGGTCGCCCGGGACGTCCGCACGGCCACGGGGACGGTCGCGGCGTGGGTGTACGTGGCCTCACCCCCGACGGCCCGCGCCCTACGCGCCCACGGCACGCCGATCCCGGGCGGCGACTGGGCGGCGCGGGCGACGGGGTGACGGTGGGGGGCCGCTGCGCGGGGCCTTTCCCCTACCCGCCCCTTCCCGAACTGGGGGCAAGCCCCCAGACCCCCGGTACGGCCTTCGGCCGTGTCCTCAATCGCCGGACGGGCTGGAATGGGGCGCAGCCTCATATCCAGCCTCGCCGGCGTTTGAGGCGCGGGTTCTGGGGCGGAGCCCCAGTTCGGGAAGGGGCGGGGAGGGGAACAAGCCCGCCGCAGGCGCCCCCCCCGCCCCCACCCGCGCCCCGTCAGCCCCCCGCACCCGCACCCGGCTCCAGGCGGACCGCGCACACCTTGAATTCCGGCATGCGCGACGTCGGGTCGAGGGCCGGATTCGTCAGGGTGTTGGCCCGGCCGGCCCCCGGCCAGTGGAACGGCATGAACACCGTGTCCGGCCGGATCGCGTCCGTCACCCGCGCCGGCGCCACCGCCCGCCCCCGCCGCGACACCACCGCGACCGGGTCGCCGTCCGCGACGCCCACCCGGGCGGCGAGGCGCGGGTGGAGCTCGACGAAGGGGCCCGGCGCGGCGGCGTTCAGCTCGGGCACCCGGCGGGTCTGGGCACCGGACTGGTACTGGGCGACGACGCGCCCGGTGGTCAGCAGCACCGGGTACTCGGCGTCCGTCGACTCCCCGGCCTCCCGGTGCACGACGGGCACGAACCGCGCCCGCCCGTCCGGCGTCGCGAAGCGGTCCAGGAACAGCCGGGGGGTCCCGGGACGATCCTCCTCCGGGCACGGCCAGAAGACGCCCTGCTCCTCCTCCAGCCGCCGGTAGCTGATCCCCGCATAGTCCGCGAGGCCGCCCGCCGACGCCCGGCGCAGCTCCTCGAAGACCTCCTCCGGGTCGGCCGGGAACCCCTTCTCGCACCCCAGCAGCGCGGCCAGCGCCTCCAGGACCTCCAGGTCGCTGCGTACCCCCGTCGGCGGAGTGACCGCGCGCCGCCGCAGCAGCACCCGGCCCTCCAGATTGGTCATCGTCCCCGTCTCCTCGGCCCACTGGGTCACCGGGAAGACCACATCGGCCAGCTCGGCGGTCTCCGACAGCACCACATCGGCGACCGCGAGGAAGTCCAGCGCGCGCAGCCGCTCCTCGACGTGCGCGGCGCGCGGCGCGGACACCACCGGGTTCGAGCCCATCAGCAGCAGCGCCCGCACATCACCCCCGAGCGCGTCCAGCAGCTCGTACGCACTGCGCCCCGGCCCCGGCAGCGAGTCGGGGTCCACGCCCCACACCCCGGCCACGTGCGCCCGCGCCGCCGGGTCGTCCAGTTTCCGGTACCCGGGCAGCTGGTCCGCCTTCTGGCCGTGCTCGCGGCCGCCCTGGCCGTTGCCCTGCCCGGTGAGGCAGCCGTAACCGGACAGCGGCCGGCCCGCGTTCCCCGTCGCGAGGGCGAGATTGATCCAGGCGCCGACCGTGTCGGTGCCCTTCGACTGCTGCTCGGGCCCGCGCGCCGTGAGGACCATCGCGGCGGTCGCGTCGCAGAACATCTCCACCGCCGCCCGCAGTTGGGGCACGCCGACGCCCGTGATCCGCTCCACGAGCTCCGGCCAGTGGGCCATCGCCGCCGCCCTGGCCTCCTCCCACCCCGTCGTACGCTCCCGGATGAACTCCTCGTCCGTACGCCCCTGCGCCACCACCAGGTGCAGCAGCCCGAGCGCGAGCGCCAGATCGGTGCCGGGGCGCGGCGCCAGATGGAGATCGGCCTGCTCGGCCGTCTTCGTACGCCGCGGGTCGACGACGATCAGCGTGCCGCCGTTCGCCTTCAGCTCGGTGAGATAGCGCAGCGCGGGCGGCATCGTCTCGGCGAGGTTCGACCCGACGAGGATCACGCAGCCGGTCCGCGGAATGTCCTCCAGCGGGAACGGCAGCCCCCGGTCGAGACCGAACGCCCGCTGGTGCGCGGCCGCGGCCGACGACATGCAGAAGCGCCCGTTGTAGTCGATCTGCGAGGTGCCGAGCACGACCCGGGCGAACTTCCCGAGCGCGTACGCCTTCTCGTTCGTCAGGCCCCCGCCGCCGAAGACACCGACCGCGTCGGCGCCGTACCGCTCCCTCGTCCGCCGCAGACCCTCCGCCGTCGCCCGCAGGGCCTCCTCCCAGGTGGCCGGTTCGAGCCTGCCTGTGGCGGGGTGTCGGACCAGGGGCCCGGTCAGCCGCACCCGGGAGGAGAGCACGGCGGGTGCCGTACGTCCCTTGCCGCACAGGGCGCCCCGGTTCACGGGGAAGTCCGAGCGTTCGACGACCTCGACCTCGACCGCGTCTCCGGAGCCGGTCCCGGTCCCGGTCCCGGACCCGCGCAGATTCATGCCGCACTGCAGGGCGCAGTACGGGCAGTGCGTCGGAACGAGCGCGGGGGCGGGGGCGGGGGCGTGGGACGGTGCGTGGGACATGGCACCCAGCGTGCGTCGCCGGTGTTACGGATGCGGCCTCGTCGTATTACGGGCCCGGTACACGCACCTCCGCCCGCCGCCGGTGGAGCGGTGAGCCCTCAGGGCCCGACGGCCGACGCCAGTGCCTCGGTGACCCCGGGCTCCCGCGGGCCCAGGAACGTCGGATCGGGCTCGATCGCCGCGTCCAGCGCCGCCTTCCCCGCCGCGACCAGCTCCCGCGCCCCGCCGTAGTACCAGACCGAGTCGTGCGGCTCGGTGACCCCTACGCCGTACGACTCGACCCCCGCCGCGTCGCACAGCGCGAGCGCGCGGCGGATGTGGAAGCCCTGCGTCACCAGCACCGCCCGGTCCACGCCGAAGATCTTCTTGGCGCGGACGCACGAGTCCCAGGTGTCGAAGCCGGCGTAGTCGCTGACGATCCGCCCGTCCGGCACGCCGCGCTGGGTCAGATACGTCCGCATCGCGTCGGGCTCGTCGTACTCGGCCCGGCTGTTGTCCCCCGTCACCAGGACCACCCTGACCTTCCCCGCCCGGTACAACTCGGCGGCCGTGTCGAGGCGGTGCGCCAGATACGGGGTCGGCCTCCCGTTCCACAGGCCGGCGCCGAAGACGACGGCGACGTCCTGCGCGGGCACGTCCGCGACGGTACGGATCCGGCTGTCCGCGACCGCGTGCATCCAGGTCGCCGGGGCCAGCGCGAGCACGCACCCGAGCATCACGGCCTGCACGGCACGGCGCTTGCCGCGCCGGCTCCTCGGCACGAGCGTGAGCTTGCGCATGGACTGCCCCCTGGTCTTCGTACCCCGTTCGATGGTTCACCCCGTCCGACGCCCCAGGGGGCGCAATGGTTCACCGAGGGGCGCGGATGTGATCAGGAAGACTCGGATCACTCGTTCGAGGGGCGTCTTGTGGGCGTACGGATGGGAAAGGGCACGAACTCCTGCCGGACAAAGCATGCGTAAGGGAATGCTCGTGTGGTGCCGCTCCGAGCGGGTGATCCGGCATCATCGGTTTCATGATCAGTCAGTCGCACGACATCTACGCCGCCGCACGGAACAACGCGCAGTGGTGCGACGCCATGTGCCGGGCCCACGGGACCCCGGGAGTGTTCGGCGAGCGGGTCTGGAGCAGCGAGCGGCGGACTCCACCGCTCTACCCGGACGCCGTGACCCTGACGCAGGGCGCCACGGCGGGCGAGGTACTGGGCGAGATCGACCGCGACGCGCCGGGCTGTTCGGTCAAGGACAGCTTCGGGCAGCTGGACCTGTCGGCGGACGGCTTCGACGTCCTCTTCGAGGCCCGGTGGCTGCACCGGCCGGCCGTCCTCATCGCGCCCGTCTCACCCGACGACGTCACCTGGAGGCCCGTGCGCACGGCGCGGAGCCTGGCCGCGTGGGCGACCGCGTGGCGCGACGGCGACGACTCCCTGGCCGGACTCTTCCGGCCCGAGCTCCTCGCCGACCGGGCGACCACGGTGCTCGCCGGGACCGCGAAGGACGGTCGCACCGTCGCCGGTGCGGTGGTGACCCGCAGCGAGTCCGTCGTCGGCGTCTCGAACCTCTTCGGCTCGGACGGCGACCTCGACAGCGCCTGGGCGGGCTGCCTCGCGACCGTCGCCCACCTGTGGCCCGGAATGCCGGTCGTCGGCTACGAGCACGGCGACTCCCTGGCCGCCGCGACCCGCCAGGGCTGCGTCCCCGGCGGGGTGCTCCGGGTCTGGCTGGCGGCGTAGTCCCTCCATGCGGGAGGCGGCGGTCTGACAGCGCCCGGCCGGGACCGGTGAGCGCCCGGAAAACACCCGTCACCCCCACGCAATCACGCGGCAATCTGCGCCCGCCAGGATCGGTTCATGACGGAGTCGGTACACCCTCACGCGTCCCTGGCCCCGAACCCGCTGTTCCTCGACAGCACCGCGCAACTGCTCACCCGCATCACCACGGAGCTCGGGGCACAGCTCAGTCATGTCCGGCTCAATGGAGTGCGCAGGCCCATGAGTTCTCCCGAGATACATGCCCTCCCCGCCCCCGAGTCCGCTTCCGCTCCCGCGCCCGCCCTCGTCGCCGTCGCGCACGGCAGCCGCGATCCACGCGCCCCGCGCACGGTGAACCAGCTGCTCGACCGGGTCCGGGAGCTGCGCCCCGGGCTCGACGTACGACTCGGGCATATCGAGCTCGACGAACCGCTCCTGCCCGACACCCTCGCCGCCCTCGGCGCCCGCGACGCCGTCCTCGTACCGCTGCTGCTCGGACCCGGCCACCACGTGAAGCGGGACATCCCCGACGCCGTCGCCGCCGCGCCCCGCCTGCGGGCCCGGATCGCCGCGCCGCTCGGCCCGCACCCGCTGCTCGTCGAGGCGCTGTACGACCGGCTCACCGAAGCCGGATGGCGCGCCGAGGACAACGGCAGCCGCAGCGCGGGCGTGGTCCTCGCGGCCGCCGGCTCGCGCGACCCCGAGTCGGCCGCCGCCGCCCGACGCACCGCCGCGCTGCTCGGCGAGCGCCTGGGCGGGGTGCCGGTCCTCCCGGCGTACGCCTCCGCCGCCGCGCCCACCGTGCCCGACGCGCTGCGCGCCCTGGCCGCGCGCGGCCGTCACCGTACCGCCGTGGCCTCGTACTTCACCGCGCCCGGACGGTTCGCGACGGCGGCCGCGAACGCCACCGCGCACCTCGCCGCCGCCCCGCTGGGCGCGCATCCCGCGCTCGCACGGCTCGTACTGCACCGCTACGACGAGACGCTGGCGCGCACCGCTACGGCCACCGCGACCATGCGCAGAGGGCGTCAACTCGTCACCGCCTGAGTCACACGGTCGGCGGCAGCGGCTAACGTCAGGAGCATGGAAGGCACCACTGGCACCACCTCGGCCGATCCCGGATACGACGACACCGCCACCGAGCGCTGGGCCGCCGAGCCCGACAAACGCCCCGGCCGCACGGCCTTCCAGCGCGACCGCGCACGCGTGCTGCACTCCGGGGCCCTGCGCCGCCTCGCCGGGAAGACCCAGGTGGTGACCCCCGGCTCGCGCAGCGCCGCCTGGGACCCCAGTCCGCGCACCCGCCTCACCCACTCCCTGGAGTGCGCCCAGGTCGGCCGGGAGCTGGGCGCGGCGCTCGGCTGCGACCCCGATCTGGTGGAGGCCGCCTGCCTCGCCCACGACATGGGCCACCCGCCCTTCGGGCACAACGGCGAACAGGCCCTCAACGACGTCGCCAAGGACTGCGGCGGCTTCGAGGGCAACGCCCAGTCGCTGCGGCTGCTCACCCGCATCGAGCCCAAGCGGTTCGTGCACGACGGGGAGAGCGGCGAACTGGTCAGCGTGGGCCTCAACCTCACCCGCGCGGTGCTGGACGCGGCGACCAAGTACCCGTGGGCCCGCGGCGGTCACCCCACCGACCCCGGTTCGCCGAAATTCGGGGTGTACGAGGACGACCTGCCGGTCTTCGACTGGGCCCGCCAGGGCGCCCCGGCGCACCGCAAATGCTTCGAGGCCCAGGTCATGGACTGGTCGGACGACGTGGCGTACTCGGTCCACGACTTCGAGGACGGCCTGCACGCCGGCCACATCGACCCGAACGTCCTCCTCTCCGACCACGAGCGCCAGGAGATCTGGGACGTCGCCATCGGCCGTTACGTCCCCGACGACACGGACCCGCAGGAGCTGGCCGACGCCCTCGACCGGCTCGTCGACGAGGAGTGGTGGCCGCACGGCTACGACGGCACGGCCATCGCCCAGGCGCGCCTGAAGGACGCGACGAGCCAGCTCATCGGCCGGTTCTGCCTCGCCGCCGAGACCGCCACCCGGCAGGCGTACGGCACCGGGCGGCTCACCCGGTACGCCGCCGAGCTGGTCGTCCCCCGCGAGGCCCACGCCGAGTGCGCGGTCCTCAAGGCCGTCGCCGACCGCTATGTGATGCAGCGCGCCGAACAGGAGGTGCTCCGCGCCGACCAGCGCGTCGTCGTCGCCGAGCTCGCCGACGCCCTGGCCACCCGCGCACCGGAGGGCCTGGACCCGCAGTTCCGCGCGCTGTTCGACGCCGCGCCCGACGACCGGGCCCGCAAGCGCGTGATCGTCGACCAGATCGCGTCGCTCACGGACGCCTCGGCCCGCACGCTGCACGCCCGCCTGACGACGAGGCGCCGGGCCTAGGGCCTGATCCACAAGACAGGCCCTGGGGGTGCCCGGAGCCGACACGCCCGTCGCGGTTCTCCCTCTTTCGCGATCACGCTGCGTGCGGGAAGCTCGCAGAGCAGACGCCGTAGCGTGGCGGGCAACTTAAGAGGAGGCATCAAGTGGTCGACGCGCATCGGACATTCGTCATCGTGGGCGGTGGACTCGCCGGGGCCAAGGCGGCGGAGACCCTCCGTGCCGAGGGCTTCAGCGGCCGGGTGATCCTGATCGGTGACGAACGCGACCACCCGTACGAGCGCCCGCCCCTCTCCAAGGGCTACCTCGCCGGCAAGGAGGAGCGCGAGAGCGTCTTCGTCCACGAGCCCGCCTGGTACGCCCAGCACGACGTCGAGCTGCACCTCGGCCAGCCCGTCACCTCCATCGACCGCGCGGGCAAATCGGTGCGGCTCGGCGGCGACGGCACCGTCATCCACTACGACAAGCTGCTGCTCGCCACCGGCGCCGAGCCGCGCCGCCTCGACATCCCCGGCACCGACCTGGCGGGCGTGCACCATCTGCGCCGCCTCGCCCACGCCGACCGGCTGAAGCAGGTGCTCACCACCCTCGGCCGCGACAACGGTCACCTCCTCATCGCCGGGGCCGGCTGGATCGGCCTGGAGGTCGCGGCCGCCGCCCGCCTCTACGGCGCCGAGGTCACCATCGTCGAGCCCCTGCCCACCCCGCTGCACCAGGTCATCGGCCCCGAGCTCGGCCAGATCTTCACCGATCTGCACCAGGATCACGGCGTCCGCTTCCGTTTCGGTGTCCGCCTCACGGAGATCCTGGGCCAGGACGGCATGGTCCTCGCCGCCCGGACGGACGACGGCGACGAGCACCCCGCCCACAGCGTCCTCGCCGCCATCGGCGCCGCCCCGCGCACCGGCCTCGCCGAGGCCGCCGGACTCGCCCTGGTCGACCGGGCGCACGGCGGAGGCGTCGCCGTCGACGCCTCGCTGCGCACCTCCGACCCCGACATCTACGCGGCCGGTGACGTCGCCGCCGTGCACCACCCGCTCCTCGACATCCGGCTGCGCGTCGAGCACTGGGCGAACGCGCTGAACGGCGGCCCGGCCGCCGCCCGCGCGATGCTCGGCCAGGAGGTCTCCTACGACCGGATCCCGTACTTCTTCTCCGACCAGTACGACCTCGGGATGGAGTACTCGGGCTGGGCGCCGCCGGGCACGTACGACCAGGTCGTCCTCCGCGGCGACGTCGGCAAGCGCGAGTTCATCGCCTTCTGGCTCAAGGACCGCAAGGTCCTGGCCGGGATGAACGTCAACGTGTGGGACGTCACCGAGGAGATCCAGCAGCTCATCCGCTCGGGCAGGCCGGTGGACCCGGAGGCGCTCGCGAACCCGGCGACGCCGCTCAGCGCTGTCACTCCTTCCCCTTAAGCTTTACGGGTGGCAGGACGGATCAATGATGACGACGTGAAGGCGGTCCGGGACGCGGTCCCGATCGACTCCGTCGTGTCCGAGTACCTCCAGCTGCGCAACGCGGGCGGAGGCAACCTCAAGGGCCTGTGCCCCTTCCACGACGAGAAGTCCCCCTCCTTCCAGGTCAGCCCCAGCAAGGGTCTCTTCCACTGCTTCGGCTGCCAGGAGGGAGGGGACACCATCGCCTTCGTCCGCAAGATCGACCACCTCTCCTTCTCCGAGGCGATCGAGCGGCTCGCCGCGAAGGCGGGCATCACGCTGCGCTATGAGGAGGGCGGGTACAACCCGAGCCACCAGCGCGGCGAGCGCATCCGCCTGGTCGAGGCGCACCAGGCCGCGGCGCAGTTCTACATCGAGCAGCTGGAGAACGGGGCCGAGGCCGAGATCGGCCGGAAGTTCCTGGCCGAGCGCGGCTTCGACCAGGCCGCGGCCCAGCACTTCGGCGTCGGCTACAGCCCGGCGGGCTGGGACCACCTGACCCGCTTCCTGCGCGGCAAGGGCTTCTCCGACAAGGAGCTCGTCCTCTCCGGGCTCTCCCAGGAGGGCCGCCGCGGCCCCATCGACCGCTTCCGCGGCCGGCTGATGTGGCCCATCCGCGACATCTCCGGCGATGTCGTCGGCTTCGGCGCGCGCAAGCTGCGCGACGACGACAACGGCCCGAAGTACCTGAACACCCCCGACACGGCGATCTACAAGAAGTCCCAGGTGCTGTACGGGATCGACCTGGCGAAGAAGGAGATCGCCAAGTCCAGCCGCGCCGTGGTCGTCGAGGGGTACACGGACGTGATGGCCTGCCATCTCGCCGGGGTGACGACGGCGATCGCGACCTGTGGCACGGCCTTCGGCGGCGACCACATCAAGATTCTCCGGCGGCTGCTCATGGACAACGGCAGCGCGAAGGTGATCTTCACCTTCGACGGTGACGCGGCCGGACAGAAGGCCGCGCTGCGGGCCTTCGAGGACGACCAGAAGTTCGCCGCGGAGACCTTCATCGCGGTCGCCCCCGACGGCATGGACCCGTGCGAGCTGCGCCTCGCCAAGGGCGACGAGGCCGTGCGGGAGCTGGCGGAGCCGCGAAACCAGCTGTTCGAGTTCGCGATCCGCCACATTGTGAAGAACTACGACCTGGAGACCCCCGTCGGCCGCGCCGCCGCGCTCGACGAAGCCGCGCCGATCGTCGCCCGGATCAAGAACAGCGCCTCGCAGCACGAGGTCGCCGTACAGCTCGCGGGGATGCTGGGCATCCTCGACACCCAGTTCGTGGTCAAGCGGGTCGCCCAGCTCGCCCGCTGGGCGCGCGACCGCGGCGGCCAGGGCCCGGCGCGCCCGGCGAGGTCGTACGACAACGTCCCGGCGCCGCAGCCGGCCCCCAGCGGCCCCGCGCTCAACCTCCGCAGCCCCGCCCACCGCACCGAGCGCGAGCTGCTCAAGCTCGCCCTCCAGTACCCGCAGCTGGTGTCCCCGGCGTTCGACGCGTACGGGGTCGACGAGTTCACCGCCCCGCCCTACGCCGCCGTGCGCCAGGCGATCCTGGACGCCGGGGGAGCGGAAGCGGGCGTCCCGGAGCCGCCCGAGTACCTGGCCCGGGTCCGCGACGCCGCGCCCAACGACACCGTCCGCGCGATGATCACCGAGCTCGCGGTGGAGGCCGTCCACGGCCGCACGATCGACGAGACCTACGCGGGCGACCAGCTCGTCCAGGTCCGCCTGCGCGCGGTCGACCGCCGCATCCGCGACGTCCAGGGCACCCTGGCCCGCCTCGGCCCCCACGCGGACCCCGAGCACCTCGCGGCCGTCCAGAACGAGCTGTGGGTGCTCCAGCAGTACGGCCAGTCCCTGCGCAACCGGGGCGCCGAGGCCCTCTGACCCACCGGCGCCGCGCCCCGGGCCCCTTGCGCAACCGCGGCGCCGAGGCCCTCTGACCCAGCGCCGCGCCCGAGACACCCCGGACCCCTTGGCCGGATCCTCGACCCCGGGCTCCCGGTCCCCCATGCCTGCAGGGCATAGGGGGCGGCTGAGGACACGGCCGAAGGCCGTGCGGGGGTCTGGGGGCGAAGCCCCCAGTTCCCGGAAGGGGAGGGGTGGGGGAAGGCCCGCCGCAGGCGCCACCGGGCCCTGACCCTGGCCCCGCGCCCCCGGCGACGGGTCGGACCCTGGCGCCGACCGCCCCGCCCCGGCCCCAGCCCCGGGTCGGCCCCAGCCACAGGTCGGGCCCACGCCTCGGCGCGCCCCGGCCCCCGGGTCGGCCCCCGCCCCAGTCGGGGCCCAGAGCCGACCCGGACGTGGCCTCGGGGCCCGGTCGCTCGGACCGGACCCGGAGGCCCCGCCCGGCGTAACCGGCCCGTCACGGACCGCCCCCAAAAAGTCACCGCACGCCCCTCGTGGGAGAGATGTGTCGTACCCCACACTGGGTGGCGGTGCCTGAGTCCCCGGAGCGCGGCCGGTTCACCGAAGGTGGGCCACTCACCCCCGCGGATCCGCTCATCGTGTACGGGACGGACAGCGGCCCGGCCGCCTTCGCCGTTCCGCTGCCGCCTGCCCTGGAGGTCGCCCCCGTGCAGACCCAGACCCTGACAGAGTCGGAAGCCGAAACGGTCGCGGCCGTACCACCGCAGAGCCGGGCCGCGCACCACCCGGAGGCCGAGCCGCCGGAGTTGACCGAGACTCCCGAGCCACCGGAGCCACCCGGGCCACAGAGCCGCGCGGACACCGGAACCGGCCCCTCGTCCGACCTCTTCCGGCAGTATCTGCGCGAGATCGGCCGGATCCCGCTGCTCACCGCCGTGGAGGAGGTCGAGTTGGCCCGCCGCGTCGAAGCGGGCCTGTTCGCCGAGGCGAAGCTCGGCAACACCCCGGACCTGGACTCACAGCTCGCCGTCGACCTCGACAAACTCGTCGTCATGGGCCGGATGGCCAAGCGCCGCCTCATCGAGGCCAACCTCCGCCTCGTCGTCTCCGTCGCCAAGCGGTACGTCGGCCGCGGTCTGACCATGCTCGACCTGGTCCAGGAAGGCAACCTCGGCCTGATCCGGGCCGTGGAGAAGTTCGACTACGCCCGCGGCTACAAGTTCTCGACGTACGCGACCTGGTGGATCCGCCAGGCCATGTCCCGGGCCCTCGCCGACCAGGCCCGGACGATCCGCGTCCCGGTCCATGTCGTCGAACTCATCAACCGCGTCGTCCGCGTCCAGCGCCGCATGCTCCAGGAGCGCGGCTACGAACCGACCGCCGAGGAGGTCGCCGCACAGCTGGACCTGGCGCCCGAACGGGTCGGCGAGGTCCTGCGGCTGGCCCAGGAACCGGTGTCCCTGCACGCGCCCGTCGGCGAGGAGGACGATGTCGCCCTCGGCGACCTCATCGAGGACGGCGACGCCGCGTCCCCGGTGGAGTCCGCGGCGTTCCTGTTGCTGCGCGAGCACCTCGAAGCCGTGCTCTCCACGCTCGGCGAGCGTGAACGCAAGGTCGTCCAGCTGCGCTACGGGCTGGCCGACGGGCGGCCCCGCACCCTGGAGGAGATCGGACGGATCTTCGGCGTGACACGCGAACGCATCCGCCAGATCGAGTCCAAGACCCTCAACAAGCTGCGGGACCACGCCTTCGCCGACCAGCTCCGCGGCTACCTGGACTGAGCGGGACCGCTGCCGCTCCCGCTCCCGCTCCCGTTCAAGAGTCACACCCCTCAGGCGTCACACCCCTCAGGCGTCACACCCCTCAGGCGTCGTCGCCGCCCGCGCGTTGCTTCTTCGTGCGGGCGGCGTCCATGCCGGCGCCGACGGCGGCACCGAGTCCCATCCCGATCCCGAGTCCCATCCCCAGGTTGTCGTACATCAGCCCGAAGCTGACCCCCAGGGCCAGGCCGATCGAGAGCCCCATCGCCATCCCCGTACCCGCCGAAGCGCCGCCGCCCTCGCCGTCCGTGATCTTCCCCATGTCCGTCCTCCCCGTTTCCTGTTGGTCGGTCGACGGTCAGTCGACCTCGGCCACCGCCTGCGCGAACTGCGCCGCGTACAGCCGTGCGTACGCCCCCCGCGCGAGCAGCAGCTCGTCGTGCGTCCCCTGCTCGACGATCGCACCATTCTCCATCACCAAGATCACGTCTGCGTCTCGGATCGTGGACAACCTGTGCGCGATCACGAAGGACGTACGCCCGTGGGCGAGCCGTGCCATCGCCTTCTGGATCAGCACCTCCGTACGCGTGTCGACGGAGCTCGTGGCCTCGTCCAGCACCAGGATCACCGGATCGGACAGGAACGCCCGCGCGATCGTGATCAGCTGCTTCTCGCCGGCGCTGACCCCGGCGCCGTCGTCGTCGATGACGGTGTCGTAGCCGTCCGGCAGGGTCCGGATGAAACGGTCGGCGTGGGCCGCCCGTGCCGCCTCCTCGATCTCCTCGCGGGAGACCGGACGGGCGGTCCCGTAGGCGATGTTGTCGGCGATCGTCCCGCCGAACAGCCAGGTGTCCTGGAGCACCATGCCGATCCCGGAGCGCAGGTCGTCCCGGGTCATCGTGGCGATGTCGACGCCGTCGAGGGTGATCCGGCCGCCCGTGACCTCGTAGAACCGCATCAGCAGATTGACCAGCGTGGTCTTTCCGGCCCCGGTCGGGCCGACGATCGCGACCGTGTTGCCCGGCTCGACCGCCAGCGACAGATCCTCGATGAGCGGCTTCTCCGGCTCGTAGCGGAACGACACGTTCTCCAGCGCGACCGCGCCGCGCAGCTCGGCCGGGCGGCCCCCGACGACCGGGTCGGGCGCCTGCTCGTCCGCGTCCAGCAGTTCGAAGATCCGTTCCGCCGAGGCCACGCCCGACTGCACCAGGTTCGCCATCGACGCCACCTGCGTCAGCGGCATCGAGAACTGCCGCGAGTACTGGATGAACGCCTGGACGTCACCGATCGAGAGCGAGCCCGAGGCGACCCGCAGCCCGCCGACCACGGCCACCAGCACGTAGTTGAGGTTCGAGATGAAGAACATCAGCGGCTGCATGACACCGCTGTTGAACTGCGCCCTGAACCCCGCCTCGTACAGCGCCTCGTTCTGCTCGGCGAAGCCCTTCGCGGACTCCTCCTGCCGCCCGAAGACCTTCACCAGCGCATGGCCGGTGTACATCTCCTCGATGTGCGCGTTGAGCTTGCCCGTCGACTTCCACTGCTGCACGAACTGCGGTTGCGAGCGCTTGCCGACCTTCGCCGCCACGTACACCGACAACGGCACCGTCACCAGCGCCACCAGCGCCAGCAGCGGCGAGACCCAGAACATCATCGCCAGCACGCCCACGATGGTCAGCAGCGAGTTGATCAGCTGGCCCATCGACTGCTGCATGGTCTGCGAGATGTTGTCGATGTCGTTCGTCGCGCGGCTGAGCACCTCGCCGCGCTTGGCCTTGTCGAAGTACGACAGCGGCAGCCGCGACAGCTTCGTCTGCACGTCCTCACGCAGCCGGTACACGGTCCGGTTGATCACCCTGATCGACAGCCGCGTCGACACCAGCATCAGCAGCCCCGCGGTGACGAACGCCGCGAGCGCCGCCAGCAGCACGCTCCCCACCGCGTCGAAGTCGATGCCCTGGCCCGGGGTGAAGTCGACGCCGGAGAACATGTCGGCGAGCCTCGCGTCGCCCCTCTCCCGCATACGCGCGAGGGCCTGCTCCTTCGTCGCGCCCTCCCGCATCCCGCGCCCGACAACCCCCGCGAAGACCAGGTCCGTCGCCCTGCCCAGGATCCACGGCCCGGCCACCGACAGCGCCACGCTCAGCACAGCGGCCGTGAGCATCGCCCACAGCGTGCGCTTCTCCGGCGCGAGCTGCCGCAGCAGCCGCTTGGCCGAGCCCTTGAAGTCCATGGACCGCTCGCCGGACTGTCCCATCATCATGCGTCCGCCAGGACCGGCCATCAGGCAGCCTCCGCCTCGGTCAGCTGGGAGAGCACGATCTCCCGGTAGGTCTCGTTGCTCGCCATCAGCTCCTGATGCCGTCCGGTCCCGACCACCCGGCCCTCGTCGAGGACCACGATCCGGTCGGCCTCACGGATGGTCGACACCCGCTGGGCGACGATCACGACCGTCGACTGTGCCGTCTCCAGCGAGAGCGCGCCGCGCAGGGCCGCGTCGGTGGCGTAGTCCAGCGCCGAGAACGAGTCGTCGAAGAGGTAGATCTCGGGCCGCTGCACCAGCGTCCGCGCGATCGCGAGCCGCTGCCGCTGACCGCCCGACACGTTCGTACCGCCCTGCGCGATGGGCGCGTTCAGCCCGCCGTCGAGGTCGCGTACGAAGTCGGCGGCCTGGGCCACTTCCAGCGCGTGCCACAGGTCGTCGTCCGTCGCGTCCGGATTCCCGTACCGCAGATTCGTCGCCACCGTCCCCGAGAAGAGATACGGCTTCTGCGGCACGAGCCCGACCGTCCGCGCCATCAGCGCCGGATCCAGCTCCCGTACGTCCACACCGTCCACGAGCACCTCCCCGCCGGTCACGTCGAACAGCCGCGGGACCAGCCCGAGCAGCGTCGACTTGCCGCTGCCCGTCGACCCGATGATCGCGGTCGTCTCACCGGGCACGGCCACCAGCTCCACATCGCGCAGCACCGACTCCTCGGCGCCCGGGTAGCGGAAGTGCGCGCCCCGCACCTCCAGATGCCCCCGCCGGGCCAGCTCCCGCACCGGCCGCACCGGCGGTACGACGCTCGATTCGGTCCCGAGGAGCTCCTCGATGCGCTCGGCACAGACCTCGGCGCGGGGCACCATCATGAACATGAAGGTGGCCATCATCACCGCCATCACTATCTGCAGCAGATAGGCGAGGAACGCGGTCAGCGCGCCGATCTCCATCCCGCCGCTGTCGATGCGGTGCGCACCGAACCAGACGACCGCGACGCTGGACACGTTCACGACCGTCATCACGACCGGGAACATCAGCGACATCAGCCGGCCGGTCGACATGGAGACGTCGGTCAGCTCGGAGTTGGCGACGCGGAAACGCTTCTCCTCGTAGGTGTCCTTCACGAACGCCCTGATCACCCGGTTGCCGGTGATCTGCTCCCGCAGCACCCGGTTCACCGTGTCGAGGCGCTCCTGCATGGTCCGGAACAGCGGCCGCATCTTCTTCACGATCACCGTCACGGAGATGCCGAGGACCGGCACGACCGCGAGCAGCACCGCCGACAGCGGCACGTCCTGGCCGAGCGCCATCAGGATGCCGCCGACGCACATGATGGGCGCGGAGACCATCAGGGTGAACGCCATCAGTACCAGCATCTGGACCTGCTGGACGTCATTGGTCGTCCGGGTGATGAGGGACGGCGCGCCGAAGTGCCCCACCTCGCGGGCCGAGAACGACTGCACCCGGTCGAAGACGGCGGCCCGCACGTCCCGCCCGAGCGCGGCGGCGGTCCTGGCGCTGTAGAACACGGCCCCGATGTTGCACACCACCTGGATCACGCTGACGCCGATCATGAGGGCGCCGTACGTGAGGATGTAGCCGGTGTCGCCGGTGAGGACACCGTTGTCAATGATGTCCGCGTTGAGGGTGGGCAGATAGAGGGTGGCGCTGGTCTGCAACAGCTGCAGCGCCACCAGCAGGGCCAGCGGTCTCTGGTACGGACGCAGGAACGTCCGGAGGAGTCTGATGAGCACGCGTCGTGTCTCTCGGTCGGGTCGGCGAAATCGTGGAGTCGCCCCAATCTTCCGACACCACGCTCGTCGGCGCCCAAGGGATTACGCCAAACCCCGGTCAAGAGTCCGGGGCGGTCGGACGCCGCACGCCGCCGCCCCGGACGCCTTACGCCGCCGCCCGGGTCATGCGCCGAACGCCCCCGGGTGCACCTGATCCCGCGTCGCCACGTACTGCTGACGCACCGCCTGCCCCACCGCCAGCTCATCGCCCGGCTCGAAGACCTGAGCGGCTGCGCCCTGCCAGGCCGGCGGGGTGTGCGGGGAGAGCGTCCCCTGTGCCACACCCAGCGCCCAGGCCGCCTGGCGGGCCGCGCCGAGGGCGGCGTAGTCGGCGGGCTGCGGTACGACGACCTGCGCGGCGAAGATCGCCGGGGCCGCGGCCTGCACCGCCGGCAGCTCGGCCGCCTGCCCGAGCAGGAACACCCGCCGCACCTCCACGCCCCGCCCGCGCAGCACGTCCAGCGCGTCGGCGAGCCCGCACAGCATGCCCTCGAAGGCCGCCCGCGCCAGATGCTCGCGCTTCATCGACTCGCGCCGCAGCCCGGTCAGGGTGCCCGCGGTGTGCGGAAGGTGCGGGGTGCGCTCACCCTCCAGATAGGGGAGCAGAACGAGCCCGGAGGCGCCCGGAGTCGACTTCGACGCGAGCGCCGACAACTCCTCCAGGTCGCTCACGCCCAGCAGCTCGGCGGTGCCGCGCAACGCCCGTACCGCGTTGAGGGTGTACACGACCGGCAGATGCATCCCCGTGGCGTCCGCGAGGGACGTGATCATCCCGGACGGATCGGCCAGCGCCTCGTGGTGCACGGCCATCACCGAACCCGACGCGCCCAGCGACACGACGGCGTCCCCCGGCGCGAGCCCGAGCCCGAACGCGGCCGCCATCGTCTCGCCCGTGCCCGCCGAGATCAGCAGCCCCTCCGGCGTCGTCCCGGCGGCATCGGAAGGACCCAGCACCTCGGGCAGCGCCGCCTGGTGGCCGAGCGCCAGCTCCACCAGATCCGGCCGGTACGCCCCCGTACCCGTCGACCAGTAGCCGGTCGTGGACGCCGCGCCCCGGTCCGTGGTCCTGCGCGCCGGGCGGCCCAGCAGCTGCCAGACCAGCCAGTCGTGGGGCTGCATCAGTCCCGCCGTACGCTGCGCCGCCTCGGGCTCGGTCCGCGCCAGCCAGCGCAGCTTCGCCACCGGATGCCCCGACTGCGGCACACACCCGACGGCCTCGGCCCAGGCCTGCCGCCCGCCGAACCCCTCGATCAGATCCGCCGCCGCGACCTGCGCCCGCTTGTCGTTCCCGACCAGTGCGCCCCGCACCGGGCTCCCCGCCGCGTCCAGCGGAACCAGCCCGTGCGGCTGCGCGGACACGCCGATGGCCTGCACGCCCTCCAGCAGTCCGCCCGACGCCGCCTCACCCAGCGACAGCAGCCACGCCTGTGGATCGACGTCGCTCGCCTTCGCCTCGATGGGATGTGGCGCGTATCCCTGGCGCAGCACGGCGCCCGTGTCGGTGTCGCAGACGATGATGCGAGTGAATGCGGACGAACTGTCCAGCCCGGCGACTATCCCCATGCCGTCAGATTCTGCCCCACGCCCGCCGCTGCTCCGGGCCCGGCCCGGGTAACTGACCAGGTTCCGGCCAGCTCCTGGCCAAGGGTCGGCCGATAGATGTCGCGCTCCTGTCCGGGACTCCCCTGGTCCCACCCCCCAAGGTCCCGCCCGGAGGTCCGGATGGGTGACGCGGGGGGTACCGGGATCACTGACCCGGGCCCGGGATCGCGCACGGGGTGGTCCCGGGCCTGCCGGGGCGGCGTACACAGGCCCGACCCGGGACCACGTCCCGTGTCGGCGCGGCCGGGGCCAGGATCCCCCAGGCCCACACGGATCCGCCCCCGGGCCCGTGGCCCGCGATCCTCCACCGCCCCCGGCCCGGCCAAGGGCCTACGTATTGCTCGTGCCCCAGTCGTCCTCGCCGCCGCCCTGGCTCCGTTCGCGCAGGGACCGCACCCGCGACGCCACCGAGTCGGGCATCCGGTCGCCGACCTTCTCGCTCACCGCGTGGTACGCCTTGCCGGCGACCTCGCGGCCCGTCATCGCCGCCGTCTCGGCGGCGTTGCGGACGGCGGGATTCCGCGTGAACTCCCGTGCGGACTTCTTCAGCTGCTCATAACGCTCCCGGCCGGCCCGCGTCCCGAGCACGTACCCGAGTGCCACTCCGGTGATGAACGTGAGCCGGTACCGCATCGCTGCCACCCTTCGCCTGCGCCGTCCCCGGCGCCGGGATCTGAGGTCACGAGGTCACGAGGGGAACCGATTGGCGGAGCACCCCCCTGCTTGCGCTAATGTATGTGTCGCAGCGAGCGAGCGCCGCCCGGGAAGCCCCAGGTAGGTACGTTCGGTGCACACGCAGCAATCCCCTGTAGCTCAATTGGCAGAGCAGCCGGCTGTTAACCGGCAGGTTACTGGTTCGAGTCCAGTCGGGGGAGCGCGATCCCCTGTAGCTCAATTGGCAGAGCATTCGGCTGTTAACCGGAGGGTTGCTGGTTCGAGTCCAGCCGGGGGAGCGGAAGCGGAACAGAGGACCCCTCGGGGTCCTCTTTCCATTTTTTCCCATGTTTTCGACTGCCGGTGGAACCGGGCAGGCGGCAGCGCAGTCCTCATGGTCGTGCGACGCCGACCAGCTGAGGCAGGAGATCGTATGAGCGGCTATGCTGCGGCAGACGGCGCGCACAAATGTGCGCGACGCGCCGTTAGGGGCGGTAGCTCAGCCGGTTAGAGCAGCGGACTCATAATCCGTCGGCCGTGGGTTCGAGTCCCACCCGCCCCACCAGTAATGTGCCCTGACCTGCAGAAACGTCTCTCCGGTGGCTCTGAGTCACAAACTCGGGTCCAACGGAGAGAATCCGCTGCTCACGAGTACCGCTTGAGGCGTCCCGGCGGGCGCGTGGACGCTCCTGCCAAGGCTCTGACCTGCGGCGATGCAGAACAAGCTCGGCCGCTGGAAGTTACGCAGCGGAGCCGAAAAAGCAAGATCCAGTGGACGCTCAGGGGACACGAGGAAATGGAAGGGTCGCAGGAGGCTGGGTGGCCTGACCGAAGGCTCCGTCGGCGCACACGCCGCCGTACAACGCCGTCGGCTATCGCTTGGTCTGGGTGATCCGCCACAGTCGGCGCGTCCGTTCGCCCTCCTCGAAGGCGTCCACCCGATGCACGCGCGAGCCCTGAGCCAGGTTTTTCAGGAGAGCCTCGTCGAAAGAGGGTGGCTCTCCAGCAGTTCCTCGATCCGCCCGGCCAGCAGCTTGCGTTGCTCGAGAACGGAGGTCAGTGAGCCGGCCAGGCTCGGGACGATCAGCGCGGCAGCATCCGTTCCCGGGACGACGACGGTCTGCTCGTCCAGCGCGGTGAAGATGTCCTCCACCAGCCGCCCGGCCATCCGCGGTGCCTTCGGCCGGAGCAGGCTGGTCAGCCGTCGCCGTCCCGCCTTGCGGATCTGGGTCGGAAAACCGAACCGCTCCAGCAGCGTGAGCACGGCCGGGTGCTGGATGCGCGGGTCTAGGGCCTTTCTTATGGATCTAGGTGCTGACGAGACTGGGGCGCGCTGGGGACAGCTGGCCTGACTATGTGACCGAGACTGAGCCGCCGCTGCTTGCGGACGTCTATCCCGCGCTGGTGTCGTTCCTCGATGCGGCGCTGGTCTCTGAGGGTGAGTCCGCCATGGCCCAGGCCGTGGTGGGGTTGCGTTTCCACGGGTGGTGCGGGTGCAGTCCGACCTGCACTTACCTTCGAACGGCTCCGGCTGACTGTGCTGACAGCACCTGGATTCATCTCGACGACGAGGCGCCCCGCGTGTGGCTTCAATTCGGCCAGGACAGTACTTCGTTCGCCGGGATGGAGATCTGTGAGTTCGACCTGGGGCCAGCCCCGGCGCTCGACCTTGACCGGCCTTCAGGGCTGGGCTGATCCTCCCGGCCGCGCCGATCCGACCATGCGATCATTGGTCCGGTCGTGCCGTTGACGGACGCGCAGTGGGCGCGGATAGAGCCGTTGTTGCCGAACCGGACACCGAAGCGGGGAGGGCGGTGGCGCGATCACCGGCAGGTGATCGACGCGATCGCGTGGAAATTTCAGACCGGCTCGCAGTGGGTGCACCTGCCCGCCGAATGCGGCTCTTGGAAGGGCGTCTACACCCGGCTGCGGAATTGGGCGATCGACGGCACCTGGGGGCGCGTCGTCACCGCCCTGCTCGCCCAGGCCGATGCCGAGGGTGATCTGGACTGGGTCGTCTCCGTCGACTCGACTATCGTGCGCGCGCACCAGGGCGCGGCGGGGGCCCGTCAGAAGGGGCCCCGGCCGGCGAGCCCGGCACCATGCGATCGGGCGCTCCCGCGGCGGCCTGAGCACCAAGATCCGCCTCGCCGCCGACGGCCGCTGCCACCCGTTGTGCTTTGTCCTCACGCCGGGCCAGGCCGACGACGCACCCTCGTTCGAGCACGTCATGGCCGCACTGCGCCCAGAGCGGTCGGCCGACCGCGCATCCGGCCCCTCGTGGTCCTGGCGGACCGGGCCTACTCGTCGCGGGCCATCCGAGAGTACCTGCGCAGGCGCAACATCCGGGCGGTGATCCCGCAGCCCGCCGACCAGATCGCCAACCGCAAGCGCAAGGGCCGCCACGGAGGCCGCCCACCCGCCTTGGACCGCGAGGCATACAAGCGGCGCAACACCGTCGAACGGTGCATGTGCGCCACGAGGCGCCTTGTTGTATCCCCGGCTCAGCCGGGAGGAATTGGAGGGATATTCCTGGGCCTGATGGCTCACCTGGATCCGAAAGGTGATGGGGACCAGAGCATGCCAGAGAATCAGCGATCGGGCTCAGTTGCCAGGGACGGTGCGCTGAGGGGCCCGCGTGATAAGGCGAAAGCTGGATTGCCTGAACCCCAATCTCCAGTCGATGAAAGTTCGCATCCATCGGAAAGGCTACTGAAACCGATGCCATGTCCTGTGACGGCTTTGATGCATGGCCGACATACCTTCCGAGACATGGGACGATGTCCAATGAGGACATTGAAGGAGATGAGTGGGGCGCCTACGTCACGCTATGACGTACAACAAGGACGAACGTGGGATCGCCTACGGGGTGCGAACCCTAGGGCGACGGAGTGCCCGTAGTAGTCGCAGGAGTAACGACTTGCCAAGGAGAGCGGGAAAGCCGCTCGCAGGGCGAAGGGGCACAGGTGACTGGATGCGAACGAGACCGGGAGGTATGCGAAATGCAGAGTGCCGACACGGTGTTAGGCATCCTTCGTGAGCGCGGCAGACGTGGTCTGCCGTGCAGTGAACTGTATCGACAAATGTTCAATCACCAGCTGTATCTGGTGGCTTACGGCCGCATCTACTCCAACAAGGGAGCGATGACGCCGGGAGTTACGCAAGGAACCGTGGATGGCATGTCGCTGGGCAAGATCGGTCGCATCATTGATGCGATGCGTCACGAGCGCTATCGGTTCAGCCCGGTCAAGCGAGTCAACATTCCCAAGAAGAATGGGAAGACCCGGCCGCTTGGACTGCCAACCTGGTCGGACAAGCTCGTCGGAGAGGTGATGCGGCTCCTCCTGGAGGCGTACTTCGAGCCGCAGTTTTCCGACCGCTCCCACGGGTTCCGACCCAAACGGGGCTGCCACACCGCCTTGACGGAGGTGGGCAATACCTGGACGGGTACAACCTGGTTCATCGAAGGCGATATCTCTGACTGCTTCGGCTCGATCGACCATCAAGTCGTCATCGAGACGCTGGCAGAACGAATTCACGATGGCCGGTTTCTTCGACTCGTGCGCAACATGCTTGAGGCCGGGTACATGGAAGACTGGACCTGGGGTGCCACGCTCAGCGGGGCACCTCAAGGCGGAGTACTCTCTCCGCTGCTGTCCAATATCTACCTGCACCGACTGGACAGCTTTGTCGAGAAGGTTCTAATTCCGCACTACACCCGAGGGCGAAGCAGGGCGCGAAACCCTGCCTACCTGGAGGTGGTCAACGCGATTGCACGCGCCCGCAGGCGCGGAGACCGGGCCGAGGTCCGGTCACTTCGCAAGCAGCAGCGCAGTATCCCCAGCGTGGATCCGAACGATCCGGGCTTCCGGAGACTGCGCTATGTGCGATACGCCGATGACACCCTTCTAGGGTTCATCGGGCCGAGATCCGAGGCCGAGGAGATCAAACGTCGTCTCGCGGTATTCCTTCGTGAAGACCTCAAGCTGGAATTATCGCCAGAGAAGACACTGATCACCCATGCCCGTAAGGGTGCGACATCGTTCCTCGGATACGAGATCACCGTGCAACACAACGACAGGCAGGCAACCCGAGGCCGCAGGACGGCTAACGGTTCGATTGCTCTGCGTGTGCCAGCAAAGGTGATCCGAGACAAGGCAGCCCCATACCTCAGTCGCGGAAAACCCGCGCACCGGCCCCAACTCTTGAATGACGACGACTACACCATCGTCAACGTCTACGGGGCCGAATACCGGGGCATCGTCCAGTACTACCTCCTGGCCGGCAACGTATGCCGATTGCATCGGCTGCGTTGGGCCATGGAAACCTCGTTGCTCAAGACACTGGCAGCGAAGCATGGCTCGACGGTCTCCAAGATGGCGGCCCGTTACAAGGCCAAGATCGAGACACCGAATGGGCCCCGCACATGCTTCGAAGCTAAGGTCCCCCGCAGCACAGGCAGGAAGCCACTGGTCGCACGATTCGGCGGAATCTCACTGACGCGACAGAAGGCAGCGGTCCTCACGGACCGTCAAGCGGCCAACCCTCACCCCAGAAAAGAGCTTATTACCCGGCTCTTGAAGGGGAAGTGCGAGCTATGCGGGACGTCGGAAGACGTGCGGGTGCATCACATCCGAAAACTCGCTGACCTCGACAGGGTAGAGCCGCCTACCGAATGGCATCAGGCGATGGTGAAGAAACGGCGCAAGACTCTGGTTGTCTGCACCGGCTGCCATGACACGATCCACTCAGGAAAGCCAACCGGTAGCGTCACGAAATAGGTCACTGGAGAGCCCGTTACGGGGAAACTCGTACGGCGGGTTCGGAGGGGGGCCGTGCGGAAAAGGGCCTGCACATGGCAGGTACCTCGTCGCGCGGCCTACCCAACCAACCGCCTCAAGCAGTGGCGCGGCCTGGCCACACGAACCGACAAGCTCGCGATCGCCTACCAGGCCGCACTGCACCTCGCAGGCATCCTTATCTGGAGCCGACGCTGACCACAAACTCAAAACTTAACGGTGAATAACAGGACTTGGGGGAACGTATGGCCCCCAGCCCGGCGGCAAGAGTGCCCAGGAACCGTAATCCAACCACTGCCCGAATTGAACGGGCTGGGCGCCGCCGACGTGATCCAAGGACAGCGGGACGATCAGGTCACAGGTAGCCCGTCCATCCCACCAAACCGTGCCAGCCAGAGAGCCGGTCAGGGCCAACAAGGTGGAGAAGCCGCAGCCATGCTCCTGGATGACGACCGCACCGGCCGTCTTCAGGTCCTCGAACCTGTCGGCCTCGTCGTCCCAGGCACACCGAGCCTCTCGGTACGCGGCATCGTCCTCGAACGCCTCAGGCTGTGGCTCACGCGCCATCAGCTCGTCGTCCGCGCCGACGTAGGAGTCGGGATGCGGAAAGGGAGTAGCCAGCAGCTCGCGCCGCCCCTCATCGTTCCCAGCCCACCACCAACCACGCCCGGTCCGCTCAAGCCGGAAGAGTGCCCCGCCGGCGCTCACCTCGCGCAGATACACCCGGTACTCATCGGGAAAGGAAACACCGAGTTCCCGTTCGGCCTCGACGATCTCAGCTTCGGTGAGGGGCGACTCTGTCATGGGACGAGCCTAAAGGTGTCGTGCAGACCATCGGCCCGCTCACACAGATGCCAGCGCCAAGGCGGAGTGAGACTGATCCAAGAGACAGGCCCTAGGCCGTGTTTTAGAACTGGCGTCGTGGGCCAGGCGGGAGTTCTAAAGAACGGCTTAGCAGGCCGTCCTGGCGAGTGGGACACGGACGAGAGCCCCTCGGGAGAGATCCCGAGGGGCTCTCGCGTTACACGTTCGGCCGCGAAGCGCGGCCGTTCGGCCGCCGCCGGGCGGCGGGGCGCGGCATCGCCGTCTCAGGATGCTGTCGAAAGGCGAGACGCGACAGCAAGGAGACGCCCATGCCCCCCACCTCGGATGGGCACACCACCACGTCTGTTCCCGAAGGACCCGCGAACCAGAGATCGAGGCAGCCGCGCCACCGGCGACGCACCTGGGCGGTCGGGGCCCTGATGGTGCTGTGCACCGCGACCCTCCCCGCCGTGGCCTCGAGCGCCTCGGCGACTCAGACCCAATCGCCGCGCGATCGCGCCTACGTGGCCAACCGCGATTCGGACACCGTGTCGGTAATCAACACCAGGACCAATCAGCTGATCACCACCATCAACGTCGGCGACGCCCCGCAGGGGGTGGCGGTGGACGTGTCCCGCGCCCGTGCCTATGTGGCGAACGGCGGTGCTCCCAGCAGCGTGTCGGTGATCAACACCCTCACCAACCAGGTGGACCTGACCATCACCGGTGTCGGCAGCGGCGCGAACGCGATCGCACTGGACCCGGGGCGAAACCGCGCCTACACGACCGACAGCAACGTCGACACCGTGTCCGTGATCAACACCAGCACCGATCAGGTGATCGGCACCCTCAACGCCGGCGACGGGCCGACCGCGATCGAGGTGAACCCGGCCCGCGCACGCGCTTACGTGGGCAACTTCGGCTCGGATGACGTCACGGTGATCGACACCAGCACCGACGCGCTGGTCACGACCATCACCGGCGCCGGCGACGGACCTGCCGGGGTGGCGGAGGACCGGCGCCGTGCCCGCCTCTACGTGACCAACCTCAACAACGACAGCGTGTCGGTCATCGACACCAACACCAACCAGGTGCTTCCGCTCTCCATCAACGTCGGGGACGGCCCGCAGGGGGTGGCAGTGGACCAGCGCCGCTCCCGCGCCGTCGTGGCCAACATCGGCGACGACAACGTGTCGGTGTTCAGCACCCGAACCAACCAGGCGATCGGAACGTTCGGTGTCGGCAACGGCCCGCAGTTCGTGGCGCTGGAACAGCGTCGCCCTCGCGCCTACGTGACCAACTTCTCCGACAGCACGGTGTCGGTGATCAACACCGCAGACGGCACGCTCTACGCCACGATTTCCCTCAGCGGCAGCAACGGCCCGTTCGGCATCGCCGTCGTCGGCTAGGGTCTGTCCGATGGGTCAGGGGCGGACAGACCCTGGCCGGCTGCCGTCCGCACATGCTGGCGGAACTGCTCCGGCGTCACGATCCCCGGCGATGGCTGCCCGGACGGGTAAAATACGCCCTGGCAGGTGTAGCAGAAGCGTGCCTCGGCGGTGAGTGCGGCCGCACGGGCCGCTCCGTCTGGAGCTCGCCGTGCGTTCTGGGTCTCGCCACGGACGATGGCGATCGTGGCCACCACGATGAGTACCCCGACGACGACGCCAACTGCCGTGAGCCACGGCAGGTCCCGTTCGTCGGCAAAATACTTCCCGGCGAGGCCGGCCACCAAGGCGAGCACGATGCCCTCGACGACGTGCATGCAGCCGTTACCGGTGTCCTTCGGTGCCGAAGCGAGCTTGGTCGTCAGGTCCTCGCGCCGTCCCCCTTTGTCTGTACGTGCCTCGGCCACTGGCACGTTCTCCCGCGTCTGGCATCCGGGGCACGCCACCGGGCCGTTCGCCTCTTCGTTCCTCATGCCCCCATGATCGCGCTTCACGAAGTGTCCACATCAACTGGGGTTGCCGTTGGACGGCGGCCTAGCTAGGGGCTGTCCGGTGGGGCATGAGTGACTCACCGGACACGCACTAGTAGGGCTTGGTCAGGTTGGCATTGGGGCGGGTATGTCGCGGTGACAGGTGGGGCAGGCGCCGGTCCAGGTGGCGAGGAGGGTCTGCAGTTCGCGGACGATCCGGTAGAGGGTCAGGCCGGCGCCGTTCCTTTTGGGGCTCTGGCCAGTCGCTGGAGGGTGCAGAAGGCGTGGGCGGCGGAGACGAGGGTGACGTGGTGGTGCCAGCCGGTCCAGGTGCGGCCTTCGAAGTGGGCCAGGCCCATGGCCTGTTTCATCTCGCGGTAGTCGTGCTCGATCCGCCACCGGAGCTTGGCGAGCCGCACCAGCGTGGTCAGCGCGGTGTCCGCAGAGAGGTCCGAGAGCCAGAACTGGACCGGCTCCGGTTCCTGGGCGGGCCATTCGGCCAGCAGCCAGCAAGCGGGCAGTTCCGGACCGTCGACGGCCTTGCGGATCTCCCGGCCGGCGGGACGGACTCGCAAGGCGACGAACCGCCCGTACATCCGCTTGAGACCACTGCGGCCGGAGCCCGAACGGGAGCCCTCGCGCCACTGCACCCCCTTGGCCGCATCCCGCCCGGCATCGATGACCAGTTGCTTCACACTCTGGGCCGGGTCGGGGTATCGCGCTGCCGACGGGCGGCCGGTTCCGCTGTAGTGCGGGATGGACGGCACTGCGCTGCCCAGGTGGGCGGTCACCCTGCTGGAGATGCCCACCACGTAATGGAGTCCTCGCTCCTGCAGGCCCAGGCGGAACGCAGCGGTGTCTCCGTATCCGGCGTCGGCGATGGCCAGCGGGACGTCCAGGCCCCAGGACCGTGTCTCGTCGATCATGTCCAGGGCAAGTTGCCACTTCTCGACATGGCCGGTTCCGGCGGGGATGCCGCACTTGGTGCGGCGGGCGACCTTGGCAGGATCGGCTTTCGGCGAGGACGCATCCCAGGTCTCGGGGAGGAAC